>DATNQH010000120.1:0-34152 GCA_036704105.1 Leptolyngbyaceae cyanobacterium | reverse complement strand
TGACAAAGACTTCAACAGTCGCTTGCGCGGTTCTTTGCTTTTGGCAAAGCGATCAGGAAAAATTTGATAGAAAACAGCGTGTTTCACCCAATCTGGGGTTTGAATCTCCATGATTACTCCCAAGCCCTTCAATGACAAGGTACATACACTGACAATTTTGTGGTTCTAACTTGAGATTGAATGTGGAAAATTAATCTAGAGCGAAGCAGGCGATCGCAGTGAAATTACTCAATTAATTCAGTCTTTTAGTATATTAGTTGACTGTTTTTTGAACTGAAATAGAATTTGCTATTCGCATTTTCCTGAATTTTACTATTTGACCAATTGTTGTTAAAGGTTGAATTCGACATTTTGCCGAGCGTTGTGTCACATCTGAGCCATTCTTGCTGCGTCGAGCTAGATCTCAAGCACGCAAACAAAGCAGTTTGACTTTGGTGAATTCGTTATGATCAAGGGTGGAAAGTTCCTTTTTGCGCTGATCAAGCACCTTTGAACCAGTAAACATAAGGCTTTGATGTCACTTTGTTGGCGATTGCCCCGCCTTTGATCAGTTTTTCAGATTTGAAAATCTCCTCCTTCTTCCTTAACCATCTATTCCACACTGTCCACTACACTGGACTTGGGAATCAATGGCAGTCGGGAGGAATTTCCTGTGAAAAAAGTATTAGCGATTATTCTCGGAGGAGGCGCGGGAACCCGCCTTTATCCACTTACCAAGCTCAGAGCCAAGCCTGCTGTACCATTAGCAGGTAAATATCGTTTAATCGATATTCCAGTCAGTAACTGCATTAACTCAGAAATCTACAAAATCTACGTACTGACTCAGTTCAACTCAGCTTCACTCAATCGTCATATCGCTCGTGCCTACAGCTTTTCTGGCTTCACTGAAGGCTTTGTGGAAGTGCTAGCCGCTCAACAAACTCCATCCAGCACAAACTGGTTTCAGGGAACGGCGGATGCAGTCCGGCAATATCTTTGGTTAATGGAAGAGTGGGACGTTGATGAATACCTGATTCTGTCAGGAGATCACCTCTATCGGATGGATTATCGCCAGTTTGTTCAACGCCACCGCGACACTCAGGCAGATGTCACCCTCTCGGTAGTGCCGATGGATCACCGCCGCGCTTCTGATTTTGGTTTGATGAAAATTGATGATTCAGGACGGATAATCGACTTTAGTGAAAAACCCAAAGGCGATGCTTTAGTCAAGATGCAGGTGGATACTTCGATCTTGGGGTTAACGTCAGAACAAGCAAAGGAAAAACCCTACATCGCTTCGATGGGCATTTATGTCTTTAAGCGAGATGTGCTGATCGATCTGTTGAAACAGCAGCCAGAACAAACTGATTTTGGTAAAGAAATCATTCCAGCATCCGCCAAGGATTACAACATTCAAGCTTACTTGTTTGATGACTATTGGGAAGACATTGGAACGATTGAAGCTTTCTATGATGCGAACATGGCGCTGACTAAGCAACCCCGTCCACCATTTAGCTTTTATGATGAGCAAGCTCCAATCTACACCCGCGCTCGTTACTTGCCTCCGAGCAAAGTTTTAGACTGTCACGTGACCGAATCAATCATTAGTGAAGGGTGCATTCTGAAGAAGTGCCAGATTAAACATTCAGTATTGGGAGTGAGAGCGCGCATTGAGGCTGGTTGTACGATTGAAGACTCTCTAATCATGGGAGCAGATTTCTATCAACCTTTTGCCGAACGGCAGTCCGACTGCGACACCAGCAATGTTTGCTTGGGCATCTCTTCCAATACCACAATTCGCCGTGCGATCATTGACAAAAATGCCCGCATCGGCTGTGATGTACAAATTATTAATAAAGACCGAGTGGAAGAAGCAGATCGCGAAACTGAAGGTTTCTACATCCGCAACGGCATTGTTGTAGTGCTGAAAAATGCTGTGATTCCCGACGGAACAATAATCTAAAGCATCAAGTGTGAAGTCTGAAGTCTAAAGTGTGAAGTAGTAGGGGCGGGTTTAACAAGTAAGCTGTAGGGGCGGGTTTAGTAAACAACCTAATAGTCAGACAAATAATCGCTGATATTCCCGCCCGTACTAGTCAGACAAATAAGCGCTGATATTCCCACCCGTACATGAGTAGTGACGAAGGAGTAGTAATTAATAGTTGGTTTTTTAATTACGAATTACTTTCATCCTTCAGCCTTCTACTTTCATCAAGCGCCTTCGGCAAGCCGCTTTGCATCTTGTGCCTTCAGCCTTCATCCTTTCTCTTGCTTACTAGAATGGTTAAACTTATACTTCTAATCGGATTGCCAGGTAGCGGCAAGTCAACCCTGGCACAGCAGCTACTGACAGCAGATCCAAAGTTAAAGTTGATTTCTTCCGATTTGATTAGGAAACAGCTATTTGGTGATGAAGCAATTCAAGGGCCTTGGTTGCTGATTTGGCGAGAGGTGCAGCGTCAATTTCACGGGGCTGTGGTGCAAATCTCCCAGGGAGTAGTAAACGCAGCAATTTATGATGCCACTAATGTGCGGCGACGAAATCGGCGCGAAGCGATCGCCCTTGCTCGCGCTAGTGGCTTTACAAAAATCATCGGTCTGTGGGTAGATACTCCAGTATGGTTATGTTTGGCACGAAATCGCCGCCGTTCGCGCCAAGTGCCAGAAGAGGTAATCTTTGGGATGCATCGCTCTGTTCGAGATGCACCACCCGCCTTAAATGAGGGATTCAACGAGCTAATTCGCGCTTAGTGCAAACAGTATATGTAGGGATAATGCGATCGCTCTTACCCCAACAACCGAACTTGACTGCTTGTAAACCTTTGATAAGTTTAGGGCAGAATGTATATACCAGAAACTTTCCTAACTGGATGCTGGTTTGTCTAGCTGTGCCTAATAACTCATACAATTTGGCTTTAGACTCACCCCAGTTACTTCCCTCCACCTAAAGAATACTCGTTGGAATAGCAGGGGGGACAATAGGGAGATGGGTAAAATTCAATCCAAAATCTAAAATCTAAAATTTAAAAGCCAGGTATGGTGTGAACCATCTTAAACAAAAATATAAGCGAAATTTTTAGAGGAGGCTAATAGATGGCTGCGACAGACTTTAAAGACTACTACACCATTCTTGGAGTTAGTAAAACCGCCAGTATTGATGAAATTAAACAGGCTTTTCGTCGACTAGCCCGAAAATACCATCCTGACGTAAATCCAGGCAACAAACAAGCAGAAGCTCGTTTCAAGGAAGTAAGCGAAGCTTATGAGGTGTTGTCAGATTCAGAAAAACGTCAAAAATACGATCAATTCGGTCAATACTGGAAACAAGCTGAACAAGGGTGGCCTTCAGGCGCACGTAGTAGCAGCGTTAACGTTGGTTTTGAAGATTTCGAGTTTGGCAAATACAGCACTTTTGATGAATTTATTAATGACTTGCTAGGTCGTTTTGGTAGTACTGGTGCAAGTGGTACGGGGACTAGTACTGGAACAAGACAAACTTATAGTTACAGCACTTCCTCAGGGCGACCATCTGGATTTAGTGGCTTTGATGGTTTTGGAGATTCAACCACTGGCTTTGACAGTACTACAGCCAAAGCCGCATCAGATCAAGAAGCAGCGATCGCTCTCACTTTATCTGAAGCATTTCATGGGGTGCAAAAACGCTTAGATTTAGGCAACGAAACGATTGAAGTTCGTATTCCTCCTGGTGCTAAACCCGGAACTCGCGTGCGAGTACGTGGTAAGGGAATGGTAAGTCCCTTAACCCAGAAACGAGGTGATTTGTACTTAAAAGTAGAAATTCAACCGCACTCTTTCTTCAAGTTTGAGGGAGATAATTTAGTTTGTGAAGTGCCAATTACTCCCGATGAAGCAGTACTGGGAACTGCAATTGACATTCCTACACCAGATGGAACAGTCAAATTAAACGTTCCGGCTGGGGTTCGTTCTGGACAATCGTTACGTTTGCGGGGCAAAGGTTGGTCGCAACCTCAAGGTAGGCGCACTGACTTATTAGTGAAGATTGCGATCGTGCCACCAAAAGACCTAAGTACAGTTGAACGGGAATATTACGAGAAAATTCGTGATACTCGTAGCTTTAACCCCCGCAGTCACTTACAGCAGGTGCGGCTTTAAATTCAGGAGTCAGCAATTAAGTCGTAAGTCGTAAGTAATACCCTAGGCACGCGGCTAAGGAGCGGAGGACACGGGGCAACCGCAAGCCTTAAAATGCGCTCACGCGCGAATATTGATGCAGAGCATTTCTTTATTTTCCATAAATAAATAATGGTGCTAGAAACCAATTTCTTAACACTTACGACTTAGGACTTATAACTTACGACTTAATTTGGTCAGGGGTAAGAATATATAATGCTGGATTTCCCCTTGTCCCCTCGTCTCCTTGTCTCCTTGTCCCTCAAGTTGGAGAACTTGGTGTGAATACCGATCTCGTGAAGCTGCTAGATGCGATCGCCCCACTTAAGGCGATCGTCATTGGTGAAGCCATGCTGGATTGTTATTTGGCAGGTTTTAGCGATCGCATGAGTCCAGAAGCACCCGTACCAGTAGTAACAGTGACACAGCAGCAACAGGTTCCAGGTGGTGCTGCTAATACGGCAATTAATGTTCGCGCACTCGGCGGTTGTGTGACTTTCCTTTCGGTAATTGGTGACGACTCGGAAGGAGATAGCTTGCGAAGAGCTTTGGTGGAAAAGGGCGTTTCTACGCAACACATCCTTACCCAGCCAGGTAGGCAAACGCTGACTAAGCAAAGGCTAATAGCAGGATCTCAGTTATTGGTGAGATTCGATTCTGGTAGCACCCAGCCAATTGATTCAAAGACTGAACAAGCTTTGATCGAGCAACTAACTAATAGTTTCGCTGATTGTGATGCGCTGATCGTTTCTGACTACGGTTATGGCATTTTGACAGAGCGAGTAATAGCAGCGATCGCACAGGTGCAACAGAATCGAGAGCGCGTTGTGGTGATCGATTCTAAAAATTTATCCGCCTATCGTAGCCTCAATATTACCGCAGTTAAACCAAATTACAAGCAAGCAATTCAGTTGCTGGGGCTAGAGGCTGCGCCGACTCCATCGCAATCAAGATCTGAACAAATTGCTAGCCACGCAGAAAAGCTGTTGCATTTAACAGGGGCGCAGATAGTTGCTGTCACCTTGGATGCTGAAGGCGCGATCGTATTTGATCGACAGCATCAACTACACCGCACAACCAGTGCTAAAGCCAGCTCATCAGGTACTTCTGGTGCGGGTGATACCTATGTCAGCGCCTTGACACTTGCCCTTGCTGCCAAAGCCCCGATGAGTGCTGCTGCCGATCTAGCCGCCGCTGCCGCCGCCGTAGTAGTGGGAAAAGACGGCACTACAGCCTGTTCAATTCAGGAGTTACGGCAGTTTCTTTGTGGGGAAGTTGAGGGAGCTGAGGCAGAAAACCTTACCTCTTGCCTCTCACATCGATCCACTCCTTCGTCGCCACTCACCTCTGTACAGACGCGATATATCGCGTCTCTACCACTCGCCCCTCGCCACTCAGCACTTGACTTTATTGACAAATATTTAGCCGATTTGAATCAACTGAGCGATCGCTTAACTTGCTACCGTGCTGCCGATCGCCGGATTGTCTTTACCAATGGATGTTTTGACATTCTTCACGCCGGGCACGTATCTTATCTCAGCCGCGCTCGTGCTTTGGGAGACATTCTGATAATTGGTGTCAACTCGGACGCTAGCGTTAGCCGCCTCAAGGGTTCAACTCGTCCAATTAATCCCCTCCCTGACCGAATTCAGGTTCTTGCTGCCCTAAGCTGTGTCGATTGCCTGATTTCTTTTGAAGAAGATACACCCATTAATCTCATCCGTCTAATTTGCCCAAATGTTTATGTTAAAGGCGGTGACTACACCAAACAAACACTCCCAGAGGCACTAATTGTTGAAGAATTAGGCGGTGTTGTAGAAATTCTACCCTTTATAGAAAATCGTTCCACTACGATCATAATTCAACGTATTTGTCAACAAAATGGAGGATAGCGCGTTGGCTTATCTTTACCTTGAAAACCACGAATTATTTGCTCAGGAAACAAATAAAAATCCTTAATATTCCTTTAAAATCAAGAATTCCGCTTTCTTAGTAACTAATATGAGTATTAATTATAAGTAAAAAATGATACTTTTATAACTAGCTCTATGCCGAACGTGCAATGCTAACTAGACTGATGCTTGCTTCTACCATTTAACGCTATGACTCGCATTGCAATAATTGCTGGTACTTACTTACCAGAATGTTCTAGTGTATCGGATTACACTGCTAGTTTATGTAAAAGTCTGCGTCAGTATTGCCTCGAATCGGTAGTACTTACTAGCTATTATGCTGCCGAGGCTGCTTATGATCCGAATGCAATTGGTGTAGTGCATGGTTGGCGACTTGCCGATTTGTTTGCCTTGGTGCAAGCAGTACGCGCTAGTAGAGCAGAAATTTTGCATATCCAGTATAGTGCCCAGAGCTACGGTTTTGACCGTGCTATCTTATTACTACCATTGCTGTTGAGAATGGCAGGGTGGCGATCGCCAATTGTGACTACTATCCATGAGTATGGATGTTGGAAATGGCAGCCGCAAAAAATTCCACCCCAACTAATACAATGGTTAAAGATACAAGGACAACATTACAACTGGTGGGATCGGGAATATGGGTTTTTGCTGACTCAAAGTGATGCCGTAATTACGACTAAGGCAGAAACTAAAGCAGTAATAGACAAACGCTTGCCAAAGCTGAAAAACCGCGTGTTCCACATTCCCATTACCCCAAATGTAGAGGTAGCATTAATTGACAATACAAAGGCACGGCAGCTATTGCGTCAAAACTGCAACTGGTGTGAGGATTCACTAGTAATTGCCTTCTTTGGCTTTGTGCATCCAAATAAAGGATTAGAAACTCTACTAGCTGCATTCAAACAAATATCTGCTATTCAACCCCGCGCGCGTTTGCTAATAGTTGGTGGATTTGAGAGTCTTGCTTTAACTGGTGAAGATGCTAAAAAATATTTGCTTCAACTTCAGACTTTTGTGAGCGAAAAGAGTTTGAGCAAAGTCGTTCATTTCACTGGATATCTCAGCGCCCAAACTGTTTCTCATTATCTCACAGGAGCGGATATTGGCGTGTTGCCATGCGATCGCGCTCTGAGCCTTAATAGCACCCTCTTAACCCTATTAGCTCATGGTTTGCCTGTAGTTGCTACCCATACGCAAACATCTTTACCAGTAGGACACTCAGTTCAGCTCGTACCTGCTGGTGATATTACTGCTTTAGCGTCTGAACTACTGCAATTACTCAACAATCCAGAGCGACGAGTTAAACTAGGTACTGGTCGTATCCTTTTCCCAAATATAACTTGGCAAAGCATTACTAAAGCGCACTTAGATGTTTACAATGATTTAGCAAACAAGCCTTTGTCAATGCCAAATTTTAATGAGATTGCTGATTCTGGTAAGTAGCCAGCCAACGCGATCGCCCTGACTATAATCCTCGCCGCCGCTTGGTATTACCATGTATTGATATTGCTATAAATACGAGCAATTCCTTAATTTTTTGAAGTTGCGGGGCGATTGGTTTTGTGTATTTTAATTTCGAGCTTAGTTAAAAGCAACAGAAGCTACTCTTGCTAATCAAATTTTCCTGACTGGCTAGATAGTCCAGTCCTTTGAAATGTTTCTGTAATTAGATTGCGTTGAGTTTAGCCATTGCTGTTCTCTTTTAGTTTGATAGATGGTTATTTGTTGCTGCTTCAAAGTAACTACTAATGTTTGTTCTCCCTGCTACCACTGGAATGATATTGACTTCTACTCTAAAAATATTTAACACAAGATAAATCCAATTTTTATCCTGCTTAAAATGTAATTTTTTTTATTATTAGTTCTAAATACAGATGTAAGCTATTACACATTTAACTTAGATAAAAAGGTTTGCCTCAAGCCTCTAGCCTTAAGCAAGAGCGCCTATCATCACTAAAAATTGTATGTACACCAACTTATTTAAGCATTGCAGTCTAAAATATTCATCTAATAGCTAATAAAAATAAAGCTGCGTCCGGCAATAAGGAGATTGACTAGTGAGCATCAAAACTATCTTGGCTTTGCTGAAAGAAACATTTGCAGAATGGAACAATGATAAGGCTTCCAGGTTAGCAGCGGCATTAGCATATTACACAGTTTTCTCCCTTGCCCCGCTGCTGATAATTGCGATCGCGATCGCAGGTGCTGTATTCGGCGAAGAAGCAGCCAGAGGTGAGATTGTTACACAAATTCAAGGTTTAGTTGGCAAAGAAGGGGCACAATTCATCGAAACTGCAATTGAAAATGCCAGCAAGCCTGAAACAGGAAGTATTGCTTCGATCATCAGTGTCGTAGTCTTACTATTTGGTGCATCGGGCTTATTCGCTCAGTTGCAAGATGCACTGAATACAATTTGGGAGGTACAGCCAAAACCAAATTTGGGTTTATGGGCTATTATTCGCGCTCGTTTTTTATCGTTCACAATGGTGCTGGGTGTTGGCTTTTTACTGCTCGTCTCCCTGATACTTAGTGCTGCTTTGGCGGGGGTGGTCAATTTTTTTGGTCATCTCCTACCAGGTGCCGGCTTTCTGTTGCAGCTGGCAAACTTTATTCTTTCTTTTGTCGTCACCACAGTATTATTCGGACTAATCTATAAAGTCCTACCAGATGCCAAAATTGCTTGGAGCGATGTTTGGATTGGAGCCATCATTACCTCGCTGTTGTTCTCGGTTGGTAGGTTTTTACTGGGATTGTATTTGGGAAACAGCAGTTTTGGTTCTACTTACGGTGCGGCTGGTTCAGTAGTAATTATCCTGGCTTGGGTTAATTATGCTGCTCAGATTCTGTTTTTTGGTGCTGAGTTTACTCAAGTTTATGCCAGAAGATTCGGTTCTCAAATCGTGCCTGATAAAAATGCCATATCAATGACATCAGCTACTCGTGATCAACAAGGAATGAAACGCCAAGACAACGAACACAGACGAAGAAAGCAGTCAAAAAGGCGTTTTCCTTGATTAGTGTAACGAGCGAAACTTTTTGCGGCAAGTGTCTCAAAGCCGCTCTAAGTTAGGAAAATACATCGAGTAAACTTACGGCTGGGAACGAATCTAAAATCCAAGATCGTATAAGACCACTATGAATATTAAAGAACAAATCATTCAAGAAATGGAACAAGTGCCAGAACACCGTTTAGAAGAGGTTTTGGCATTTGTGCGCTCTTTGAAGATGAAGCCACCAGAAAAAACACATAGCAAAGCAGTACAAGCTTTCTTAGCTTCCCTAGAAGAACGCAAGCAGGTCTCAGCACTGCGTCCTATTACCGGGGCTAAAATACCTGGATGCCAACGATTAACCGCGCTCCATTGGAATTTGGCGACAAAAAATTAGATGTACCTTAATACCACACAAACGATCTGTTATGCACAACTAACCACTCAAAAAAGGTACATCTAATTTTTCAAGCCTTGCCTCCCTAGTCTGTACTTATTCTGTTTACTAGCAACAAAAGTTGGTAATTCATCTTACTCTGTAATCTCAAGAATGTCCTCCACCTGCGGGGCATCGGGTAAGGTAGTAGCAACTTCCCGAATGAGCGTGCATTTCAGTAGCGTGGTGAATTTCTCATACCCGTTCAATCGCTCTTAACCCCATTCGATTCAAGTACATCTTTATGCACAGTTGTTTCACGTCCTCAGAGTAGTTCCACGGTCGATATGATTCGAGGAACTGGCGGCCTTGGCTTGCATTTGTAGCATTGTCTGCCTTTACGATGTCCGTTCAAGGGCCGTTTGATTTGAGTTGTAATGGAAGCATTTCATACTTCCATTCTAGCAAAATATCATTATACTTTCAGCAACGCCGCTGAAACTATTCGCTGTAAACAGAGCTATTCCAAATAGATCGTAGTTTACAGTAAAATTGCGACTTGAATAACATTTTGACTTTTTGAAATTGAGGCAATGTCAATGATTCAAACCAAACCAAATTCATTATTCAAACGAGTGCAACTCACGCTCCTATCATTAGTGCTAGTTACAGCCTGCCTGTTGGGAGGGAAAATAACCTTGACAGGAGAGCCGCAGTTACTTGCCGCCAACCGTCCCACCAATCTTGGTGTCCTAGCAAACCAACTCGCAGCCTGCCCGAATACCCCTAACTGTGTTAATAGTCAGAGTACAGATGCTGTGCATCAAATCGAACCTTTGTCCTACGACTCCTCGCCCCAAGAGGCGATGGCTCACCTCAGAACAGCGCTTCAGTCTTTTAGAAGAGTTAAAACAATCGCTGAAACTGACAATTACCTCTATACAGAGTTTACAATTCCAGTTGTTGGGTTTGTGGATGACGTGGAATTTTTGTTAGACAAGAATGGTAACGTGATTCACGTTCGCTCTGCCTCGCGCTTGGGAGAGTCAGATTTGGGTGTGAATCGCACAAGAATAGAAACTATCAGAGCTAAATTCAATCAATTTAACAGCAATAAGTCTAATCAGCCTGTTTAAATAGCTAGCTGTAAATCTGACGTTGCTGAAAACAAAATGATTTTTAGACAAACCAAAAGCGAATTATGATAGTTTTTGGCTCAACAAATATCAGATTTCATGATAGAACAGCAACGCCCTTTCCAAGTTAAATCTGAAACAATTTCAAGCTGAAACCCAAACTCTATCGATCTCCGCTAGACGTAATAGCTTTATTATCTTTGGTTTCTTCGGGTTGGCGCTGCCATTTGCCATCTTCGCCTTGCTCGTACTTTGCCTTGACACTGTTCCATCCCACACTTAAAGCACCTTCTTCACTCATACCATCCGATTGTGCGCTATTAAATGCAGCCATAAATATTTGCTGAGCGTGTTCTGGTAGTTGTCCTTTTATTTCTGTTGGTAATTCTTCAAGTTTACTGTAAGGCATAAAATTATCCTGGGCTGGATTGCTGACTCAATCTTAAAAAGAAGGAAATTATGTTTCCTCTTTCTGATAGTAGAGATACAGAATCCAGTTTGGGTTGACTTTTATACAGCAAACTAAATAAAATTAGCTGAAATTTTTTCAAGAACTAGTAAATATAATCAGCTTTTCTATGGCGAAATATTCGCAAGTTAGCCAGCTTAGCCAACTAGCAGCCAACTAGCATTTGTCAGCTCCAAGACGCGATCGCATCTTGGAGATTGGCAAGAATGTTACCTCCTGTACTGAAGATATTGTTTCCCACATAGTCAGGAAATACCAGAGCGGTGTCATTCACAACGGGAACAAAGTTATTGGACTTGAGGCATTGCTGAAAGCTTAATGATTTAAGCGGGAAGAGGAATGGTTTTGAATTTTAAGTAGTGCAGTAGCAGACGAACTGAGAGTTTCAACATTTCAACAGATTTGGAATAACAGAATGTTTTGCGATGTGTTTCCGTGGCTTGTGATGACGTAGCCAACTGAAATCATTTTCAACTCTCGTCATGTAAGTAAAACTTACCAGATGGTCGGTTGACTCAATCAAACGCGGGTAAACTTTATAGCCATCGGTAACATACCAGAAACTCTTCCACTTCTGCACCTGCTGCCATAAAATCTCAAATGTCTCAGCACTGCGTCCTATTACTGGGGCTAAAATACCTGGATGCCAATGATTAACCGCGCTCCATTGGAATCTGGCGACAAAAAATTAGATGTACCTTAATACCACACAAACTATCTGTTATGCACAACTAACCACTCAAAAAAGGTACATCTAATTTTTCAAGCCTTGCCTCCCTAGTCTGTACTTATTCTGTCTACTAAGCTAATGTTCACTCCCTTTGCATAAAAGATAGTCGTTAAAGGAGTCAGTTGTCAGGAGCAAGAAGTCACAGATGTCAAACTGTCTCCTGTTTCCCTCTCATTACAGATATGCACGCTTTCATGACGATTAGCGTACCAACAAAAATTTGTAATTCATCTAACTCTGTAATCTCAGGGATATCCTCCACCTGCGGGGCATCGGGTAAGGTAGTAGCAACTTCCCGAATGAGCGTGCATTTCAGTAGTGTGGGGTTTAAACTCACACCATCTCTAGTTACTGTTTCAGGAAATGGTTGTCCGCAGGGAACAGCCCAGGGAACTTTGAACGGAGATACCCTCTCTGGGATATTTTCTCAATTTAAGGCTAAAGCTTCTCCTTCTAAGGTTGTATCGAAAAGTTGTAATCTGCGAGTTAGCCTTGACATTTTTTCTGGGTATACCGTTCGGATAAACGGAAAGTATACTGGCTTTGCTGATGTACCTCCAGGAGGCAGCAGCAATTTGAACGTTAAACTACTCTTTCAAGGCAGAGTCATTGCAAAGGATAACTTAAACTTCTCGCCTGGGTTTTCAAACACTTGGGAAAAAAACGTACCTGTCACACTAGGCACAACAAACGCCTGTACTCAACCAGTACAGTCAGTTTTCGGTATTAACACGAGTTTGACCTCACGAGCTAAAAATGTGCGTGCGGGCGGAGCAAGCCAAGTTAGGGTTGAAAACATGAACTACCAAATTAAGTTTAACCGTTGTTAGGTTTTTTGTAGCCCTGAATCAATACTTTTCGGTTAAGCATCGTCGGCTTTTAAGAGTAGGGCTAAATTTACTGAAAATTCGTGACTGGCAATCGCTCCAAAATTCTTAACCGAGAGGTATTGGTTGCAATTTCTGAAAGATTGGATATTCCAGCGATCGCCACTTTGGATCGAGATTTTGATATTTATAGAAGATAGCACCAGCAACATGAGCGAGCGTGTGTTTCTTCCGAGTTAAAGGTGGACAAAAACCCACCCTAGAAAGGGCGCACATCTGTGCGCCCCTACTTACTCCTGTAGCTGCGGCATTTCTTGCGTCAGCTTTTCTTGATCCAGCCTGCGTTTTCTGGCGTATAACTGAATCGTAGCAGCCATTGCAACAACCATACCGACAATTACCCATGCAGTGATGTCTGTTGGTAAATTATTCTTAAACACAGCTAGCAGAACAATTACCACTAGCATGACGGTAGGCGCTTCATTCAAAGCCCGTAATTGCTGACTACTCCAGCCACATTCATCTAGTGCTAGCTTTTTCATCAGACGTTTGCAGTAATGATGATAGCCAATCAAAGCCAGCACAAACGCCAGCTTAATATGCAACCACCCCTGCTTCATCACATCAGGTTCAGTAGATACTAAACCGATCGCCATCGCTACTGTAACTAACATTCCCGGTGTGGTAATGATGCTATACAGCCGTTGTTCCATCAACTGATACTGATTTTTCAAAATTGATCGCGCTGGTTCTGGCTGTTCATTCGCCTCAACGTGATAGATAAACAGACGCACTAGGTAAAACAACCCAGCAAACCAAACCACAATTCCGACTAAGTGAAAAGCTTTGAACCAATAATAAGCCATGAATCTTATACTTCCTTTATTGGAAATAATATCTGACGCAAAAACCCTAACAAGATCTTTGCGCCTTTGTCGCTTTGCGTGACATTAAATCCAACAAAATTTACGCTTGTCGCCAAGTGCCATGAAAACCCATCGGTACGACACTAGGTAATCCTAGTCTACAAACAGGTGATTCATCGAGGCGATCGCTATCAAACACCCACACCTCACTTTTATCAATATTGCCGTCATAAACAACAGTTACAATCCAACCACTATCAGGATTCTGGGGATGTGGCGCATAAATTGGTTCCATTGGGTAGCGATTTTCTCCCATATCGGCTATTGTCAGGCTTTGAGTTTGACTATCGAAGCGCGCGATCGCCCCAAACATTTCCTGACTAACATCCACGCCTTGCTGATGTACTGAGAGAAACGTATAACGTGACGCTTGCCCTGTCAAATGTTGTGGTATAGTTGGAAATTCACAATCTCTATCTACAAGTGGTTCGATTTGCCTGACTTTGCCAGATTCAGGATCGAGTTTTATCCGCCACAAAGCACTTTTAGCAGGAGTGTGAGTTTGACAAGTTGCCACTTCCTTGAGATATTGATTAGTCTGAAAATCTTCATACCGCACCAAATCTACAATTACTGAACCACTAGTATCTACATAACCGTTGGCAAAATGCCACTGATACCAAGGTTCAGTTTCGCCCCGACTGACTAAAGATAAAGTTTCGCGATCAAAAACTAAGAACTGAGTCCCTAACTTAGGTTGCCATTCCAGTGCATCACCAAAGCTACTCAAGCCGACGAGGACTGGCAATGCATTCACCCTGACTGGGGGAATAAAAAATATCAGATATTGCCCAGCGAGGACAAAATCATGCACTATGGGAATACCTTCTAAGGGGAATGAGGCTTTTTTTAAGATCTTGCCCGTGTCGTCGCTCTTATACAAATTCAGTTTGGCATTAATTCCAGGGCTGATGCCAAAGTTAAATATTTCTTTGGTATAAGGATCGCGCTTATAATGTGCAGAATAAGGTAAGACGTTATTTAGCCCAGATAAACGATCTTCGCCTCTGGTTTCCAAGGTTTGTAGATCCAAGGCATGAGGTTTACCACCTTCCCACAGTGCCAATAGTTTATCTGGTAATGCTAACACTGAGGTATTAGCGACATTCTTAATTGGTTTAAGCCACTGATTCCAGATAAGTCCTGGCGCAGTCATGCCGTAGTTGCCGTATAAAAGCCGATCGCTCGCTGCTTCTTCTTTGTATCCAGATGTTTGCACGTAGCGATAAAGTGCAGTGGCTTCAGCATCAGTAAAATGGATGGCAAGAATTGCACCATCACCATCAAACCAGTGTCCCATCCGCATACCTCCACGTTCTAAGCGGGCAGGGCCGTTGCGGTAGAGAGTGCCACGCAAATTTTCAGGAATTTTACCTGAAAGTATTGGTAGGGGAGTGAGAGGAAATTCTGCTGCGGGCGAGGCGATCGCTTTTCCCCATGCTGGGGTTGACGGTTGGCTGATTGTATGCATCAAAAGCTAGTGTGTGTGAAGAATTGTATTCCTATTTCGATCCTGATTGCCACTAACTTTTCGTCACTCCTCCAGAAGGGTGATTACTTCTTCACTGGCAAAGAATGCTAGCACAGGTAACTATTAGTACCGATTCGGATTGCACCTGCGATTGAAGTTGCCTTTTTTGACACAAGCGCGATCGCACTCCTAATTTACCGAAAACCCAAAATCCCCAAACCAGGCCTAATACCTGCAATTTTGAGCCGGATACGGTAGATACTGTTATAAGTTGTGATATAAAGCGTTTTGTAGTCCCTGTCACCCCAAGCTATGTTAGTTGGATTTTCCGGTAAGAAAATCTTGCCTAGCAATTTACCCTGCGGTGAGAAGATCCAAATACCCTCTGGGCCTGTAGAGTAGACGTTGCCTTGCGAGTCTACTTTCATTCCGTCTGCTAAAGGATCTTTACCTGGGACTTTCATATCTGCAAACACCCGTTTGTTTTCCAGAGTTCCATCTGCCTTGACATCGAAGACACGGATGTTACCTTCTTGGGAATCATTTATGTACAGCTTTTTCTCATCTGGTGAAAAGGCAAGTCCATTCGGGCGTATCATGTCTCTTACCAACAAAATTAACTTTCCATCCCGATTTATGCGATAAACTCCATAGAAGCCTAGTTCCTCTGCTTCTTTACTAACACCGTAGGGCGGATCGGTGAAATAAATGCTACCGTCTGATTTGACTACAATATCATTCGGGCTGTTCAGCTTCTTGCCTTCGTATTGACTGGCTAAGGTGACGACTTTGCCGTTTCTTTCAGTCCGAGTAACGCGGCGATCGTGCTGCGCTGTAACTAGTCGTCCCTCTCGATCTAGAGTGTTACCATTAGGATTTCCGGCTGGGCGGCGGAACACTTCCAAGTTGCCTTTTGCAGTTAATTTATATAGAGTGTCTGCTGGTGTATCGCTGAAGAGTAAAAAACCGCGCGGTTCCCACAGAGGCCCTTCAGTAAACTGTAAGCCCGTAGCCAGCCTTTCTACTTTAGCATTTTCACCCTGGATGGCTCTGATGTCTTCATTTTCTCTACGATTAGGTGATTGAGCCATAAACTTGGATTTAGCCCCCTTTTCTATCACTTTAGTTTGGGGATTTTGCTCGTTGCCGTTACTAGGTAGCGCAATTAATGCTGTGAATAATAGACTGCATACTGCGATCGCAGTGCTAAATTTCCTCATGTTGAACTTCTCTGGGATAGTGGAGTAACCACAAAAATAAAATATTATTCAATATTCAGCTTGTGGAGCGATCGCGTTCAGGCAACACTGTAAAGAGCGAGCGCGCTTACTCCCATTACTGCGTGACGTATCCGCCATCTAACGGCAGCGACTGACCCGTCACAAACGAAGCTTTATCGGAACACAGCCAAACTACAGCTTCGGCAATTTCTTCTGGCGTACCAACACGACCAATAGGATGCATTGCTATTAACCGTTCTTTCACTTCTTGGTTGGCAAAAGCACGATCTAACAAATCAGTTTCAATCATACCAGGGCAAACGGCATTGATGCGAATGCCTTCTTTGGCATACTCCAGCGCTACAGATTTGGTCAATCCCAATACAGCGTGTTTGCTAGCAACATAGATAGGCAAGCCAGGAGCGCCAATTATACCAGCAATTGAAGACATATTGACGATCGCACCCCCACCGCTAACCAGCATCTGCGGAATTTGGTGCTTCATGCACAACCACACACCTTTGACATTGATATCCATAACTTGGTCAAAGGTTTCCTCAGTCTGCTCTACAAGAGGAGTTGGTATTTGTTCAATCCCTGCATTGTTAAAGGCATAATCGAGATGACCGTAAGTTGCAATAGTTTTCTCAACCATTGCGCTTACGTCTGTTTCTTTAGATACATCAGTTTTGATAAAGAAACCTTCGCTTCCTGCTGACTGCACCTGCTTTACGGTTTCTTGTCCTTCCTTCTCCCGACGGCTAGCAACAACAACCTTTGCGCCCTCACGGGCGAATGCAATTGCTGTAGCTTTACCAATACCAGAACTTCCGCCAGTGACGATCGCAACCTTTCCAATTAATGATGCCATTGCGAATTTCCTTTAACTTCTGAATGATGAATTATGAATGATCAATGCTGAATTTAGCCTTTATCATTCATAATTTTTTCTGACTCTCGCGGTGACTCTTTAGGTACGATATCGAGAACTAGCTTCTCAGTGCGACGAATGATTGTCAAGCGCGATCGCACTCCTAAATGGTAAAGAAGGTACTAAATTTCTTCGCCTTCCTGGTGGTTGTTGTAGTGGTATATCGTGCGAATTGGGTAGGGTATAGAAATTCTACTGCGATCGCAAGCTTGTTTGAGTGCGAGAATGACGCGGCTTCTGGTTTGGCGCACCTGTGCGATTTGCGGTAACGTCCAAAACCTTACCATTAAGTCTATTGAGCTATCGCCAAAACCCACTGCATCAACTTCTGGTGCTGGAGTAGTTAAAACTCCAGATACATCACTGAGAGTTTCACGCAAAACTTGTATTGCTTTGGGTAGATCGGTATCGTAGTCTACACCTATTGCTAAATCAGTTCGACGGTGTGGCATCGCTGTCAACACTTGCACGGGACTAGTAAAAACAATAGAATTCGGTATGATTATTCGCTCTCCCTGATAAGTTTTGATTTGAGTAGAGCGAATAGTAATATCTTCAATTGTGCCTTCAAATTTATCAACAATTATTTGATCGCCTAAACGAAATGGTTCGTTTAATAGTAGCAATACCCCAGCTAAAAAGTTCTTAAAAATATCTTGGAAAGCAAAACCAACAGCAACTGAACTCAAGCCTAATAAACCAATAATGTCTCCTAATCGCAGATCGGGAAAAGCAAACGTAGCTGCAAATAAAGTTCCCGCTACCCAAGTAGCCACATAAGTGGTTTGGATCAAAAGCGATCGCAAAGATTGACTTTTAAGTATCCGTTTTCCCGCTACCCTAGACATCCTGCGGCTGACATTGGCTATATAACGGGTGATTAACAGAATGACAATAGCAAAAATAATTCCTGGCAGAGATTCAATACTATAACCAATTACACGCAACAAGCTCGATTTAATTTCTATAAACAGACTTTTCATGGACTAAATATTTCAGTTTGATGATAATGAAAAATTGTAATTGTCAAAGTAATTACTATATCCTGCCATTTTTCATTTGTCTAAAACCAATGAAAAATGATTAAGAACTACAATTACCCAATAGAGTTATTTAACAGAAGCGATCGCTATCGTTACTTTTCGCCTATCCTGTCAATATTGAATCAGTTGCACTTGGTAGATATAGTTTTATATAAGTAGTTACTAGAAAGATGAAAACCTACGACTGGATTGTGGTTGGCGGTGGCATTACAGGTGCAGCATTAAGTTATGAATTGGTAAACAAAGGCTTTTCTGTCCTCCTACTTGATCGACACTCTACACCAGAAAATGCTACCCGTTACAGTTATGGTGGCCTTGCTTTTTGGTCAGGTACTACCGACTTAACACGCCAACTATGTGCTGAAGGTATCGCCCGCCATCGTACCCTATCTGAGGAATTGGATGCTGATACCCAGTTCCGCAAATTGGACTTGTTACTAACAATTGCACCCAATCGCGATCCACAAGCAGCAGCCTCCGCCTTTGCTCATTTTGCCATTCCACCACGTCTACTTGATGTTGCCGAAGCTTGTGAATTGGAACCTTTGCTAAATCGAGAGGCGATCGCAGGCGCACTAACTGTAAAACATGGTCATATCCACCCAGAAATGACCGCTCAAGCCTATATTCGAGCTTTTCTTCGTGCTGGGGGTGAAATGCAGATTGCCCACGTAGAGGGACTTCTGCAACAAGGAAATGCTGTTAAGGGCGTGAAAGCAACTAGCGACACTTACCACAGTGCCAATACAGTTATATGTGCTGGTGGTTTCAGCCGTACCTTACTTAAAGCAGGGGGGATTAGCGTCAGGCTATATTTCACTCATGCCGAAATGATTGAAACTCCACCTGTCGATCTACAGTTGCGTACACTGGTGATGCCAGCAAATCTTACCAGGTTTCAAATCGAAGCCGCAGCTACGACAAATGATAGTCTATGGGATGAACCCGGTAATGAACCAGTTCCTGCAATTATCGATCCTGGCGCAATTCAGTTTCTTAATCGTAGCCTGCGCATAGGTCAGTTAAGCCGCGTTTTGACTGACACCAACGCTACACTCAACCCAGAAGCAAGCGAAGCAGCAATTCGGGCAAGTGTAGCACAAGTTTTGCCAGCTTTGGGTTCCTTGCCTGGAACTTGGCATCATTGTTTAGTGAGTTTTAGTAGCGATCGCCTCCCCTTAATTGGTTCCATCCCAAGTATTGAAGGTATTCACATTTTTTCTGGTTTAAGCAACCCACTAGTTATTGTCCCTCCCTTGGCTCAACGCTTTGCTAATTGTGCCTCTGGTAAAGAGGATGAAATTATTCGCAAGTTTTCTCCTATCCGTTTTACATCTGTGAGCGAAGAGTAATAACTACAAACTCATAAAAGATTACGCTCTTTTCAACCAAATATAAGAATTCCCTATTTACCCTATAAACCAGAAGCGTAAACAAAATTATCAAAAAACTTTACAAAACTTAAGCTAGTCTGTTACATTCATTTACATAGCAGCCGAAGTACATTTGAGGAAATTGCCATGAGCGCACGCACCTACGTTGTTGATGAACGAGGTCTAGCTAACAACTTTGCTATTGAACCGAAAATGTACTTGCAAGAAAGCCCTCGGACTGGCTTCACTTCTGATGCTGAAAAGCTCAATGGTCGCTTAGCCATGATTGGTTTTGCCTCTCTCATAGTTTTGGAAATCCTGAGCGGACATGGCTTGACTGGGTTTATTGCTAGCCTGTCCCAGCTTTAATTTCCTTGCTTAAATCGTGAAATCAACTATTCAACTAATCTGGAGATTGCAACCATGACTTATACTATCGAGTCGGCTCAAAACATTTTCTCTGCAACTCAAGTTCCTAGCCCGATTCCAGCCACCATAGCGCTATTTGACCAACTCGGCGTTGACGATCAACTAGCCTACCTCTGGTATGCCTATACCGAAATGGGTAAAACGATTACTCCCGCAGCCCCAGGAGCAGCGCGCCTGCAACTAGCCGAAAGTTTGCTAACCCAAATTAAGCAAATGTCTCCTGAAGACCAAACAAAAGTCATGCGAGATCTTGCTAGTCGTGCTGACACCCCCATCAGTCGCTCCTACGGGTTTTTCAGTGTCAACACCAAGCTGGCTTTTTGGAACGAGTTAGGAGAGTTGATGAAACAGGGTGTCGTCGCTCCGATACCAACTGGATATCAAATGAGTCCTGGTGTCAAAGTAGTGCTAGAAGCAACCCAGAAACTCGATCCGGGTCAGCAAATTACAGTATTGCGTAATACTGTAGTAAATATGGGATTTGATACTTCCGATCTTGCACCTAGCAGTTATCCAACCGCAGAACCGAAGTTCGAGCGCACTGAGCCAGTTTCTACTAAGGTCAAGATTGAAGGGATCGATGAGCCTGCGGTGCTGAGATATGTCGAAGCCATGAACGCAGACAACTTTGATGCTGCTGTTGCTTTGTTTACTCCCGATGGTGCTTTGCAACCGCCTTTCCAGAAACCAATTGTTGGTCATGAGGCGATCGCTAGATATATGCGTGAAGAAGCACAGGGACTGAATATGATGCCCCAGCAGGGCATCAGTGAAGTTCAAGCAGATGGATCTAAACAACTGAAAGTCACAGGCGTTGTCCAAACTCCTTGGTTCGGTGTTAACGTTGGTATGAACATTGCATGGCGGTTCTTAATCAATCCCGAAGGCAAGATTTTCTTCGTGGCGATTGATATGCTAGCATCTCCTGAAGAACTATTAAACTTGCGTCAGATGTAGAACGAGATCGCGCTTGAAAAGCGAATAGTTTGAACGGTGAAGTGCGATCGCCTCAGCCAGTTTCACTTCACCGTTCCTATCAAGTAGTCGAAGCTGAGCATGGCAATATTTGCTCATACCAATTTGCATTCAAAAGCGTCATCAATGAAAGTTGAAAATAGGTAACGGGTAATTCGTAATTTTCATCCTTCACCCTTCACCCCTTATCCTTTAGAAGCTCAACTGCGCCCGTAAATTGCCTACATAAACAAATCACATATAAAAATGTTAATAATGCCTTTTTTTTGCTCAAGTCAGAAAGGGCAATTTCAGACTGAACAGCTTAGGCGTTGATATTTTCATCGTTTAGTATGAGGTGAGTACTACCATAGATATAACAGTCAAAGATTCCGCAGTGGCGTGTAATTAACCAATCCAAGTTAGTACCATAAGTATCAAATGTAGAACTATATAAATCGGTATTTACTACTTCAGCTGTAGCAGGATTAAAAACGGCTGAAGTACTATCATTGTGCATAACATAAATTGGCTCTCCTGCCGTCCTACCAATTATCCGATTAAATTGTTGATTTATGTTTTTATCCAAATATTTTAGTTTTAGACAAGTGATCGGCGAAGATACTAGTATTGGCGAAGCCTAAATGACGCGATCGCGTGTTGAAATGATTTAGGATGAGCGCGATCGCCTTTGTTAAATCAGTAGATAGATTTAAAATAGTCAGAAAAGCTTCCTCATTGGGAGGGGTCGAACTGCCGTGACTCAAAACCAGGCAATGCCAAACAGCAGCGAACGCGGGATGCCAAGCCCAACTACTCATTATGCCCTGCTAGGACTACATCCCTCTGCATCAGCCATAGAAATCCGCCGTGCTTATCGACAACTGAGTAAGTGCTATCATCCAGATACAACAGACTTACCACAAGCGATCGCAACAGCAAAGTTCCAGCAACTGAATGAAGCTTACGCCACACTCACTAACCCGGAACGGCGAATGCGATATGACAACCAAATCGGCTATTCCCGTCTTTATGTAGTGCAAGCACCAGCGGAATTTAATCGTCCAATTGCAAGAAATCAAGTACGCAAATCTTCATCCGCCTATCTAGATCCTACTGATCGGCCTCTCTCTTCAGGAGAAATCTTTGTCTTGTTCATTCTGGTTTTGACCTTTATCGGCTGTATATTATTAGCGATCGCCGTTGGCTTAACACGGGGTGAAGCTTTCCCATCCACAGCACTACAACCACCATTAGGCTTACAACAGCAGATTACCAGCGTTTCTTCGCCTACACCAGCACCTCAACCAAATTCTCCAGAAGTATTTAAATCCAAAATTTACCTAGAAAAAATCTAAAATCCGCTCATCTAAAATCTCTATGCCTCTTCCTACTGCTGATACACCCCTATACAATCATCCCCTGCCCCAAATTGAGCAGTGGTTAAGAAATCACGGTTGTCAACAAGATTCAGAACAACTGCATTGCTGGCATCTTCAGCAACCCTTGTGGAAAGCAGAACTTTGGCTGGATATCGATCAACTCACAGTACGATACCTCAAAGTAGGAGAAGAAGGACAAGACATCCAACGTTCTTTTAAGTATTCTCTCAGTCGCAAAGATATAGAACAAGCTGTATTTTCAGGCCCCTAAAAAAAGGATGAATTATGAATGCTCAATGCTGAAATCTTTATTCATAATTCATCATTCATAATTCATAATTTAGTTACACTTTGCCAAACCGCCGATCGCGTTTTTGATAGTCAAGTAAAGCCCGATGAAATTCAGCCCTGTCAAAATCAGGCCAGAGAGACTCAGTAATATAAATTTCCGCGTAAGCCATTTGCCAGAGGAGAAAATTACTAATTCGCATTTCCCCGCTAGTACGGATTAACAAATCGGGATCGGTAATTCCGGCAGTGTAGAGGTGGCTTTCAAATAATGCCGCATCAATTTGTTCTGGCTTGATTAAGCCTTGTTGCACTTGATTTGCGATCGCCGCAGTTGCGTGTAAAATCTCCTGCCGGCCGCCATAATTAGTTGCTACAGTAAACAGAATACCGCGATTTTGCTGCGTATCTGCCATTGAGCGATCGATCTCAGCTTGGAGACTTCGGGGCAAAGCTGGCAAATTACCCACAAACCGAATTTGCACATTTTCCTCGATCATCTCCCGTAATTCTTTGCGCAAAACCCGCTCGAACAAAGTCATCAAAAACTCTACTTCTTCTAGCGGTCTACCCCAGTTTTCCGTAGAGAAAGCATAAGCCGTTAGTGCTTGGATACCCCAATCCTTACAACAACGGAGTAAATCTTTAAGTGTATCAACACCAGCTTTATGGCCCATAATCCGGGGTAGTCCTTGCCTTTTTGCCCACCTACCGTTGCCGTCCATAATCACTGCTACGTGCTTGGGCAGTTTTTCTCGTTCTAGATCGGCTGGCAAATCTTGAAACACAATTCGCTTTGCAGTCATTTTTTATTTCGCGGAGACGGCGGTAACTTTAGACCAAGTGAACTAAATAAACGCGAAACCACAGCCCTACTTCTAGTACTAATCTGGCGAATCAAGCCGCGTAGATTTGGGGCAACAGCTTCCCGTTCTACTGCTGGAGAGAACCGAGCCTCCAACAACTCTTTCAGTTTACTGCTGGTCAGGGGTCTATTTAATACTCCTCTTTCTGCTAAAGAAATAGACCCTGTTTCTTCTGATACAATCACGCAAACACAATTATCTGGGATGCGCTCTGTAATTCCCATTGCCGCACGGTGGCGCGTACCTAGCTGACGTGATGCCGTGCGTTCAGCCAAGGGTAAAATTATGCCAGAGGCAATAATTCGAGAGCCGCGAATCAATGTAGCGCCGTCATGTAAAAGCGTTTTCGGCTGAAAAATAGTCTGCAAGAGTTCCTTAGAAATCTCAGCATTCAGCTCGACTCCTGGCACCAAAAAATCTCGTTCGTCAATCGGGCTAGCTGTCTCCAAAATTAACAAAGCGCCGATGCGGTTTTGCGACAGTTCTTTAACCGCATCGACTATCTCATCAATCACACTATCAGGTTGAGCTTGGGCGCGACGAGATGGTTGCAGTAGCTGGCGTAGTTCACCCCTGCCCAATTGCTCCAAAAAACGGCGAAACTCTGAATGGTAGACAACTGCCATTGCTACGGCAGAACCCACGACTAACTTGTCAAGTACAAAATTCAACAGGGGCAAACCTAATTTGGCACTCACTACTGATGCCAGCATCAAGACAATAAAACCCCTTACCACCCATAAGGTTCGACGCTCGCCAACGATGACAAGCACCATATATGTAAGCGCCAGAACCAAGCCCAAATCGAAACTGTAAAACAACAAAGACTGGGTCCAGCCAAGGTTTATCAGCCATTGCTTCCACCAATCCATGAGCAAAGATATGAAGTGTGAATGATGAAGTGTTTAGGGCGCAGCCCTTTTGTCTAGGTACTATGAAGTATGTAGAGACGCGATATATCGCGTCTTTCCGTAAGCGTTGCCTGACCGTTGGTATCGCGCGCGTGAAGTCTCAAGGATCGAGCGGTGACGAAGCAGTGGCGAGTGATGACTGAAGGATGAATGCGATCAAGTTAAATGCTAAATGCTAGAACATTCATCATTCATCATTCATCATTCAGCTTTTACCTTTTACCCTTTACCCTTTACCCTTTATCCTTTATGCTTCAGCCTTGTAATCTTTCTGGTAGGCAATCTTGACGAATCAAGTCTTGATAGGTTTCGCGCTGCAAAATTAGATTAGCTTCAGAGTTTCTAACTACCACTGCTGCCGGACGAGGCAAGCGGTTGTAGTTGGAAGCCATGCTGTAATTGTAAGCACCAGTTCCCATCACTACTAGGATATCCCCTGACTGTGTTTGAGGCAAAGCCGCTTCTTTAATTAAAATATCTCCCGATTCACAGTGTTTTCCAGCAATTGTAACGGTTTCTGAAAGTGGTGCTGACATTCGATTAGCTACTACTACGCGATAAACTGACTGGTAGGTAATTGGGCGGGGATTATCAGACATCCCGCCGTCGATCGCCACATAAGTGCGATCTGGTATTTTCTTAGATGAGCCAATCGTGTAGGCAGTAACACAAGCCGAACCAATTAGCGATCGCCCTGGTTCGCATAGTAACTTAGGTAAAGGCAGTTGTTGTGCTTCACAAGCATTTTTAACCGCTTCACAAATAGCCTTGACCCACTCATCAATACTAGGGGGATCGTCGGATTCTGTATACCGAATTCCTAAACCACCACCCACATTTAATTCTGTTATTGCTAAACCATAACTTTTAGCTTTATTCAACCACTGCACCATCACTCCAGCTAGATCTTGATGCGGTTGACGTTCAAAAATTTGCGAACCAATATGAGCGTGTAAACCGACACAATTCAAGTTAGCTTGCTGGCTGACGAAGGCAAAAACTTCTTCTATTTGATTGGGATCGAAGCCAAATTTGCTATCTAAATGCCCTGTGCGGATATACTCGTGGGTGTGACACTCAATCCCCGGAGTCAACCTCAGCATAATCCTGATTTTAGATTTTGGATTATTCAATTGCTCTTGAGAATCAACTCTCTGTGATTCCTCACCACCTATCCCCAATCTAAAATCAGCTAAGGTTCGCAGCTCGTGCCAGTTATCCACCACAATAGTGCATCCGGACTCGATCGCCCTCGTTAGTTCTTCAATTGATTTGTTATTACCGTGCAGGTAAATTAATTCAGGACTCACACCAGCAGAGAGGGCGGTGTAAAGTTCTCCTCCAGACACTACATCAACTCCTAAACCTTCGGAATTGACAATTGCGCAAACAGCTAAACAACTCCATGCTTTCGAGGCGTAAAGTACCTGAGATTCCCCAGGATAGTAGCGCTTAAACCCATCTCGATACTGGCGGCAAGCTGTACGCAATGTTTCTTCATCTAGAATATACAGGGGCGATCCAAACTGCTGCACCAGTCTTGTGACATCACATCCACCAATTTCTAAGCAGTCTTGCTCATTAATTTGCGCCCCACGTGGTAAAAGTTCCTGGTTGGGAGAATTCGTAGCGGCAAGATTTGAAGACGAAATGTACTGACGACCAGAATTTTGAACTCCAGCGGGATGAATCGATAACATATTTGTGGCAATTGTCATGAATGCAGGGCGTGAGTAGGTCTCGTTAATAAGTTTACAAGTTTACAATTGTCAACTGTGAGTTTCTTAGAACTAAAACCGATCGCACCAAAGATGCTGAGCGCAGTGCTAGAGCTTGACAATCTATGCTTTGGCGGTTTGTGGACACAAGAAGGATACCAGAGAGAGTTAGACAGCCCTAATAGTGTGTTACTTGGGTTGTTTGTAGGAGACAGGAGAGAGCAGGGGGAGCAGGGGGAGCAGGGGGAGAAAGAGAATTACGAATTACTTAGCATCGGCTGCTTTTGGGAAATTGTGGATGAAGCCCACATTACTCTATTGGCAGTTGATCCCCGCTATCAGCGTCAAGGTTTAGGACAGGCGATGTTATTTGCTTTAATCGCAGAAGCTGTTGATCGCGGCCTAGAACGAGCCACTCTGGAAGTCCGAGACTCTAATCAATCAGCTTTATCTCTTTACCAAAAATTTGGCTTCAAAATCGCTGGGCGACGGCGGCGCTACTACAAAGATACGAATGAAGATGCCCTGATTCTTTGGATCTCGCTTCTCCAACACCCTGATTTTCACACTACTTTAGCTTCCTGGTATCAGTCTGTGAGGGATCGCCTCGCCGCATTTAATTGGGACTTAAAAATAATTCCCAATCGAAGGTTTATTTGTTAATTTTTACGAAATATATGTCGCATTTCTGTGGGGACAGACTTGACAAGAGATACAATTTTTGCTAATAATTTTTGTTTGGAAGTAAAAAATCGGTATAACAACCGATGAGTGGCGCAAAACAACTAGGAGCGGTAAAAGTCCGTTCTTTAATGCTGATAATCAGCAAGTGAATTGGAATTTGTCATTAATCTGAGCTAATGACGAGCCATAAAGTCGGCGGTCAAATGAAAATAAACTGCTAAGCCAAAACATAAAAAAAGTTAATTAGGAGCATAAAATCCTCCTGAAGTAGGGTAAAACCTGACTGGTTGTTTGTATTATCAATAAACAGCCAGTTGATTGGCTTATGCTAAAATCAGCGTACCGGCACGACTCAGGTGATGGAAAGCCATGTTTGAACGCTTCACAGAAAAAGCAATTAAGGTAATCATGCTGGCCCAGGAAGAAGCTCGCCGCCTGGGTCATAATTTCGTAGGCACAGAGCAGATCCTCCTGGGTCTGATCGGAGAGGGTACAGGCGTAGCAGCCAAAGTACTAAAAACAATGGGTGTCAACCTCAAAGATGCCCGTATAGAAGTAGAAAAAATTATCGGGCGGGGATCTGGCTTTGTCGCAGTAGAAATTCCCTTTACACCCAGGGCAAAGCGAGTTCTGGAGCTATCTTTAGAAGAAGCACGCCAACTAGGGCATAACTACATCGGCACTGAGCATTTACTGTTGGGTCTGATCCGAGAAGGAGAAGGTGTCGCAGCAAGAGTGCTGGAGAACTTGGGCGTTGACCTATCGAAGGTACGCACTCAAGTAATCCGGATGCTGGGAGAAACGGCAGAAGTATCAGCAGGTTCCCAGTCAGGACGCACCAAGACACCTACTCTGGATGAGTTTGGTTCTAATCTGACTCAAATGGCAGCAGAAGGCAAACTCGATCCTGTAGTCGGTCGTGCCAAAGAAATTGAGCGTGTAATTCAAATTCTCGGTCGCCGCACCAAGAACAATCCAGTTTTGATTGGGGAACCAGGAGTTGGTAAAACAGCGATCGCTGAAGGTTTAGCGTCTCGGATTGCCAACAAAGATATCCCAGACATTCTAGAAGAAAAGCGCGTGGTCACGCTCGATATTGGCTTGCTAGTAGCAGGCACTAAATACCGAGGTGAATTTGAAGAGCGCCTGAAGAAAATCATGGATGAAATCCGTTCCGCTGGTAACGTGATTTTAGTAATTGATGAGGTGCATACCCTGATCGGTGCAGGTGCAGCAGAAGGAGCAATTGATGCCGCAAACATCCTCAAGCCAGCATTGGCGCGAGGTGAATTGCAGTGTATCGGTGCTACAACCCTAGATGAATACCGCAAGCACATCGAGCGGGACGCTGCCTTAGAACGGCGTTTCCAGCCAGTTATGGTGGGCGAACCTTCTGTAGATGAAACAATCGAGATTTTGTTTGGTCTGCGCGATCGCTACGAGCAGCACCACAAATTGAAAATCTCCGATGCAGCTTTAGAAGCAGCCGCCAAACTGTCCGACCGTTATATCAGCGATCGCTACTTGCCAGACAAGGCGATCGACTTGGTAGACGAAGCAGGTTCGCGCGTAAGATTGATGAATTCTCAACTGCCACCAGCAGCCAAAGAATTGGATAAGGAACTGCGTCAGGTATTGAAAGAAAAAGACGACGCAGTGCGTACCCAAGACTTTGACCGTGCAGGAGAACTGCGCGATCGTGAAATGGAATTGCGATCAGAAATCCGGACGATCGCTCAATCCAAAACTAGCACTCCTCGTGAGAACGGTGAAGATTCTCCAGTAGTAACTGAAGAAGACATTGCCCAAATCGTCGCTTCTTGGACTGGCGTACCAGTCAACAAGCTGACCGAATCCGAATCCGAAAAGCTGTTGCACATGGAAGATACCCTGCACCAGCGCTTGATCGGTCAAGAAGATGCAGTCAAGGCAGTATCTAGAGCAATTCGTCGCGCTCGTGTGGGCTTGAAGAATCCTAACCGACCGATCGCTAGCTTTGTCTTCTCAGGCCCAACTGGCGTAGGTAAAACCGAGTTAGCGAAGTCCCTAGCAGCATACTTCTTCGGTTCAGAAGATGCCATGATCCGCCTGGATATGTCGGAATACATGGAACGTCACACCGTCAGCAAACTGATTGGTTCGCCTCCTGGCTACGTTGGATACAACGAAGGCGGTCAGTTGACAGAAGCAGTACGCCGTCGTCCTTACACCGTTGTGCTATTCGACGAAATTGAAAAAGCACACCCCGATGTCTTCAATATGCTGCTGCAAATTTTGGAAGATGGTCGGTTAACAGATGCCAAGGGTCGTACAGTTGACTTCAAGAATACGTTGCTGATCTTGACTTCCAACATCGGTTCCAAGGTGATTGAAAAAGGTGCTGCTGGTCTAGGTTTCGAGTTAGATCAAGATGCAGGCGAAGCACAATACAACCGCATCAAGTCTTTGGTCAACGAAGAACTGAAACAGTACTTCCGCCCAGAATTCCTCAACCGCTTGGATGAAATCATCGTCTTCCGTCAATTGAGCAAGGACGAGGTGAAAGAAATCGCCGACATCATGCTCAATGAAGTGTTTGGTCGCTTGACAGAAAAGGGTATTACCCTGGAAGTCACCGAACGGTTCAAAGACCGCTTGGTAGACGAAGGTTACAACCCCAGCTATGGTGCAAGACCCCTGCGTCGGGCAATCATGCGCTTGTTGGAAGATAGCTTAGCAGAAGAGATTCTGTCCGGTCGCATCAAAGAAGGCGATATCGCCACTGTCGATGTGGATGAAACTGGTAATGTCAATGTTAAGTCCGAAGAACGCAAAGAATTGCTACCTCAAGTAGCTGAGTAAATAAACGGATTGAATGAAGATTTAATCTAAAAATTGAATCCGGTAGAGAATGCCAATTCTCTACCGTTTTTTGTTGTGTAGGGTGCGCATTGCCCACCATAGATCAAATCCTCTCGCTCGACCATTCCTTCGTAGAAATGGGTTAACAAACAGATTTAGTAGAGGCAATATCTATTTTTAAATCGCGCTACAAGTGGGTAAAATTTGAAAAAAATGTCAATTTCGAGGGCAATGAATTCGCGTAAGCATTGCAGAAAGCAATTATTTCCACCTTACTTTATTATTCGTAAATTTGCTGTAGGCAAGTGCCTTTTTCGTCTGTATTAATCGTATTTAGCCGAATAAATTAAATCATATATTTATGCTTTTGCCTCGCTTTTTTAGGGAGTTAAGAAAATTTCACAAGTAATGAAATTTCACCCTTCTATCAAGGGTGCGTAAGTCCGAGCGCAATTAGCTGAGTTGCTGTACTCCTGCTAGCTACAAGTAGGTGTGCCAGTACTCGTATAAGGAATTTATAAAATTATCAATCTAGGGGCAAGTAATGGGTAAGGCAATTGGAATCGATCTAGGAACAACTAACTCTGTTGCAGCTTTTATGCCATTAGAGAAGACAGCAGAAGTTGTTACAGCTGACGATAACACACCCCCAGACCGGAAATTGACGCGATCGCTAGTAGCTTATGAGCAAGGCAAGCTTTTAGTAGGAGAGAAAGCATATAACCAGTTACGCTCTGACCCGGAGAACGTAATTATTTCGATCAAACGTTTGATGCGGCAGGGGTTTGGCGATCCATCTGTACAGAAACAAAAATCTGATATCAGTTACAAGATTAGCAAACCGACGCAGGGTACAGACAACTGAATCGCGGTTTGGTTAGGAGGCAAAGAGTACCAACCAGATGACATTTCTGCTGAGATTCTTAAAAAAGTAGTACAAAATGCTCAAGCTTATAGGCATGGAGCTGGTAGAACTGCTGAAGTAATCAACCAAGCCGTAATCACTATTCCCGCTTACTTCAACGACAAGCAACGTCAAGCCACCCGGACTGCTGCTTTAAAAGCTGGCTTAACTCCCTTGGAATTGCTACCGAACCGACTGCTGCTATCTCCTACGGTTACTCTCCAGATGCAGAAGACGTAAAGACAATCTTAGTCTATGATTTTGGCGGCGGTACTTTTGATGCTTCGCTAATTACAGCCGCCGGAACCTCTTTTATTGAAAATGGAAAAGCCGGAGACTTATGGCTGGGCGGAGATGATATTGACGAGCAAATTATCAAGTTTGTTAAAGAGCAAGTCGCTTTGCAAGAAGGGTTATCAGATATTGATAGCTTGATTGCCAAAATGCCCCATTATCAAAAAGTGAGATTTAACGCCGAACTCAAGATAGCCGTAGAACGCGCCAAAGTTGAATTGAGCAATGCTACTGTAGCTCGGATCGATCCTGCTACTCCATTGCTAGACGAGTTGGGCATTGCTATACCCGTTGAAGTTGAACTGACTCGTGAACAGTTTGAAGCAATGATTCTTTGGTGGAACGTTCCATCAAGATTTGCCATGAAGCACTGCACTACTCTGAATATCCCCCAGAAATGGTGGATGTAGTACTGCTGGTGGGCGGTTCGTCCCAGATTCCTTTGGTACAAAGAAGAGTCAAAGAAGCGTTTGGAGCGGATAAGGTAGTCGTGCATCCCCGCCCTATGTATGCTGTGGCAGAGGGTGCAGCAATTGTTGCCGCAGGGCTGACGGACAAAGTGGGAACTGTGTCCCGCGATTATTTTATCAAATTGATTGACGAACCCCGCTACAAAGTTATTAGCCGAGGTGATATTCTCCCAGTAGCGACCTCTCACACATTTAAGACTGTTGCTGATGGGCAACGCCTGATTCACTTTGAGTTTTTCAGCCCTGACGAAGTAAAGGAAAAATTGTATGGGGTTAACTCAGATGAACGTATTGGAGATATGTGGTTAGGGTTAGACAAATACTATCCAAGCGGTACCGAAGTACTAGTTAACCTGGAGCTTGATGAAAAGAACAACGATCTGCGGATCAGGGCTACGTTGAAAAATGACCCCTCTGTTAATGCCAGTTGTACATTCTCCGTGGTAGGTCAGATGAAAAAATCAATCGGGACTTAGAACAAGCTATTGACGAGCTTAATGCCCAAGGTTTGACAGCTTTTGGAGTTGAAGAGGCACTGAAGCTAGCAGAGCCAGTTGTCAAGGCAACAAACCAGATCATCGATACCAGAACAGGGGAGGAGCGCATCGATATGCGCGATCGCGCCCAAGACAACCTGAAAAAGTTCAAGGTTTCCATGTCAAAAGAGCGCCTAGAAGCTGAGGATCTGGCGCGTGAATGTCAGCGAGTTGTGGCGCTTTGCAGTTCTCTGATTCCCCATCCACAGCAACAGCGATTGCAGCGGCTAACTATTCAACTAGAGGATGCCATCCAAAGCAATAACGAATCAGCCATGCAATCCCTATCAGAAGATGCACAACGGGAACTCGACAATCTGCCCGATGAAGTGCAATTAGTAAGCGCGTGTCGGATTGCGATCAGTCGGGCTAATGCAGTCGATCCGACAAAAGCAAATGTCATGGCTGACAAGCTCTCTCGGATGATTAGCTTGAAAGCAGAGATGGACGTGAAGCCGATCGCCTATGGCGGGAACTCCAGCCAGATGTGAGCCACTGGTTAGATCGGAAATTGCCCAGCAGCAGTATTGTTACAGGGCTGACGCGATGACGCACTTACTCAATTGTCCGGTATGTGGATACAAAGAAATTGAGGGCAACACCTGCCCTAATTGCGATGCCGATCTTTCCCTGATTCGATCGCTTACAGACCTTCCCCCTTTAGAGAAAGCTGAGGGATCTGAGGGAGTAAGAACCATATCAAAAGTTGCTGGATGGCAAGTTGGAGTTGCGCTACTCATCTTAATCTTCGGTATTGGTTTAGGAACGCTAGGCAGTTTTATATTCTTACAGCTGCAGTTAGCCAGAAATACGGTTAATTCTCCAAGTTCAGTTGCAATTAAGGGAGACAAAACACCCCTCTTACCTAACCCCCCAGCCCCCTTCCCTAGCAGGGAAGGGGGAGTGGAAGGGGGAGCGGAAAGAAGAGTATCGCCCCTAGCCTCTCAATACGTAGTTAAGTCTGGAGATAATCTCACAGTACTGACTGAAAAGTTTTGTGGGAAGGGTAATTCATGGCAGGTGATGGTTAACCCTCTTTCATCACTCTAGGCAGAGGAAAAGTAAACAGTATTATGTTTTTCACTAGCAGGCACATAACCAATAAACTCATTCATTATTCCTATTAACCAGGTAAATCCGACTCTTAAATGCCAGTTTTCAAATAGTTTTAGCCAAGGCTTAACCAAGCAGTAATAAACGTAGGGTTGGGTAATTAGCTGTAGGTTATTCAACTTGTGCTTCCATCCGCTACCCTCACTCCACCAAGGATGAGTAGCGAATTTATCAAGTAGCTCCAATTGCTGCCGACATGGTCCTTGATGATTTGCAAAATTCGACTCATTAAACTGCAAAGTCACCATTAAATAAGTACTACAGACAACTTCCCACCATCGTTCTATCTGCTGATAGTGGGTTAGGCGAAAATCTGCCCAACCTAGATGATTCTTAGCGTGTTTAAAACCATATTCCACCCAAGTTCTCAATCCGTAGTCGTTACCCACAGTTTTATTAATTGCACCAGGTAAACTGCTCATGATAAACCACGTAGAATTATCTGGTAATTTGTCTTTATCGGTAGTGATTTGCCAGTAGCGGATGGTGCGACGTTTCCCAAAGATAATTTCGGGCGATGTACCGCACTTCACTTTGACCATTGGAGAACAAGCGATTAAACTTTTGCCAACGCGTGTGACTCACCCGTTGTCCTGGCCCCATCAACACGCTGTGATTCGAGCGAATCGCCACCACATACTTCAAGCTAAGCCGATTCAAAATTCCAATAAATGTCTCACTCTCCCCGTAAACACTGTCTGCTAATACCAAATCAAACTTGAACCCAAAGGCTTGCAATTCTTCGATAATTTCTTGTGCTAGTTGTGGTTTAGTTTTGTAAGTATCCTGTTGTTTGAGTCGCTTTTGAGGCTTGAAAATCTTAAAACTTAGTGGAAATGTTAATCCATCTAATACTCCATAAGCATTTACTGAAACAATGCCGTTTTCAACTTTGCCTAAGTTCCCTATGTACTGCCTGTCCACGTAATCAGTTGTCTTACCCTTTTTCTTGTCTCCTGTTTCGTCGATCACCAAAATGATTGATCTACCTCGCAACCATTGCAAAATCATTGCTAATCTTCGTTGCTTTAAAGCTTCTACAATCCTCGGAGATTCAGTTAGAAAATGATGTAAAACTTGATCGTTTGGCAATCCAACTGTTTTGGCTATTGCCGGCAAAGTTTTACGAGGAATTTCCGAAATCATCCCTAGATGCAAAAACTTGAAGGCTTCAAAACTTCGCACTTCTGGAAATATATCTCGGTAGGCAGCACAATAATTATCAA
>DATNQH010000119.1:0-20103 GCA_036704105.1 Leptolyngbyaceae cyanobacterium | reverse complement strand
ATTTGTATTGTTTGACAATTTTAACATTTTTTATTTATATTTATTATTTAAAATCAGCTTTTTAAGAACTAAGATAAGACATAGATATTTATAATTACTTCAGTAAAGTTACTGTAACGTATAGTATTAAGGGAAAAATTTATTCTGGCTTTAAGAACAGAATGATTTAATGTATTTTTAGTGAAGTAAAAACGCTAAAATAGAAACCTAAGTCCTTGCTGCTTTTAAATTAGCCCGACCATGCGATCGCACACCTCTATCGAATTTCAAGACACCTTTGATGTCATCGTCGTAGGTGCAGGACACTCCGGTTGTGAAGCTGCTTTGGCATCTGCACGGCTCGGTTGTCGTACTCTGCTATTAACGCTCAACCTCGATAAAATCGCTTGGCAACCATGCAACCCAGCGGTGGGAGGGCCTGCTAAATCCCAGCTAACCCATGAAGTTGATGCTTTGGGTGGGGAAATTGGCAAAATGGCTGATCGCACCTACTTGCAAAAGCGGGTGCTGAACTCCTCCAGAGGGCCTGCAGTGTGGGCATTAAGGGCGCAGACAGATAAGCGCGAATATGCGGCGGTGATGAAGGGGATTGTCGAGAATCAGGAAAACTTGTCAATCCGCGAAAGCATGGTGACAGATTTGGTGCTGGGTGCGAACGATGAAGTGGTGGGGGTGGAAACTTACTTCGGCGTTGCCTTCGGGTGTAAAGCTGTCATACTGACTACTGGGACTTTCCTAGGTGGTAAAATCTGGGTTGGAAATAAGTCAATGCCAGCAGGAAGGGCGGGGGAATTTGCGGCAGAAGGATTGACGGAAACTCTCAATCAACTCGGTTTTGAAACAGGAAGGCTGAAGACAGGAACCCCAGCACGAGTGGATAAGCGATCGCTCGACTATAGTAAGTTAGAACCACAACCCGGCGATGAAGAGGTGCGCTGGTTTAGCTTCGATCCTGATGTGTGGGTAGAACGCGAACAAATGCCTTGCTATCTCACTCGGACAACAATTGAAACTCATAGAATTATTCGGGAAAATCTTCACCTATCGCCAGTATATGGCGGTTGGGTGGAGGCCAAGGGGCCGCGTTATTGTCCTAGCATTGAAGATAAAATTGTCCGCTTTGCCGACAAGGAAAGTCATCAGATATTTATTGAGCCAGAAGGACGAGATATTCCCGAACTGTATATTCAAGGATTTTCCACTGGCTTACCGGAAGCAATTCAGCTTGCTATGCTGCGAAGTCTCCCCGGGTTAGAAAAATGTGTGATGTTGCGTCCCGCCTATGCGGTGGAATATGACTATATCCCAACAACTCAGTGCTACCCTACCTTGATGACTAAAAAGGTGGAGGGTTTATTTTGTGCTGGACAAATTAACGGTACCACTGGTTATGAGGAAGCCGCAGCGCAAGGCTTCGTAGCGGGAATTAATGCGGCTCGATTTGCCCGACATCAAGAAATGATTATATTCCCACGCGAACAAAGTTACATCGGTACGTTGATTGACGATTTGTGTACGAAAGACTTGCGAGAGCCTTATCGAATGCTCACTAGTCGGTCGGAATATCGGTTATTGTTGCGCTCGGATAATGCGGATCAACGCTTGACACCCTTGGGACGCGAAATCGGACTAATTGATGATCGCAGATGGGAACTATATACTCGCAAACAGGCAAACATTGCCGCCGAAAAAGAACGGCTGCACACCACGCGGGTGAAAGAACATGAAGCAGTGGGAATTGCGATCGCATCTGATACCCAGCAAGCAATTAAAGGCTCAGTTACATTAGCCGAACTGTTGCGGCGTACTGGCTTTCACTACGTCGATTTGGAACGCTTTGGACTGAGTAACCAAAATCTCAACGTAGCTGAAAAAGCAGGCGCGGAAATTGATATTAAATATTCTGGTTATCTGCAAAGACAACAGAATCAGATCGATCAAATTGCCCGGATGGCACATCGCCAATTACCAGCCGATTTGAATTATGCTGCGATTGAAACCCTTTCTAAAGAAGCAAGGGAAAAACTTGCTAAGGTGAAACCACTAACTGTGGGGCAAGCGGCGCGAATTGGTGGGGTTAATCCCGCAGATGTCAACGCTTTGCTGGTATATCTGGAAGTGCGATCGCGTAGTACGACTACTGAATCAGTAGTATTAGCATAGACCGTAGGGTGGGGATTGCCCACCTTACTAATTGTTACCATGAAAGCACATTGATCTGTGGAGTTTTTGCAGTGGGATTATTTGACGATTTCAACCGCTTTCTGGAAAGCCGTTTAGAAGAATTTTTGCGGAATAATCCCCATTTGGAGTTAGAAGCACTCTTAGAGCAGTTGCGCGAACAAGAGGAAGATACTCTAAAGTTGATTTCACAACTGCAGTTGCAAGAAAAGCGATCACAGGATGAGATTCTCGCCACAGCGCAAGAAATCCAAAAGTGGCATATCCGGGTAGAAAAGGCAAAGGTTGCTAATAGACAAGATCTCGCTCAAGCTGCACAAGAGCGAGAAGCGGCGCTGTTGCGTGAAGGTAATCAGCGCTGGGGGCAAATGCAAGGAATCAAAGAACGCATTAACCAAGCAAAAGAACTGATAAAAAAGATTCAGCAGCGCCGCCAGGAAGTGCAAACTAAAGCAGCCCAAGCGCAAACAGCTCGTACTAGCTATCAAACTCAAGATCGCTTTGAAACTTCAGGCTGGAATCAAACTCGCAACGTTTCAGGCGGTGCAGACGATCTAGACGCTGCATTTCGGCGTTGGGAAACCCAAGATGAGTTGGAGCAGATGAAGCGGAATATGGGGAGATAGTCTCGTCTTGAGTTAAAGATGCGCCATATTACAACAAAGTCGCTATTTTAAACCAGAGGATCTGCTACCAGTGCCTTGTCATCCACACTGCTTGGCAATGGCTTATGCCTTGAAGCTCAACAATAAAGTTATAGCTTTAATTGGTTTAATTAACCCAGATGCTTTGGTTCAAATTCTGCATATTAGCGTACTTTACGAGCAAAATGAAGAACTAAAAAGTAAATTTTTTTAACTTTTTTTAACAAGCTATTCACTAATATGCTCGGTTACGTCATTGAAGCAGTTATTATGTTGCTTGCCAATGATGTCAATTCCAGCAGCAATTATTTATGAAAATGTGTTTCGGGTGTCACATCTTCTCGATTTGTTCAAGTTTGATGTCAAATCGGTTAAGCAATGTGTATTCACATCGTTGATCTTGATAATAGGGTTATTGGGTTCGATACCTTCAATATATTTTAGCGCGAAGATAGTCAAAGATACCGCTTAGTTACAAATCGTTCTTAATAGCAAAAGTTAAACTAGTTAAGTTTGAATTAATAAATTATGAAAGCTAAAAAAGACTTCGACCAAAAAGAATTCCAGAAAGCCATTGCCGGAATAGTTATGTTATTATCCCTGCATATTTTAGCATATGTTATTTTAGGTATTTTAGCGTATATTATTGGTCAAATTAATACTATAATTTCGTCTAAACTCATTTTGGCATTCTTTTATATTGGTTTGTTGCAATTCATTTATGTAATTCCTGTTACTAATTGGTTAAAGCAAAAAAAACAATTAAGTGCAAGGAAAGGTATGATTATTGGCTCAGTAGTTACATCTGTGGTTAATATTATCTTCCTTGCTTCATGGTTATTTTCGCTCAGGTAACTTTTTGCCAATAGCCTGTAGCTATGGTTAAACTTAAATTTACTAGTAGTCTAGTGATAAACTATTCTCTCACCTCTAAACGGTGTTTTTCCCCTGTCTTGCTACTAGAAGAAATTGACTCAGTAGGATAACCAGGATCGATGGATGGTGGTTGTGCTGGTGTACCCAAAAAATCGAAAAATACGCCCCAGTGCTTGTTGAAGTTAGAGGCGATCGCTAAAAATGCTCCACCCAAGATATAAATAGGCAAGGGTAGAGAAATGTGTTTGAGCCAGTCAAACAGTTCTGCAAGAGCAAAAAGCAAGAAGAAGCAAGCAAGCCAGACTCTCATAGTTCACCTCAAAGCAATCAAACTACTTCCTCAAGATTATAGATAGCTAGAGGATAATCGATCTTTGAGGTGAATGCACTATTGCGATTTTAGATTTTAGATGTTGGATTTTGGATTAGGTGTATATCTTGTAAACCCGTAGTATCGTAGAGTAACGCAAAGTTGTCTTTTACGCTCTGCTACCTTTTGCGTTAAAAAAGCCAATTGAGTTTTAAGGACATTGGTTTCTAACGTTCCCAAAACCACCTGGAAGCCAGACACGCAGGCTGGAACCTCTTTGACTGTAGCGAGGACTTCTTTCGCCGCAGGCTATGCGATCGCGCACTGCAACCCCTGTATCGGGATTGTCGCTAAATAAGCCGTCCACACCCAATTTAAAAAATTGTTCGTATTCCTGCTCTGGGTTGCCGTTATAATCTTGAGCGAGGAAGTAATCTTCATTGCGGAATGTGTAGGGATGGACGAGTAAGCCTGCTGCATGAGCATCATCTACTAAAGAAGTAGGTGCTTGCAAGCGTCTATCTGCATCGCTGATTTGACCATCTCCATTTAGATCGTCAGGTCTACCATCTTCATTTTCGTCTACTGTTGCAGCAGGGACAATCAATCTTTTAGAAGGGCCAATCCCATCAGCATATCCAGCAATGTTACTTAATTCCTCTGGAGATGTCAGATCGCCATAAGTCCTAGTATCGCCACTAGCCACAAAATCATAGGGTTGATCGTTTCTGTCTCCGAATAATTGTACCAAAGGCACATCTATTACTTCATTGAGTTCTTTCAGATTAGCAGTTTCAAATGATTGGACGAACACAGGAGCGTCAGCGCCTGTCAAGCCGTTGGCTTGAAGAGTTCTAACTAAAGGTTCTTCCAGGGATAAGTCAATGGAATCAAAGTATGTAGGGTGCTTGGTTTCGGGGTAAATACCAATTGTTCGCCTGGTTTCAATACTTTTTCGCTTAGCCAGATCGATGACTTCTTGGAAAGTGGGAACTTCAAATTGTCCATCAAATTCAGCCGAACCTGGACGAATTTGCGGAATCCGTTCTTTGGCTCGTAGAGTTTTGATTTCTGCTAAGGTAAAGTCTTCAGTAAACCAGCCAGTAACTTCTACTCCATCAATTACTTTGGTGGTTTTGCGGTTAGCAAACTCTGGGCGAGTTGCTACATCAGTAGTACCAGAAATTTCGTTTTCATGCCGAGCAATTAACACGCCGTCTTTGGTAGAAACTAAATCTGGTTCAATATAATCAGCACCCAAGGCGATCGCTAACTCATATGACGCTAGTGTATGCTCTGGACGATAGCCACTAGCCCCCCTGTGTCCAATTACGATCTGCGGCTTACCTGTCAACGTATCTGCTACTGATTGGGCTTGTAATTTGTCAGCACTAAAAAGTCCCATTACTGCCGATCCTACCAAGATTAGCCGGGAAAGACGCAACATAATTTGATTCCTCAAAACAGAAATTTAAAAACCTAAAGTAGAAGCGGTTTTTTCTCAAGTATTGATTGCTCTACAGTTCTGTTAATTAAATCAGCCCCTACTTGTGTTCTGAATTAACCAACCTCTTCAGTGAATATACGGTTTTCAAATTAAGCCGAAGTTAATAAAAAATTAAACTTGCTTATTGAAAGGTACTTCTTTGTATAAGCAGGTTCAACATATTTGATTCATTCAACAAAATCAAATTGACTTATGAATAACTCAGCCAGCAGTTAGGAAAAAATTTTCAGGTTTAAAGCAAGCTTAAATAATAAGCAAACAACTTAAAGGTAATGTAAATATTTTAATGTTACTTACACTGCAACAAATAATAAAAGTAAAATAATATCACATTCAACTATGAAATTAAAGTTATGACAAGCAATAATATTGAAGTTGTTTTCAGCTTTGATACGACGGGTAGTATGTATCCTTGCCTTACCCAAGTCCGGCGGAAAATCAAAAATACTGTCACTCGGTTGATGAATGAAATAGCCTTAATTAAAATTGGCATTATCGCTCACGGTGACTACTGCGATGAAAGGTCAACTTATGTAACTAAAAAGTTCGATTTATCTGATAATGTTGATGCTATTTGTGATTTTGTCCAAAATGTAGAACCTACTGGAGGAGGAGACGCACCAGAATGTTATGAGTTAGTACTACATGAAACACAATCTTTTTCTTGGACAAAAAACGCTTCAAAATCGTTGGTGTTGATTGGTGATGATATTCCTCACGCTCCAGCACACAATCCCAAGAAACTGAATTGGCGACAGGAAATTGATAAGTTAGGAGAAATGGGAATTGCAGTTTATGGCGTGCAAGCTCTCAATCGCTCTCATGCTACTCCTTTTTATACAGAAATAGCGAATAAATCTGGAGGATTTCACCTCAATCTAGATCAGTTTTCTTATATTACTGATATGTTTTTTGCAATTTGTTATAAACAATCCTCAGATGAGCAACTCCAAGCTTACGAACAAGAAGTAATTGAGCAAGGGCGGATGAGTCGTGGGTTAAACCAAATGTTTAATACCATGATGGAACGGGAAAAAACAGATTTTTATCAGCCAGCAGATTTGCGAGCAGTTACACCTGGACGTTTCCAAGTTCTAGAAATTGATAAAGATATCTCAATTAAAGCCTTTGTGTTGGAGAATGGTTTGACATTTAAAGTTGGGCGGGGTTTCTATGAGTTTACTAAAACTGAAACTATCCAAGGACATAAAGAAATTATTTTAATGGATCGGGCAACAAGCGATTTGTTTCAAGGAGAAGCAGCACGAGAAATGCTAGGGCTACCTATGGACGAGACGGTTCGGATTAAACCCAGTAACCTAGAGAAGTATATGGTTTTCGTCCAAAGCACCTCTGCTAATCGCAAGTTGGTTGGCAAAACCAGCTTCCTTTATGAAGTTGCGGATTGGGAACGGTGATGTAGATTGATCAATTGATGGAGATGGACTTGGTGAAAGCGATCGCACCGGAAGTTAAACAGCGAGTTATCGAACTGCGGCAGCTACTGCAAAAAGCCAGCTATGCTTACTATGTGCTGGATAACCCGATTATGGAAGATGCTGTCTACGACCACTTATATCGGGAATTGCAGCAACTGGAAAATCAATATCCAGAAATAATTACGCCAGATAGTCCAACCCAAAGGGTAGGGGAACTCCCAGCCACCCAATTTTCTTCAGTCAAACACAACATCCCGCTGTATAGTCTGGAAAACGCCTTTAATATTGACGAATTGCAGGCGTGGGAACAGCGTTGGCGACGACACGCACCTGTAGAGACGTTGCGTGCAACGTCTCTACATGAATATGTTTGCGAATTAAAAATTGATGGTTCTGCATTAGCCCTGACGTATGAAAATGGGATGTTGGTAAGGGGTGCAACTAGAGGTGACGGGATTACTGGAGAAGACATTACCCAGAATGTGCGCACAATTCGCTCAATTCCCCTACGGTTGCAACTGGAAAATCCGCCAGAACGGATAGAAGTGCGGGGAGAGGCGTTTTTACCACTAGAAGTATTTGAACAAATAAATCAAGAGCGATCGCAAAAAGGCGAGGCATTGTTTGCCAATCCCCGCAATGCCGCAGCTGGTACACTCAGGCAATTAGATCCTCGAATTGTAGATAAGCGGCGACTAGATTTCTTTGCTTACACGCTGCACATTCCTGGTAGAGATGACGCTAGTATTAGACGGACGCAATGGGAAGCGCTGGAATTATTGCAAGAAATGGGATTTCGCGTCAATCCTAACCGCAAGTTATGTCCGTCATTGCAAGAAGTGGCAGAATATTACGAATATTGGGACACAGAACGCTTGAATCTGCCCTACATGACTGATGGGGTGGTAGTAAAAATTAATTCTTTCTCGCTACAAGAACAGTTGGGCTTTACTCAAAAGTTCCCTCGCTGGGCGGTAGCGTTGAAATATGCTGCTGAGGAAGCACCCACTCGTGTAGAAGAGATTGCGGTAAATGTCGGACGGACAGGCGCACTTACACCAATGGCAATTATGCGTCCAGTACAATTAGCTGGGACGACAGTTTCTCGCGCTACTTTGCATAACAGCGATCGCGTTGCTCAATTAGATATCAGAGTAGGTGATACTGTCATCGTCCGCAAGGCAGGTGAAATTATCCCAGAAGTGTTGCGGGTGTTGGCGGAACTGCGCCCAGAGGGAACTCAGCCGTTTCAAATGCCTACGCATTGCCCCGTGTGCAATCAGCCTGTAATGCGTCCTGTAGGCGAGGCTGTAACTCGGTGCGTGAATGCTTCCTGTCCAGCTATCCTCAAGGGGGCGCTGGAACATTGGGTCAGCCGCGATGCATTGGATATCAACGGGATGGGGGAAAAGCTGGTGCAACAACTGGTTGACAAAGAAGTGGTGCATTCAGTTGCTGATATATATGACTTGACAGTTGAAAATTTTTGTGAATTAGAACGCATGGGTCGGAAGTTGGCGGAAAAATTGGCTCTTACGATCGCAAATTCCAAAACTAAACCTTGGTCACGGGTGTTGTATGGTTTGGGTATTCGTCATGTTGGTAGCGTCAATGCTCAGTTATTGAGTGAAAAGTTTCCCTCGGTGGAACAACTGGCTGAGGCGAAAACTACAGATATTGAGTCTGTGTATGGTATTGGTGGCGAAATTGCTGCTTCTGTGTATCAATGGTTCCGCATCCCTGCAAATCAAAATTTGATTTCCCGTCTAAAAGCTGCTGGTTTGCAATTGGCTGTGGAGACGTTGTATACAACGTCTCTACAAGAGCCTGCGTCTGTACCGTTGGCTGGTAAGACGTTTGTGATTACAGGTACTTTACCAACGCTGAAGCGGGATGAGGCGAAGCAGTTGATTCAAAAGGCTGGTGGTAAGGTGACTGATTCTGTGAGTAAGAAAACAGATTATCTGGTGGCGGGTGAGGAAGCAGGATCTAAGTTGGACAAAGCGATCTCTTTGGGTATCCCTCAGTTGAGCGAGGCGCAATTGTTGGAGATGTTGGAAGATTAAACGAACCGTAAAGGAAATGATGAATTATGAACGTTGAATGATGAATTAGCGTTTACATCCTCAATTTCATAATTCATAATTTAGCATTCATAATTTCTTATAATGCCACTTCATCAAAGTTCTGGTCGCTGGCGTTTGGGGCTGGCGTTGTCGCTGTTGACGGTGTTGTTGTGGGGGGTTCTGCCGATCGCTCTCAAGATAATGCTGCAAGTTTTAGATGTCTATACTTTGACTTGGTTTCGTTTTGCGATCGCTTTTGGGTTGCTGGCTATTTATTTGGCTTTGCGGCGAAAGTTACCTACTTTGCAACAGTTACGTTCTACTTCTTTGGGGTTGCTGGCGATCGCTACTATATTTTTGGCGGTGAATTATTTATTGTTTTTGCAAGGCTTAGCACTAACTTCAGCCAATAATGCTGAGGTTTTGATTCAGCTTGCGCCTGTTTTGTTTGGGTTGGGTGCGATCGCTATCTTCAAAGAACGCTACACCCTGAGACAATGGGCGGGAATGGCTGTGCTAGTTCTGGGGTTTGTCTTATTTTTCAACGAGCAATTACGCACTTTAATTACAGGCGCTTCCAACTATCTCATCGGTAGCAGTTTAATAATAATTGCAGCAGCAGCTTGGGCTGTTTATGCTTTGGCGCAAAAGCAGTTATTGCAGCAGTTGTCATCAGCTAACGTGATGTTGATTATATTTGGTGGCTGTGCCTTGATGTTCAGTCCAGTTGCTGCACCGCAAAAAATTTTCACAATTAGTCCTTTGCATTTAGCAACGTTGCTTTTTTGTGGGTTGAATACCTTAGTTGCTTATGGTGCTTTTGCTGAAGCTTTGGAAAACTGGGAAGCTTCACGGGTGAGTGCCGTGATATCATTGGCTCCTTTATGTACTTTGGTAGCAGTCGAAGTTGTTTCTTCTATGATGCCAAATTTAATCGCACCGGAACCCTTGACGATATTGGGAATTGTAGGGGCGATTTTGGTAGTTGCTGGTTGTATGGCGATCGCTTTGGGAAGACGTAGTTAGCCTTTTCGCTCCACTGCTGCTGTCGCAATCAAACGCGATCGCTTCTTCATATATTGCTTTACAGAACTCGCACCTCAAGCACTTACCTTCATCAGCAATTCGGAAACAATGTGTTCCCATTCCAAATCTAACCCACCTGTAAATTCAGGCTGGCTGCCGCGCTTATACCAGTATCGAGCATTTTTTATATCGCCTTCCTTGCGGTGCAAATAACCATGAACCCAAGCACTATCTGCATCACTGGCATTTTGCGATACTTCATGCGCCATGTGCCAATCACCTTTTTTGTCGTACCATAGCGCTTGTAGGGCTGGAGGTAACGAGGGACATTTTTCTTGTTTTGCGATCGCTTGTATGAATTCGTCTTTAGTCATAATTTTTCACCCTAACAGTATCAAACCTGAATATAAATTCCTTCACTCATGCGGATGGATAGCCACTTTAATTACTCGCCGCTGCTTCATATCTTCAAACACCTGCTCTAAATCTTGCAACGGTCGGCGATCGCTAATCAATAATTCAAACTCAATCACTCGACTCGCAAGCATTGATAAAGCAGCGCGGACATATTCCGGTGTGTTATGGAATACTCCCTTGATAGTGAGTTCGCTGTAGTGCAGTTGTTCTGTATTTACTGTAATTGTAGTATTTTTCGGACAACCACCGAATAGATTTATGGTTCCACCCGGACGCGCACAAGCGATCGCTACCTCCCAAACTGCTGGTACGCCAGTGGCTTCAATTACTACATCTGCACCCCAGCCGTCTGTTTGTGCTTTAACTACCGATGGGATATCTGCTTGCTGATGATAGTTATAAGTTTGAGCTGCACCGAGTTTTTCCCCAATTTGCAGCCGCCGATCGTTCCCACCAAATAAAAATACTTGCGTGGATTGCTGCGCTAATACCGATACAAACATTAACCCGATCGCCCCATCTCCCAGCACCACTACCCTGTCTCCTGGCTGTACGTTCGACCGTGCTATTCCATGCATGACACAAGCTAGCGGTTCAGTCATCGCTGCTACCTCATCCGACAAATCGGCAGGAATAGGTAACAAGTTGTGTTGCACGATCGCGGCTGGAATTTTCTGGTATTCAGCAAATGTGCCGTTGTTCCAGGTCAAATCGGGGCAAAGCGAATATTCCTTGCGTTGACAAAAAAAGCATTTCATGCAGGGCGCTGAATTATTTGCCACAACGCGATCGCCCGCCTGCCAACTGGTTACACCTTCTCCCACAGCCACAATTCGCCCAGATGCCTCATGCCCAAACAAAGTGGGGGGTCTGAGCATTTTTGCATGACCCCCCCGCCGCCATACTTTTAAATCTGTACCACAAGTTGTTGCTGCTGCTACTTGAATCGTCACCTCACCCGCAGATGGAGTAGGATCGGCAACTTGTTCTAAGCGTAAGTCTTCTTGACCATACAGTAGAGCAGCAAGCATTGTTTAAATATTCCTGATCGTTCCCCAACGATTTTATCAGGTGAAATTATGAATGATAAATGATGAATTATGAATTAAACTCAATTCCCCTTCAGCATTCAACATTTATAATCCATCATTAAGTCCCTACAGATTCACAGCTTTTTCCCGCCTTTTGCTAGTTTCTGTGCGAGTTGTTTGACTGATTGCAAATATCGGTACTTCTTGCCAGCAGGAGGTACAAAACCAGTAAAGTTTGCCTTGGCGCACGTGACGTAGTAAAGAATTACTGCAACAAGGGCAAGCTTGAGTTTTCAAGTCCATGATTTTATCTCCGGATTCAAAAAAGTTGATTAAAACGATACTGTGGGTGAATAAAGATGCCCATTTAAAGCTATGCGGCTTTCAAGCAACTGTTGATAAGCTGCCTCATATCCGTCTACCATTTGAGCGACGCTAAATTGGTTTTTTACGTATTCTCGACAGTAGGAACGGTCTAATTCCAAAGCATCTGGAATCATGGCGGCCATTTCTTCATAACTTTGGCAGACAAACCCAGTTTTCCCATGAGAGATTACCTCCGGTACAGAACCATTATTCATGCCAATTACTGGTGTTCCTGTCGCCATTGACTCAATCATCACTAAGCCAAACGGTTCGGGCCAGTTAATTGGAAACAGGGTGAGTGCAGCCTTGCCTAAAAGCTCAACTTTTTCTAAGTGATTGACTTCACCCAAGTATTCAATTTGCTTGCCATCAATTTGGGGGGCAATTTCTCGATCAAAGAATTGCCGTTCGCTTAAATTAATTTTGCCTGCCATCTTCAAACGCCAACCGCTTTGCTTAGCAATAGTGATCGCGTGTTGTGGCCCTTTTTCTGGTGAGAAACGACCTAAGAAGGCAAGATACGGCGGCTCTTGGGGCGTTGATTGGAAGGTATAATTTTCCAAATCAATGCCGTTATAAACCGTGCGCAGATAATTCAGATTCAGTTGACGCTGAGCATTGCTAATACTGATATACGGCTGCTTCTGATGTAAGTGATATAGTTTGCTGTTATCTGATGAAAAGCTCCCGTGCAGCGTGTGAATGGTTGGCGTTTTTACCAGTGGAGCAATTGCCAGTGCTGCCATACCTATGTGAGAATGAATCATGTCAAATTCCGCCGCTTGTTCGTATACCTGGCTCAGTTCCAGCATTTCGTAGACTGAATAGTCTTGGATTTCCTGGTCTAAGCGTATAGCACGGGGATATACTGCTTCTAAGCGAGCCAAAGTTTGAGAATCGCCAGAGGCAAACAGAGTTACTTCATGACCTCGGCGTACTAGTTCGTCAGTCAAACGGCTGACTACTAATTCAATACCGCCGTAAGTGGGTGGAGGAACTCTCTCCCATAAGGGCGCGACTTGAGCAATTTTCATATTGTTTTTGTTGGTTCTGTAGATAAAATAGTAGAAACTTAGTGTTTCACACTCACTCCAACTAGGGCTGAAGTATTTCTACTTAGATATCTAAAGAATAAATTGACCTTAGCTTTGGAAAAAACGGTAGTTCGGTTAACCGTACTACTAGCAACCACTTTCACACTAGCTACTGAGCAGCTAGGCTTTTAATATATAACTTGCTTTTATGTACCCTTATCTATCCTGGGGATCATCTGTAGGACTGGATTACAGTAACTTAGGGTGGATAGCACTTCAATAGAATAAACAAACTTACCAAGAAATGGCTGTGACTCGAAAACGTTTGATTATTGAGATGGGTATGGGAGTAGATCAGCACGGGCAGGAACCGACAGTTGCAGCTGCTAGGGCTGTGCGCAATGCGATCGCCCATAATGCTTTACCTGGTGTCTGGGAAGTAGCTGGTTTGAGCGATCCAGATCGAATGATTGTTGAAGTTCGAGTTGCAGTACCTTACCCGGAACAAGTACGGGAAGCCGAAGTATTGGCGGTGCTACCCTTTGGGCGTAAAACCCTCACCGTTGAGTCTGGCGGTATGGTTGTGCAGGGGCGGGCAATTCCCTCTCTTAATGATAAAAATGATGAAATGTTAGTTGCTGTTGCGGCTGTGACAGTTTTGGTTGAAACTGAGTAGCAAGCAGAAAAAATGTAAACCGAGGCAAAACAATTAGTTTAGTAGCTGTAGCCCGCCATTGCTCATCTTACAAGTAATCCTCTATTGGGAAAAGATTACAGACTAACCGCCTAATTTAAAAATCAACCATAAACGATCGCTGCTGCATTATCGACTTGACGGACAAAGCTTTTGTTCATCCTTGACACTAAAGGCTAATATTTGTGTGAACTGGAGCGAAGTAAAATTATTATCGCTGACAAAGATGAGCGATCGGCGCCCATTTGGTAAACACTGCCCAAAAGTTAGCCCCTCAATGTTATCTATAGGAATATTTAGCTGATTGAAATTAAACAGCAGCTTTTTCTGTGCTGGTTTGATTTTATTGATATTAATAGCTTTTATACTTGCTATTTTACTAATATCATCTGCCTCTGCTAAATCAACCTCGTATAATTTAATTGTATTTCCTTTAATTAAGGAGAAAGAACGCTCTAAACTGAGTAAACGAGTGTTATCAATTGCCAGCAAATCGGCTAAACCGTTGGTACTAAATCTGCTAATTTTGGCACTACCTGCAATCGGTTCAGTTACATAAAGAAATTCTTCTATTCGTTGCCCTGTTGAGAGATTGTATTTCAAAATTCGAGCAGGACTGCCAGCAGTAATTGTAGCAATATTACCATCTTGAGCTAAAGCATTTTCTGTAGCTGTGAACAGGTATTTTTTGTTAGGAGTAATCGTTAAGCTTTCAAACGCTAAATTATTACGAATACCCTTGTTTCCTTTGGCAGATGGCAAAAACTTTGGCGGAATTGGTAATACCTGAAGCTGCTTACCTGTTAAAGAAAACTGATTGACAAAAGGTTTAACTAACTTATCGACATCACCTTCGGAAGAGATAAATAACTTATTATCTCTGGTCAATGCAATTCCTTCTGGATCTAAACTTAACTCTGGAAAAGGCTTTCCATTAGCCTGCAATAGAGTAGTCACATTTACGACATCAACTTTTTTCAAACTACCCGCACTCAGAGCGATTTTTAGCGTATAAAAACGAGCCGGAGATTTTTGGCTACGGTCATCGGAAATACTATAATAAACATTTTTACGCGAGTCGTAAGTAATTCCCGACAGTCCTCCTACTTCTGTTCGTTTAAATGTAGTTTTTGTAGGAAAAGTTACTTCCCCTAAAAATTCTATGTCTTTGCTTTTGGTAGCTGTAGCCGATGATGTTGTTAGCGATCCAGTTGTAAATTCACTAATTAGCCAACAGGAAAACGTAGCTAGGCAGACAAAAATTTTCGAGATAATCATGCAAAAAAGAGCGACAGATAAAGGCTGATTTTTCTAAATTGTCTATTTTCTCATAGATATGTCATCAGATATTGTGGCTGGTTGTGATTTCAGCATCCCAATAGGAAATATCAGTTACTAAGCAGAGGGAAATCATCGTAGCTGAAAGGGCAACAACTCTAGTGAAATTATGCATAAATAGTAGAAGCTGAGTAAATTATTTACTTCAGCACCTTATCAGTTTAAAGATAAAAAAATATCCTACTAAATAGCAGGGAGAATTTGACCAATGATCGTCCTCTACGAACACCCGCTATCTCCGTATGCACAGAAGATCAAAATCGCCTTGCGCGAAAAGGGGATTGAGTTTGAGTCCAAGACACCTGACGTAAGTGGGGGCGGGTTTGGGGGCAGCGAGTTCCTCCAAGCCAATCCCCGTGCGGAGTTGCCAGCCCTCATTGACGGCAACGTCAAAATCTTCGACTCTACAATTATCCTAGAGTACATCGAAGAAAAATGGTCTGAGCCACCACTTCTGCCGAGCAATCCGGCGGAGCGAGCTTATGTCCGCATGATCGAAGAGGTCATGGACACCTACTACGAACGGATCAACTGGGGGCTTGGTGAGATCGACTTTTTTGGTCGGGCGAAGGGTGAGCTTGCCGATAAGATCGTTGGGAATGCCAAACAACAGGCTGCGAAGTGCCGCCAATGGCTTGCAAAGCAGCTAGGCGAACGCGAATGGTTCAACGGCGACCGTTTTGGCTGGAGCGATCTCTGTGTAGTTCCCCACATCAGCGTGTCGTCAATTGCATTCGGAATTGCGCCGGAAGCAAACTCTCCACTTGCTGATTGGTTCAAGCGCGTCAATGTACGTCCAAGCGTCGCTCAAACGGTGCAGGAAGCAAGCGGCTCAATTGCCGGGCTGGAGCAATTTGCAAATATCGTTGAGCAGGGTATGTTCAAACGCGAGTACCGCGACCATCGTCTTGAGTGGATGATTCGTATGGGTGGACTCTCTGTCGTACTCGACGGCATCGAGAAAGACAACATTCGATTTAGTTACGATTTCTCTTGAAAAAACTAGAAAACTTACTGATTTTTTTCCGCCTGCTATTGCTAGAACATTTCGCTCAAATGAAGCTAGATTAGGCATGGCGTTAAGAGGAAGATTCCAAGGCAGTTGGCGACAGCGCACCTTTACACTACCCCTACTAAACCCTCATCCTGAATAAATTTCTCCAGCCAGTCTTTAACATGACGGGTAGCGCGGCAGTCATCTTCGTTGTAATTTTGAATAGAATCAAGGAAAGTGCGATCGCCTGTTGCTAACCATTGGTCATACCAGTAAATGCATTGAGAACCATTAGCCCCAGGATCGCGCCACTCAAAACCTAACCAACGCGCGATCGCTTTTAAGGCATAACTTTCTACGGGTAATATTACCGTTTGTGTTATCTGCTCGTACACATCCACAAACCGTTCAAGTAGTGGTTGAATTTGCTCTTTTGGAGTCTGATAAATTTGAGCTAAGCGTTTAACTGTATCAACTTCGTAAGAGAAAAAATGAAAAATTGGTGCTTGAGGATATTGCAAAACTAATTCTAGAAATTGCTGCCAAATTAATCCTTCATCCTCCACTTTTTCTGCTAGCAAGGAATGAAATTTTTCTGTTTTGGAGGTGCGATCAACTACCAAAACCCCTAGCATATAATCCAAATTTAATTCTGGCTGTGCCTCAATGTCGAAATATAGTTCGATTTGAGGCGTGAATGATGAATGATGAATGATGAATTGATCGTTCTCCCCTTGCCCCCTTGTCTCCTTGTCTCCTTTTCCCCCTAATATAAGAATGGGGCGATTTTCGACTACAGATTGAGCTTGCACTATTAACTGTTGTGCAGATCTATTATCAAAGCCGTGTAAGTTTTCTAATTCAACTGGATTAGTATTAGCTAGGGATTCTAATGTTACCAGGTTCACCGCTTGCAACTCGCGGTAGCGGCTGGGTGTAACGCCAGGAAGCAGAGACAGGTGTTGTTGTGATTTAGCTTGACTATAGCAATGACTGAACCAGCGGCAAAGACTGCACTTTTGGCGCGAAATAAACACCTCTGGTGCTTGCGATGATGTGAGAATTTGAATGCATTCTAAGAGAGATCGCTGCATTTGCGGCATCCATTTTGCCACACTCACCTGATAAACTTCTTTGCGCCGCAACAGTAACCAAGCTATATTTGGTGTCGCTGACTGTACCTGTGCTAATACTTGCGCGTGAAACGTTGCTACAATTTGATATTCCAGTTTCGGACGCTTACCTAATTCAATTTGCGCTGGAACGTAAAGCCAATCTCCCAAACAAGAGTTTCCCGGCTGTTTAATCAGTAAATCTGGACAACTCAACAGAGTAATTTCTTCGGAGTAAGTTGCTAGCAGTACTCCTTTGTAAATGCAGTCTACACCTTGCTGCATCAATTCCCAAGTAGCCTTTGCTCCTTCTTCCCAGTCACCTTTGGGATATTGCGGATGGTGATAAGTGTGTTTTTCCAGTACAGTTTTTTGGTGAGCTAACTTATCCTGTCGCAATTTGAGCAATAATTCATTTGGAGCATCTTTTTGGCTAAGATCTCCATGCCTATCTAGAAAAAGTCGGCGGCGACAGCGTTGATATTGCAGCAGCAGTTCAGCAGTCAATAGCATATGGCTCTAGACTAGCAATAATCTTGGCAAAAAAGCAGGTGATCGCTTTTAAACGCGCACCTATAATTGAAATTCAGATAAAATACTCTAGTTCTGCTACTCTGTAGCAGGCAAAATCTCATCCCAATCTGCCTTCTTTCAAAGCAATGCGACTTGTGAGAGTTGACATTTAAACTTTGATGTGTACCAAAGCGACATTCAACGGTCAACATTCAACACTAGCGTTGTGAAGATGAAAGCATCGTTATACTTACTAATTTTGTTTGTCTAAAGTTCATCCACAGCAAAACTGGCAACTAATCCAGCAACAGCACGGGAGCAGCCAGTTTTCTTTTAAGTAGTTTAGCGTCAACTTCTATGATTAAATTTGATCAACCTCGCCAAGCAACCAAACTCTTTCAACGTCTTGGTATTTGGTCTATTCCCCTGGTGTCCACACCGTTACTTTTATCTTTGGTATTGGCTCAAACCTTATCACCTTCTGTCCAGAAAACCAATACATCTAATACTTCTTCTAGTAATTCGAGCGCCAATGTTTCTACTGTCTCACAGTGGGAGCCACTAGTTCAACAAGACTTAAATAAAAGTAATTCTCCAGCTAAACAAACTAATAAGCTGAAAACAAGTGCAACAGCACAAAAGCCTTCAGTTAAAGCTAAAAAGCATATAGCAACGAAAAAACGCGGCAAACATAAGAAAGTAGCAACAAAGGCGCAATATAAACCTCCAGCCTTTGAAATTCGGGTGGCGATCGCAAATAAAGTTGACTCGCTCACTATTGGCTCCTCAACTGAGGCATACATTATGACTAATAATGGCAAGGTGTTGCGAAGTCTTCCGGCTGCTCAAGCCTTCAATGCCACACCCAACTCTTCAAATATTATTATTGGTAACGAACAGCTACCAAATGCTGTGTGGATTTACCCGACTAAAGGTGGTGCCGTTTACGTCGGCGATCGCTGGTATAGAGGAAAATTATTGTTAGTTTCGCAAGAAAATAAACTGCTAGCTGTCAATAATGTGAACTTGGAGCAGTATCTTTCAAGTGTAGTTGGAAGTGAAATGCACCCAACCGCACCGATGGAAGCACTCAAAGCTCAAGCGATCGCCGCGCGTTCTTATGCTTTGGTACACTTAGTTCGTCCTGCTAGTTCCTGGTATAACTTGGGTAATACCCAGCGCTGGCAAGTTTATAAAGGCATGAATAGCGAGTACAACACCAGTCATGAAGCTGTCAAACAAACAGCAGGACAGTTCCTCAGTTACAAAGGTGGAGTTGTAGAATCTTTGTATGCTGCTACAGACGAAATTGTGGCTCAAGCTCACGGTGGAATGGGGATGAGTCAGACAGGGGCTTATAAGTTGGCAGCCCAAGGGATGAATTATACCCAAATTCTGGGATACTACTATCCTGGCGTTCAAACTGCAAGACTTCCTTCCCAGCGTTGATTCTATCTACCCCTAACCCCTCCCTAACCCTCCCCTTATAGGGGAGGGGACAATTAGGGCTGGAGCCTAGTAACGAATATGAGGATGCAGAGCATCCTCATCTGATGCATAGTTAAAGCCGTAACAGAGTTACAGCAATTTTGCCAGAGAAGCATACATCCACATCGCTTCCCTTGGTGCGATCGCGCTGGGCATAATCCCCCACATAATAAAAGTTGTCGCCCTCAATCCGGTAGTTAACTGGTAACGGTTGCGTACAAGGTTGACAAAACACCACTTCCGGATCGGGATCTCCTGGTAACAAATGGGGTAAATTTACGTTCCAGTATGTCCCAACTTCAGGTGGACGATTGAGTAAGTCAGCTAAAACGCCAGCAGTCCACCTCGCCGCCACATCCCAATCTACATTGCGTTTGCCTTTACGATAGTGGGAAATAGCAATTCCTGAAATGCCATGAAAAGCAGCTTCTCGCACAGCTGCAACTGTACCGGAAATATAAACATCAGCGCCCATATTACCCCCAGCGTTGATGCCGGAAAGTACGTATTTGACATCTGAACAAATATGTGTTAATGCAATGCGAGTGCAATCAGCCGGAGTGCCAGTGATCGCATACTCATTGTCACTGCGCCGCTGGACGTGAATCGGTCGAGTTGTGCTGACTTGATGGCTACAGCCAGATAAATGATCTTTGGGAGCAGCAATAATAACTTTTTTACCGTCTACAGCTTTGAGGAGCGAGCGAATTCCTGGCGCGTCTATGCCGTCGTCATTGGTTAAAATAAATGTCATAATTTATACTTTTATGCTGATATACGCAACCGACAACACTGATTTTCCAGCATAAAGGTATTTGTCTGAGCTTTCCCATTTTTGATGATTTGGATTTAATTCAGAAATGCCTCTATAAAATCCTGGAATATATCCACACGATCAGGTACAGATTCCTCAAACCTATTAATATCAGGGCTATTTCATTCTCTAAGTTAGAATAGCCCTGTAGTGAGTAGCTGATATTGAACCCATGCAGCAACCAGCAATTCTGGAAGCCTTTGCAGAATTATCAGATTCTCGGCAGGCATCAGGTAGAAGACATTCACTACCT
>DATNQH010000118.1:0-19544 GCA_036704105.1 Leptolyngbyaceae cyanobacterium | reverse complement strand
CGGTAAATCTACCGTAATCTTTTCACAAAAAAATGTATAGGCGTATCGAAAGATTACTGAAATACCAGTAACCTTATCTATTTAGTTAGCTGCTTATGTTTTAAACTATCAAAATAAATATAAGTAAATACACTTAATTTTAAGTAACTATAATCAAGTGAAAATTAAAAAGGTTCAAATTAAACGCGAACATAAATTGTTACTAGGACAAAATCTATCTAAATAAGAGTATTTAGATTATTAATATAATTCTAGTGAATTTACTTAAAATAGTCTTGATTAAGTAGATATATCTAAAGGCAGCCACCTAAAGCTGTACTACACTTGCAGCAATTGTTGAAGTAACTAAGGTGAAAATGCCCGATTTGATTTTTGAAGGCGACACCCGGATTTGAACCGGGGGATAAAGGTTTTGCAGACCTCTGCCTTACCACTTGGCTATGTCGCCGTAGCTGAGATATTCAATTCTATCAAAATTATAAACTATTAGCAACAAGCTAAACTGCTTCAGGTGCGTTACGACGCATCATATGCTCTCCAGCAAATTGGACAAGGCACGACTGGTGTCTAACGCACCCTACTAATTGCACTGAGACTGCGATCGCCAAATAAAGAGTTTATATCTTCACTTCATCGGCAAAACTGTGCCAGCGAACAAAGTGAAATGGCCCAGCAACTGAACCCCAAATGTGTTCGTCAGTTTCGGGGTCGCATCCTCGATCAAGGCTAATAAATTTATCCCCATCGATTTCAAATTCACTGTCAAGATAGGTTTTTCTACCTTGGCGCACGACTGTACAGCTTTTGCCTGGTTCAACTCTACCTTTAAAGCTATGTCCCGTCCACTCCACAATCATATTGCAGCCTGGTAATTTTTCTAAGCTGTTAGAAGATAGCGCTTGCAGGCGCTGAACTTCGCGGGATGCACCATAAAACTGTTGTTCCTGTTTAATGCAGTAGTTTTCGATTTCAATGCGATCGCCTGCTGCAATTAAATTTAGCACCCGCACCCGATACGGATTATTCAGCATATAGTCATAAGCTTGTTCGACGTAAAAGCTGAACCCAGACAAGAATTCTGAGGGTAGGGGACGCATACAAACGCGAATGTGCGCAAAAAAGGGAGGATTTTCAAAAGCTTGTTCTTGGTTGCTAAAATCAGCAGCCATCCAGCGGGCTAAAGTTGCGATCTCCGTAGTATTGGTCATTATCTCAAACTTATAAAAAAGAGTTACTTACATATAACCTGGAAATATTTTAGATCTTCCTGTCTGTCAAGAAAAATTTTTCCCTAACTCTTGCCAAAATGACTACATCCACTAGCGGTTGCTGGTATTAAGCTGCCGATGCTAATATTATTGAATTTTATGGCTGCTAGATTTGGAACGATAAAATCGTCACCTTGTAGGGGCGGGTTCAATGAAAAGATTTATGGGAGAACAGATAAATTGAAAAAACCTTCCCTTACTCATTCCCAAATCCAACACTCGAAATCTAAAATCCTCTTGCTTGCCTCAAGCCTCTTACCTCTTGCTTTGCTGTGTAGTACTCTCGAAGTGTTAGCAGATAGCCGCAAGCCTAAAATAGAAGAAACTTTCTTTAATCCCCTAGAGATTAAAACGCCCGATCCACTGCTTCCCAATCCCAATCTAACTTTAACTCCACTGCAACGATTAAAACTTAAGGCGGCGTTGGATGAATTAGATCGACAAGCCGCAGCAAGATATGCAGTAGGCGATCGCAACAGTGCGTTTGCGATTTGGAACCGGGAACTACGGCTGCGTCGCGCACTGGGCTTTCAGGAAGAAATACAAGCGCTTTCGAGAGTTGGGGGTATTGCTTGGCAAGAGAACCAGCGCCCAGAGTTGCAAGCTATTACCCAAAGATTGCTAGCAATTGGGCAACAAGTTCAATCTCAGCCTGATGTTAATTTACAACTTTTGCGTTCTTTGGGCTTGGCGTTTCAACAAGTGCGAGAACCAGATAATGCGATCGCCATTTACAACCGAATTTTGGCATCGGCGAGACAGCAACGAGATGCAGCAACTATACAAGCAACACTAAAAACTTTAGCGGAGTTAAATTTAAGTTGGTTTGACTATGCTAAAGCTGCAACTGCTTATGAAGAGTTGTTGAGTTTTGCAACAGAAGCAGGCGATCGCCTGGGTGTCTTAACTAACCTGCAACAACTCGATTTTATCTACGGGCAAGCAAGACGATATCAACAGGCAATAGCAGTCAAACAAAAGTTATTTGAGATTTACCAAAACGATCCACAATTAAGCTTATCATTACCAGCTTTGAGGCTTGCGATCGCTAAGGATTATTTAGCATTAGGACAGATACAAACAGCCTTTGAAAACTTTCAACAAGCTTACACATCAGCTTGGTCTTTACAACAATATAGTTTAGCTGGTGATGCACTTCGCCAATTAATTGCACTCTATCGCTCTCAAAATCAGATTGATGCCGCGCTGCAAACCAGCCAAATTCTTTTACAATCTGAACAATTTGCTTCTGACTTTTATGGAATGATGACTGCTTACGATCAAATTGGGCAAATCTATCTCAATCTTGGCGACAAATCTGAAGCTTTAGCTGCATTCCAAAAAGGTCTAGAGTTAGCACAACAGCTAAACTACCAGGAAACGTATTTTGTTGGGCAAATTCAACAAATTAATCAACCCTCTCAGTAGATTTGAGATAATTCAGGACTTAGGAAACTGAAGGGAAATTCTGAATTTATGAATGATGAGTGATGAATTATGAAATATATTTTTTTGAGCATCCAGCATTCATCATTCACTCTAAGGGCTTTCAGAGTCTTGTTTTTGAGTAGCAAGATATATATTTTTAACCCGCCCCTATGACTAGTTAATTACATATCCTACTTTATTTATTTACCAAATCTAGACAAATCAGCGCCGTACAGCTTAGCATCCTTGAAGTTAGTGCCAACTAAGACTGCCCCATCCATATCTGCACTATAGAGTTTTGCTCCACTGAAGTTAACACCTTTGAGGTTGGTATTAACCAGGCTAGCGTCGGTGGCAAACGCTTTAGTCATATTTGCATTTTGCAAGTTAGCACCAGTCAAATCTGCACCTTCTAGGTTGGCATTTTTGAGGTTAGCATTTGATAAATCTGCATCGCGCAAGTCTGCACCAATTAGATGGACATCGCTTAGATTTGCCCCGGAAAGATCGCAACCTTGACACTCTCTGGTTTCGATCAATTGTTTTACTTGGGCAGGGTTTTCAGCTTTTACTGGGGTTGCTAAGCAGATTGTACTAATTAGGGCTGTAGCAGAAATAATTGCCAATTTCATCTGGCTTTCCTCAATTCAATTAAAAGCTATCAACTAGCTTCTATGTTTAGGATGGCTCAGCTAAATTGCTTTTTCCTCTGACAATAGGATGAACTCGAAGGTTTAAATTATGGGTCTTTCAATCTAGTTAATAATGACTGACTTCTCTCTTTAGATATAAATGTAAATACTTTACTCCTCTATCAATAGTTAGAAATAACTATAAAACATAACTAACCCGCCTAGCTACCTGGGTAATTAGCAGCTGAAGGCGGGTGACGAGAGATTTGAATGATTTAAACGAGGCAAAAATTAGCTAAACTCAAACTAGGGTGGACTCGACTCGCAATCTAACTGAACTTAAGGGCGCAGTTATCCCGTAACTTCAAACGGATTTTAGTCTTAAGTTCAAACACCTCCAATTACAACTGACTGAAACTAAAAGCAAAACGATGTCATTTTAGGCTGCAAGTTTTCAGTTGTTGCGAGGGGGGCAGAGCGGGTGGCACAGGCTCCAGCCTCCAACATTTGGTTAAATTATCCTGTTCGTGCCTTTTTTTAAGTTAGCATCACTTTCCTGACATTAATCCCATATATTTAACAAAATTTATTAGGATTAAAGAGTTGCAATAATTGCTCAAAATCTGTTTACATTAGGCATCTATCTTCAAGTTTGTTGTTTGCATAATGTAATATCAAGTCCTATTAATTACCCATAATTCCGGCACTTGGGGAGGGGTGGTTTTCTGTTATGAGCAATTCGACAGACATAATATAACCCCTCTCCAAATGGAGAGAGGCTAACTAATATATACTTTTGCCAGAGTGCGATCGCACTGCTGTTACTGAGCAGAATTAGTTGTATTACTATCAGTAGAAGCAGAACTGTTATCAGATGTTGCGTCTGTTTGGCTTGACGTATCTTGAGCTGGAGTTGTGCTGTCAGTATCAGTTATTTGAGCTTGAGAATCAGTATTACTGCTCTGATTTTGCGATGGCGTAGAAGATGTTTGGTTTGTAGGTGGTTGTTCCACAGACAGGGAGGGCGCAGAATTAGGAACAGTAATATTAATGTCTTGCTTTGGAGTGGGTAACGGCGCTTGTTGCTGGGGAACCGGAACTAATACGTCTCTGGTTCTTTCGATAATGGTTTCTTTTTGGGGGGGTTGCTTGGCTTCAGGCGCTGGCTTGTCATTTGATTTGGAATTAGGAATTATCACTGTTGGCGTGACTGAAGTAGGTGCTTCGCTTTTTTGATTGAATAACCAAGTATATCCAACGGCTAAAGCTGCAACAGAAGTGAATATAATCCCAAGTAGCAAGCCACGAGCCGCATTGTTATTATCTCGTTCGGCTAAAACATTTTCTTGGTAGCGGCGCTCGGACACTTTTCCATGAACGTAACCGTCACTGTAGGAGTTGGTTCTCTGTTCAGGTGTGCTATTGTTTACTGTCTCAGTGGTTCGTGTCACGTTAGTATAAGTATTACCACTATCATCGTTGTAAAATTCTTGACGTACTTCGCGGTCGTGAGTTTTGCGCTCGTTTGAGTTAGACATAGTATCAACAGAACTATATAGATAGATTTGGAGGTTTTATAAGTATGAAAACCTGGAAACAAGTTAGCGAGAGCAAGCAGTCTCTCGGTACAAGTTAGTTTTATTTGATACCGAGATTTTTTTTTAGAATAACTCGTGCGATCGCGGCACTGGGTCTATCTCAAGACAGGATTCGCTCCTCTATCCAAGGACAGAGTATGGTAGCAAATTTCAATTCTCTGCCAAATTGCACAAAGCATTTAATATTGATAATGGGTAATAAGCAGTTTTCCCAGTTTATAGTTATCAATTATCCCTAAAGTAAAAATTGCGAAAGAAAAAATAATTTTAACTATCATTACAACCAAGATTATATAAAAGTTAGTTATTATAAAATTTCTATATTTAGCAATTATGAGAGAAACACCCGGCTAAACTTTCTTATACGTCTTCTTTAAAATTATTAATTTTAAAAATTTATTTTAGTAAGTTAGTTTTTCTATATAAAGCACTGCTTCGATTTGAACACAAAAATAGCTGTATAAACTTGGTCTTGCTTCAAACTAAGTATAAATTCAATCTAAACTACTCCGAGCAGAGCGTAGTAATAATACTGAACTTATTTAGTGACTACACAAAGACTTTATAGTGTGGTTAGCGAAGATTACCGATGTCAGAAATTCAATAAGTTTAGTAGTTTTATTATAGTTATTTAAAATTACACCTTATGAATATTGAAAATTTTGCTAATAGTTTAGCCGTAAAAATCAAACCTGAAAGTGATGCTTTAAATAAAAAATTACCTAATAAAATACAAGGATTTTTGATTGAAAAACAAGCTATTACACCATTCTTGGTAGTAGATTTAGATACCATTAGTGACAATTACTTGACCTTACGCCGACTCCTGCCACAAGCACAAATTTATTATGCAATGAAGGCTAATCCAGCACCAGAAATCTTAAAACTTTTGGTTGGACTTGGATCGAGCTTCGATACTGCTAGTGTATTTGAAATTGAGCAGTGTATCGCCGCTGGCGCTATGCCAGAGCATATTTCCTACGGCAACACTATCAAGAAGGCACGAGACATCGCTTATGCCTATCGACTTGGAGTCAGACTATTCGCGTTTGATAGCTTATGCGAACTTGAAAAGATTGCTACCCACGCGCCTGGTGCAAGTGTTTATTGCCGCCTTTTGATGAATAATGAAGGTGCTGAGTGGCCGCTATCTAAAAAGTTTGGCTGTGAAATTGACATGGCTTACGACTTACTTTTGCACAGTCGCCAACTCGGTTTAGATCCTTACGGCGTATCATTCCACGTTGGTTCACAGCAGACAGATCCTTCACAATGGGATATACCCATCAGTAAAACGGCAATGCTGTTCTCGGCGCTTAAACAAGCGGGTGTACAGCTTCGTATGGTTAACTTAGGTGGAGGTTTTCCAGGTAAGTATAAATCCGAGGTTTTAAATGTTGAGACTTATACAGCGGCGATTACGAAAGCGATGGGCCGTTATTTTAGCGACATTCCAGCGATCATGCTTGAGCCTGGGCGATCGCTCGTTGCTGATGCTGGAGTCATTCAAACTGAGGTAGTATTGATCTCGCAAAAGTCTTATTCAGACGATAAGCGCTGGGTATTTCTTGATATTGGCAAGTTTGGTGGTTTAGCAGAAACTATGGATGAGTGCATTAAGTACCGCATCCGTACCCCTAGGGATGGTACTGAAGTAGGGCCAATTATTCTAGCTGGGCCTACTTGTGATAGTGCCGATATTCTTTATGAAAAAGCTAACTACGAGTTACCACTTAATCTAAAGGTTGGGGATAAAATCGAAATTCTCAGTACAGGTGCATACACTACCACTTATGCCGCTGTTGGCTTTAATGGCTTCCCACCGCTCAAAGCTTATTATATCTAGATCCTAAGCAGGATTTAAGTTGCGATCGCAATTCGACTAACTAAATGTGAAATTACTTAATTTAGTTGGGCATACTAACTGAGTGGTTATGTCTAGTACTAATGCGTAAGCTTCGATTGACTTACAGCATTACTCGACTTATTTTATTGTAAAACGATGCATTCAATTAATCAGACGCAGCGGTACAAGTTTGAGTTGAAGCTAAATGTTGATGCATTAAACTAAGTCTTAAGTCGTAGAGCAACCACAAGTAAGTAGTTTATTGCGAGAAATTTATGTATTTAGTATTAGTTCTGATTGCAGCAATTTCATATACTGTTGGCGGTATTTATATGAAACTTGCTGCTGGATTTTCCCAGCTAATACCCAGTTTGCTTGTATATCTTTTTTTTGTAATAGGAGCGAGTTTGCAAACTCTTGCTATGCAGAAAGGTGAGCTTGGAGTCACTTATATTTTTGTGCTTGGTCTTGAGTCTGTATTAGCATTATTATTTGGACTTATAATTTTTAAAGAAAATTATTCTTTTTTGAAACTTTTTGGAGTATCTTTAATTGTTGCTGGAATGATATTTTTACGGGCGAGTGAGAGTTAAAAAAATGTATTGTCTTAAATTTGTGATTAAGTAATTTTGAGAAAGGAGATAATGGCTAAAATTTAATGTTACTAAATTAAGGCGTTCAAGCAGCATGAGAGCATGGCATTAGGAGCTTTTCGTCACAGTACTGCGTTTTTCCTAGCTGCTTGAATCAAGAAAGCTTCGGCAACTAGCAATGCGGTGCGTTATATACTTTACGTATTATCTCTTTTCTGAGAACATACATTTAGCGATAGAACGCACCCTATCAACTAGATTGACACTGGTGTGTCTAAATGATTAATCGCTGAGTCTGGGCCTACTAAAGATATATAGGGTTTGAGCAAATACTGACAAGCTGCTTTTTGAGCTTCAGCCGCTGTGACACAAGTTACATCTTGCTGAAATTGAGCATCGAATTCAATTCCCAGTCCTAGTATTTCATACCAGCCAAATACCTGAGCGATTTGCCCATTAGTTTGTTTACCCAAAGCATATTGACCTAATAGCTTATTTTTAGCTGTTTGAAGCTCTTCTGCACTTAATTGTTCGTGACACAACAACTCAACTTCTGATCGCAGTTTGGCAAGTGCGATCGCGGTATTTTCCGGTGCTGTGCCTATATATGCTACAAATGTTGCAGGCTCTCTGCGTGTCGGGTAAAAGGCAGAGACTTCGTAAGCTAAACCCAGCTTCTCGCGTAATTCCACAAACAAGCGACTAGAAAGCCCATTTCCCAAGTGTGTAGCAATTACTTTCAAGGCTGTGTAGTCTGCCTGTTGTACTGATGGAGCTAGATATCCCAGTATAATTATTGATTGCTGAGTAGCTTGTGGGATCTTGCAATCGTCAGGCTGAGGAGTAAGTACAGGTAGTTTCATCTGTGGTATAGGATTTGGTGGCGAAACCCAATCACCAAAAACTTTTTCTACTAAGGCAACGGCCGCATCTGCTGTAATTCGACCAGCGAGACTAATTACTATATTATCTGGTCGGAAATATGTCTGATGAAATTGTTGCAGATCCGCACGACTAATTTGTGAAATCGTTGTTTCCCAACCCAAGCCAGAGGAGGCGTAGGGATGGTTTTGATACATAGCTTGTCGTAGGCGATCAAAGGCGATGGTAAAAGGTTGCTCTTGCTGAGAACGAATATGTTGCAGCGCTAAACGCCTTTCTAATTCTACTTCTGCTTCTGGAAAAGTGGGCGATCGCAATACCTGTCCCGCTAACTCTAAAATCTCAGCAAAATCTGCCGAGACTGTTTTCATACTGAGTAAAAAATAATCTGCCGTCGCATCCGCATTGAGGCTTGCTCCTTGTGACTCCACTCTTTCGGCAATTTCAAAAGATGTGAGTTCTGCTGTTCCTTTTGTCATCACAGCCGAAAGTAAGTGTGCTAACCCAGCCTTTTCTCTCGGCTCCCAACAACCACCAGCTCTAACAAAAATGCGCGCAGCAATAATATCCGCCGCCGGATTTTCTACTACTAGCACCACCATGCCATTAGGCAACACAGTACGATGAATAGTTTGATTTTGTTGCGGAGCGATCGCAGTCATTTTTCCGTTATCCGTTGTCATTATATTAGTAGCGACAGCCAAAAAAGTATGAAGGATGAAGTATGAGTAGAGACGTAGCACTGCTACGTCTTTAGTATGAAGTGTGAAATAAAGATTTATCCTTCATCCTTCATCCTTCAGCCTATACCCACACCTTACACTCTCTTAACGCTAGCAAGGTTTTAGCACTGTTACTGCATAAGAGTACGGCGAAAGATACTGCTGTGCTAGTTGCTGCAATTCATCAGCGTTAAAAGACTGAATCTGGTGTGGATAACTCACTGCTAGTTCCGCTTCGCCAAGGATGTTGTAATACCCGTATAAACCTGCAAGTTGGTTTGGTGTTTCCGTAGAAAATGCATAGTCATTACATAGTATACGTTGACACCGAGCCAGTTCTCCTGGTGATATGGGTGTTGTTTGCAATTCTTCTAAGTGAGCGCAAATCAGAGATTCTACAAACTCCAAGTGTTGCGGCTCCAACCAAGCACTAATTGTAAATAAACTAGACTGTCGTTGCAGCGAAAAATTACTGCTAATTGCCCCAACTAATTGTCTATCTTCCCTTAAAGCTCGCACCAAGCGAGAAGATCGTCCTTCTGCTAACAGCACCGAAAGTAAATCTAAGCCATAAGCATTACGGTACTGTCTTACCCCTGGCCCTATCCATGCCATCATTAACCGTGCTTGCTCTAGCCGAGGTAAATACAATTCTTGACGGCGAACTCCGGCTATGAGTGGTTCTCCCATCTCCTCCACTTCTGGAAGAGCGCATCGCTGGGGAAATTTCTGGAAATTCTGGTTCACCAGTTCTAAGGCAGAATCTTGAGGAATTCCTCCCACTATCGCTACTATCATGTTTTCCGGTTGATAGTGAGCGCGATGAAAACTTCGCATCGCCTCTGGTGAGTTCTGCATCAGATTTGATTCAGTTCCCAGTACCGAGCGCCCGTAGGGATGTTGTTGGTAAACGCTTTCACTCAGAGCCTGAAATCCAATCCAATCCGGATCATCATAACAGGAGCGAATTTCCTCTAACACCACCTCTCGTTCGCAAATAAATTCATCATCTGGGATGGATGCATTTAGCAGCAGATCTGCCAAATATGGCAAAGTGTCTTTCAAATAAGAAGCTGCTGTTGTCAAGAAGAAATGAGCATAGTCATGGCTGGTAGCTGCATTTGTCATCCCGCCTCGGTTTTCAATTTCCCTGTCGAAAACTCCTGGTGGTAACAATTGGGTGCCTTTGAAGATCATATGTTCCAGAAAATGAGCCATTCCCGCCCATTTTTCAGGCTCTTGCATAGCACCAGCCCGCAACCAAACATCTGCCACCACTACAGGGGTAGCGGGGAGATATTGGTGAATAAAGGTTAAACCATTGTCTAGTTGAAAAGCAGTTGGGGAAGCCGAAGCAGTTAGCAGTTGCAACAACCGTTTAAGTTCAAATTAAGACTTATTTAAGTTTAAAATACATTACCCCTTTCTCAAACGAAAAATTGAGTAATATGATACAAATTTATAGGTGCAGAGGAGACAGAAGTCGGAAGAGAGACAAAAGGAGCCAAAAATAGTTTCTCGTAATACAATGTTGAGTTTTGAGTGACAAAACGCTCGTTTAACTTAAAACTTAAAACTTAAAATTTAAAACTGGAGCCTTGCGACTCACCCACTCGTCTGCCATTAGTCACGAATCACTAATAATTAAAAACTCCCTTGCCTACTTGACAAAAGGAGTAAAAGCTTGTAAGTTCCCCGCAGCGCCGTCTTGCCTCAGTTTTGACCTGGACAAAGCCAGGTGGGTACCGATTCGTCAAGCTTAAAGTTTCCGGGTACACGCCCGGTCTACTGCTGCTAAAACAGTTCAGTTCCCTAATTTAACAAAGCATAGATCAAAAACATTATTGGCAGTCACCAACGCCGCAGTTGAACTTTAACCATTATAGCTTTTAAGTTAGAAAGTGTGAAGTCAAGATAAGCATGAAGTGTGACTAGAGACGTAGCACTGCTACGTCTGTACAAACTGTACAAAGTGCTACGTCTGTACAAAGAAAGTGTGAAGGAATAAGTATGAAGCGTAATGTTTATTCTTCAGCCTTCATACTTCTCTATCCCCTAGCTGCTCTTTTGATCCCAAATTGACTCGATTTGTTGGGCGATCGCTTCTGCTTGATGGCGACTGTCGGTATCCAACAATACTGTAACGTGCCCTAGCTTACGTCCAGGGCGAGAGGTGGTTTTACCATACCAATGGACGTATGCTTGAGGGATCTGCTCTATTTGCTGTCGCTGTGTGAGGTAATCATTTTCTGAGTGTTCGTAGCCCAGGAGATTCACCATCACTGCTACTTTGGGGCGAAGGACTGGATTACCTAAAGGTAATCCACAAACGGCGCGTAGATGCATTTCAAACTGGGAAACTTCACAAGCATCAAGAGTGAAATGCCCAGAATTGTGAGTGCGGGGTGCAATTTCATTTACTAATACTTTCCCTTCTGGGGTGAGAAACAGTTCAATGCCAAATACGCCCACTGCTTGCAGACTATGTAGAAGAGTGTGAGCGATCGCCTCTACTTCTGCTGCAACATCTGGGCTAATTTCAGCAGGTGCGATCGCGCGCCGACAAACCTGCTCTTGCTGCTGAGTCTCTACAATTGGATAGGTGACAATCTCACCAGTAATAGAACGAGCAGCAATTACAGCCAATTCTCGCTCAAAAGGCACAAATTCTTCTAATAAGAATAGAAGTTGATGTCCTGGCTGCTGGCTGGATGCTGCTAATTTTTGCTCTAATGTGTCCAAGTCTTTAATAATAAAAGTCCCCTGTCCGTCGTAGCCATGACGACGAGCTTTTAAGACTACGGGGAAAGTGGCGAGTAAATTGGTTTTGGATTTTAGATTTTCTCCTTGTCTACCCTCTCCTAAATCTTGCAGCGCGACGAATTTGGGAACGGGTAGACCCAACTGCTGTAAGTAACAGCGTTGGTCGTATTTATCTATGATTTGGGATAAAACTTGTAAACTTGGACGAAAGCAGACACCTTGCTGTGCTAAGAGTGATAAAGCTTCTAAGTCAACAAACTCATTTTCAAAAGTAATTGCATCGCAGCGACTAGCTAGAGTTGCTGTGCCTTTCGCGTCATCAACTGGGGCAAATATTGTTTCAGCAGCGATCGCAGCAGCTGGATCGCTAGCATTTGGAGTCTGCACAACTAGCTCAATTCCTAACTTCTTGGCTGCATCAGCCATCATCCAGGCTAATTGTCCCCCGCCAATTACACCTAAGCGCTCGATCTTGCTAGATTCATTTTTAATCGATTCTGGGATTTCTGTTGAATTTGCGTATGTCAGTTGTGGGTTGACGGGTTCAGGTTGGGCAGTCATAATTTACACCTATTTGGGACTAGTTGCAATCCGTTATACTAATGCAAAACTTTCTAATTTTAAAGCGCATCTAATTAAGTAGATATATACAAATAAGATTAAAGATACTTGGCAATACCACCTACCTCTTTTTACCCCCTTTAAAAAGATAGGGAACTCTAGAGGAAAGCGAAAGAAACGTTTTTCATACTGATTTGATGATGATAAAAAATATCAAAGATTTACAAATTTGGAGTAAATTTTTACAAATAATAGTTAGATCAATTTTTATTTTAACAGGTAAGGGAGGAGGTAAATTTGCGAAACTGTTGCCGCTAAATCAAAATTATTTAGTTAATAACTATTGTAAGCTCTATAAGTTTAATGTTAATACACTCTATCCAATTGAGTCTGCTATCTGGCTCAGTGGAATTTATGAAGTGACGACGACAAAGTTCTTACGCCAAGTTCTACGTGAAGGTGATGTATTTTTGGACGTTGGTGCTAATTGTGGCGCAGTCACTTTCGTAGCTGCTAGTGCAATTAAGAACGGCAAAATTTATGCTTTTGAACCAGGAAATACAATTCGTTCTCGTCTGCAAGCCAACGTAGATTTAAATCCTTCGTTGAAAAGCGTTGTCAAGGTTGTACCGTTTGGTTTGGGATTAGAAACAGGCAAACTATTATACTACGAAGATGAAAATTACCGCGGTAACGGGGCTTTATTTGATTCTTTGGGAATGCCAGTAGATGTAATTACACTAGATGAATGGGTATCTCTGGAGAAAATAGACAAAATAGATGCAATCAAAATTGATGTTGAAGGGATGGAATATGATGTGTTGCTTGGTGGTAAATTAACCTTAGAAAAGTATCATCCGCTCGTTTATTTTGAAACATTATCGCTTTTCTTTACCAATAAGTCTTACTCTATTCAAACAATTTACGAATTTCTTGCAAGTTTGGGTTATAAGATTGTTAGTCCGAGCCAACCCCATGAGGTAATTCCCCTTATTGGGCCTTATCCTACTAATTCAGTTGCAATTCATTCTAGTCAAGCAGAGAGATTAAATTGACTAATATAGTTATTAGTATAGTTAATTTTTTTAGGTCGAGCGGTTTGAGGTGGGCAATGCCCACCCTACTACTAATTATCGACAACCTAAAGAATCACGAGTTTCAACGCCTGTTTTTGAATTCGCTCCGCTGGCTCGATCGCATAATTCTTTAATTTGCGCTTTATCTAAAATTGCATCAGTAAAGTCGGCTCCGGTAATATCTACATCATTAAAGATGGTGCGTAATAAAATTGCTTCACTTAAAACAGCATCGCTTAAATCGGCTTTGGTTAAGTTTACTTGATCTAACATTGCAATACTTAAATCTGCTCCGTGTAGATTAGATTGTGTCATCACAGAAGCACTCATGACTGCGCCGCGTAAGTCAGCATTAGCAAAATTAGTGAGTTCCATATTAGCGTTGGAAAACTCTGCTGCTCTAAGAATTTGTCCAGAAAAGTCTCGTCCTTTCAATTCGGCATTGCTAAATGATAGAGGCGGGGGATAGTCTAACGCCTGCGCGCTTAGAGTCCAACCAAATAGAGCGATCGCTACAAGGAATGATGTAAATAGCCGCCAAAACATAGTGTAATTTAATAGTTGTATACTGCTTCTAAGCTTACCGCATCAAATTTTGGCTCAACTGGCGCGTTTACTCGCTCCAGTATTGTTAGTAGAAATAAGCCAAGCTGAATGTGCTATTTATATAAGCTAATGATGACTACAGTTTTGTACTTTTGGTAGTGCATTAAAGGTAGAAAACCAATGCCACATTTTTTATTGACTTGGCTGGTGACAGCAGTTTCTCTCATCGTCACAGCCCATATCGTCCCTGGCTTTGCAGTAAGTAACTTTGGAACAGCGTTAGTTGCAGCCGTCGTAATTGGGCTGGCTAATGCTATTGTTAAACCAATTTTAATAATTTTAACTCTGCCGTTAACAATTTTGACCCTGGGATTATTTCTATTTGTTGTTAATGGCATTACTATTTGGTTTGCCGGAGTGCTAACACCTGGTTTTACCGTTACTGGTTTGCTACCAGCTTTGTTGGGTTCGATTGTGCTGACGCTGGTTTCGAGTGTGATTAATCTCGTGGTTGAAAGAATTCAATAAATGATAAATGATGAATTGCGCATTTATCATTGAAATTTGGTAGTAGAGACGTAGCAGTGCTACGTCTCTACATTTGTAGGTAAATGATAAATGATGAATTGCGCATTTTCATGATTGAAACCTGCTAGACGTAGCACTGCTACGTCTCTATATAGTTCCAAAATAGCCGCGTGGGGTAATCATCCAGTTAGCGTGGGTGCGGGTGCTTTGATTACCAATTAACACCGTAGTCAGCATATCGACGGGAACATCGAGTAATTTTTCTAGTGTGGTGATGTGAATTTGCTCGTCTTGACGGTAAGCAGAACGGACGATCGCAACTGGGGTATTAGGATCGCGATGCTTTAGGAATATGTCTTTGGCAATAGTCAGTTGTTGGATGCGAGTTTGCGATCGCGGGTTATAAATCGCAGTGACAAAATCAGCGGCGGCGGCTGCAACTAAGCGCTTTTCAATTACTTCCCAAGGAGTAAGCAGATCGCTTAAGCTGATGGCACAAAAGTCATGCATCAAGGGTGTACCCACACGAGAAGCGGCTGCTTGCAAAGCGGAGATCCCTGGAAAAATTTCGACATTGGGAGTAGCACCATCCCAGCCTTGGCTGTGAAGTTCTTCCAGTACCAAACCCGCCATCCCATAAATACCGCAGTCACCAGAAGATACCACAGCTACTGTTAAGCCGGAATTTGCAAGTTCAATTGCTCTTTGGGCGCGTTGGCGTTCTTGGGTAATTGGTAAAGCTTCGATAATTTGATGCGGGTGCAGCAGAGAGTCGATTAACTCGATATATAGAGAATAACCAATTACTGCATCAGCAGATGATATTGCAGCTTGTGCAGCGGGGGTGATCTGATTTAATTCTCCAGGCCCCGTGCCTACTAGCAATAGCTTACCAGTGCGATCGCTATATTCTTGGGCGGCGGATGCGATCGCTATTGTCACCGCACCCTTTAAACTTTGGATTTTGGATTTTGGATTTTGGATTTCTAGCTGGTAATCAAAATTTTCAATAGACTTTGGATTTTGGATTTCTAGCTGGTAATCAAAATTTTCAATTGGGAAGCGAAAAATTTGTTTGGGAACGAGTAAAGTTTGAGATTTCGCAGCAGACAAAGCAGCGGCTTCGGCGACGCTGGGAGTTCCAACTTCAGCATTAACTATTGTGGAAGGGTTGGGGACAGAAATAGTACGCAGGAGTTCAGAAGGAAAGGTTTGTAAAGGTAGTTGACGATCGCGGCACAATTCCAAAATTCCGACTTCATCAGCTTTAATATCGATTGTGGCAATTCCTGCGATCGCGCCTTCTGCTAATTGATGCTTTCTACAAACTTCAGCGATCGCAGTTTCAATTAACTGTCGTGAAGTTCCCCGTTCGCAACCAATTCCTACCCATAATACACGCGGATGCCATTGTACCTCTGGTATGGGTGGGTTTGCCGACGATTGCAATTGTGCTGTCGTCTCTAGTAAACTCGCCCTTACAGAGTTGTAAGGTGTAATCCAGATTTTGGCTTTGGTTTGTGGAGATTCTTCAAAACTGAAATTTGATCGCCCAAAGCTGGCCGCTTTTCGCCACAGGGTAGATCCTGCATCTTGAATTACTTGTACTCTTTCGCCACGCGCGATAGCGGAACTCACACCAGTCCAATCTCCTTCGCCTTTATACCAACCGAAGGGAACGCCCAACAGATCGACTGCGGTTAATCCTGCAGCTGATGAAGCACTTGTTAATACTGGTGTTGCGCCAATAACTTTTGCGATCGCAGCAGATAGTTTGTCAGCGCCGCCTTGATGTCCGCTGCACAGGCTGATGACAAACTTACCAGCTTCGTCTATTACTACAACGGCTGGATCGAATGATTTATGTTGCAATAGCGGTGCAATCAGCCGCACTACCGCCCCAGTTGCTAAACAGAATATCAAGGCGCGCTGGTTATGCCAAAGATTAGCTATGTGAGTTTTGAGCGGTTCTGAATAAAATTTCGCACAATCAACACTACTCAAAGATTCAGGTAGCCAGAGAGTAGCACCACTGGCTTGACAAAGAGGCTGTAGTTTTTTTGCCCCACTGGGAGTAGTGGCGATCGCGCTTAGGGGTTGGAAGTCTTCAAACAGTAAATGGTTCAAGATCGAGCGATAACTAATCTACTTAGATTGTAATAATATTGCGATCGCGCTATATGAAAGCGGTGGTTATGTGTTTTTATTTCCAGCTTAGTCTCTGCTTTCGAGCTAATTCCCGTTGTTCCGTCAAAAGATGTAGGGTGGGCAATGGCCACCCTACACGGTTCGGATCAAATATCAGCTGATGAATCAAACACTGGTTGCTTTTGATTCACAGTACTGACTGTGGGTATTGGAGCAAGCTTTTGTCCTCCTACACTACCGATCGCTACTGGTTGTAGGATCGCAGTGTTGGCGATGGAATTATTCGCCAAAGTAAACAATGGATTTGACAGAATGCCTGCCAGGGATGTGGCGATTAAAGTGAGTACCAATCCCACTTGCAGAGGACGCATTCCAGGTAAATTCCAACGCACTTCGGGATAGTTCTTCACCACATCGGACATTTCTTGTGGTTCTTTGACTACCATCATTCTCACGACTCGAATGTAGTAGTAGATGGAAATGACGGTAGTAACTAATCCCACCAAGACTAAGCCGTATTCTCCAGCTTGCCAACCAGCCCAGAACAGGTAGATTTTGCCGAAGAATCCTGCCAACGGCGGAATACCGCCCAAAGACAGCAGACAAATGCTTAAGCCCAAAGTCAGGAGTGGGTCTTTTTGATATAAACCAGAGTATTCACTAATTTGATCTGTTCCCGTGCGTAAGGAGAACAGAATCACGCAGGTGAAGGCTCCTAGATTCATAAACAAGTAGATCAGCAGGTAAAACACCATGCTGGCATAACCTGCTTGTGTTCCAGCAACTAGACCAATCATGACGAATCCGGCTTGACCAATGGAGGAATAAGCTAGCATTCGTTTCAGGCTAGTTTGGGCTAGAGCAACGGCGTTACCCAACACCATACTGAGAATGGCAAGAGCGGTAAAGATAAATCGCCACTCGTTGGTAATCAGAGGAAAGGCGGTGGTTAAGAGTCGGATTGCAAGGGCAAATCCTGCTGCTTTGGAGCCGACGGACAAGAAGGCGATCACTGGGGTAGGAGCGCCTTCGTACACATCAGGTGTCCACTGGTGGAAGGGTGCGGCAGAGATTTTGAAGCCAATTCCAGCAATGGCAAATACCAGAGCCATCACTAGAGCTAGGGATTGTCCACCATTGGCGTTAGCAATACCAGATGCGATCGCACTTAATTCTGTTTGTCCCCCCGATAGTCCATACAGTAAGGAAACTCCATAAAGGAAGATCGCTGTACTGGAAGCACCAATCAACAAATATTTCAGTGCAGCCTCATTCGAGCGCGGGTCGCGTTTGGTATATCCCGTCAGCAAGTAGGAGGAGATACTGAGGGTTTCCAGCGAGATAAACATCATCACTAGCTCATTTGCCCCAGAGAGGAACATTCCCCCCAAAGTTGCCGAGAGCAAAATGCAGATAAATTCTGCTAAAGCAGTGCCGCTTTGGTTGACATAAGTAATTGACATCAAAATAGTGACAGCGGTAGCAAGAGCGATAATGCCGCGAAATACTATGCTCAAGTCGTCACTATTAAAACCTCCCAAGAAAGCAATCGGATTGGTGTTATCCCATTGGTAAATTAAAGCGACTACGGAGCCAAGCAGCCCTGCGATCGCTACGTAAGCAACCCAGCGCGAGGAACTACGACCCACAATCAAGTCACTGACTAAAACAACCATGAGGGTAAGCATGACTATTCCCTCTGGTAGTATCGTCCCAGCGTTCAGCTGGCTTGCAAGATTGGCAAAATCCATACTCTTTCGTATCAGTTGCGGTTATTATGCACAAAAACTGACTGTGTTAATTTTATTAAATCAGGTGGTGACACAGCCTAACGATCTCCAATCGCAGCCAATCGCGATTTAAATTCTTTGACTTGGGCAGAAATTGCTAGTAGTAACGCCTAGAGTAACAGGTTTTAATGTTTATCTGCGATCGCACCAATAAAAGCAAAACAGTTATCTATAATTTTTCTTGACTTTTACAAACAAACATAGTGTTATCTCCACAAAGCCAAAGCTTTAATGTTTTAGTAGCCAGGCTGAGCCTGGCTACTAGTGTTGGAGACTCTCGCTAGGTGTAATGACAGGTAGTTCGATCAGCTAGCTAGGAAGTTGGGGGTTCCTTGATTACCATTACGCCCAACAGCAGGAATTTCTAGCAATTGATCCGTAGCTTGTATGGTACTACCGTCTCTGGTGACGGAATTTTGATCTCCCGGATGTCCGTTAGGAACGAACAGCTGCGGGTGATCAAAAGGTGCTTTGTCAAGCCGAACGCGGTCGTCAGTCAGTCCTTGCATGAAGGCAACCAGCGCCTGTTTGTCCTCTTCGTTGAGGTTAAGCACTCGTAGACCGCCAAAATCTCCGCCTCGACTGTAAAAATCCACCACTTGCCGCAAAGTCAACTGCCCACCATTATGGAAATAAGGGGCCGTTAGCTCTATGTTGCGCAGTCCCGGGGCTTTGAACGCTCCGTCTGCAACTACTGTTTCATTAGAGTTAAGCGGTGGATTGAGATTCGGGGGATCTTGGCCCAAAAGTTGCTTGAATGTGCCCTGCTGCGCTAGTCGTGCTTCCGAAAGCGAATTATTGAATGGATCTTGACCGCCTAAACCAAGGTCTTCGCGATCGGGTCTTACACCAATTTTGAAGAATCCAGTGTCTTCCGGGAGACTTCCAGCAACTACTGGCGCGCGCGAGATTCGCCCTCTGCTAGTTACGGTACTAACTGAAGCGGCGGTGAGTTCAGCGCCAGAATGGCAACCAATACATCCGCTACTGTTGAAAACAGTAAAACCTCTCTGTTGCTGAGCCGTCAAAGCACCAGTGTTCCCAGCCAGAAACTGGTCAAAGGGTGTATTGTCGGAGACGAGTGTAGATTCATACGCTTGAACAGCCAACCCAAAAAACAGTGAGAAGTTGTACTCCATCAGCGTGTATTCGGTGGTTGTCAA
>DATNQH010000117.1:0-4295 GCA_036704105.1 Leptolyngbyaceae cyanobacterium | reverse complement strand
GCATTTAATTGAAAACTTTTTTGCTAAACTCAAGCAGTATCGAGCGATTGCGACTCGCTATGATAAGCGGGCAGTCAACTTCCTCGGTGCAATTTACCTCGCAGCGATCGTCATCTTGCTCAATTGATGACACGCCCTAGTGTGTGAGGACGGACTGTGAATGGAAATCTAATAGCTGCTGGTGGGCAGCTAGGCTTCTTGTGCTTAATTGCTAGTCTGTTATCTTTGGGCGCTATGCCTGCTGTTGCTCAAACAACTGATTTATCAAATCAGCAATCAAACACATTGGCACAGGTAACATCTGTGTCCCAACTCTCGGATGTGCAACCAACGGACTGGGCTTTTGGGGCGTTGCAATCGCTAGTCGAGCGTTATGGTTGTATTGCTGGATATCCAAATGGCACTTTTCGCGGTAATCGAGCGCTGACAAGATATGAATTTGCAGCGGGATTAAATGCTTGCTTAGATCGCGTCAATGAATTAATTGCAACAGCATCGGGTGGAGTAGGCAAAGAAGATTTAACCACACTGCAAAGACTGCAAGAGGAATTTAGCTCTGAACTAGCGCAGCTACGGGGGCGAGTAGATGCGCTTGAAGCTAATACCGCCCAATTAGAGGCAAATCAGTTTTCTACAACTACAAAACTGAGTGGTGAAGTAATTGCCGCAGGTATTGGTGCAACAGGCGGGGCTAATAATAATGACCCTAACATCATCTTGGTCGATCGCGCCAGGCTAAATTTAACCACCAGCTTTACAGGCAAAGACACATTAATTACTGGTCTGCAAGCTTATAATTTCTTGGGTGGTTTAGAAGGTCGTGGTAGTATCCAACAGGGTTTGGGATTAGCCTCGCCCATACTTAGTTCTAGCAGCGCCCGTGTAGGTTTTGAACCGCAATTTCCGGGAATTGATGTCAAAACTTTAACGCCTACAAGTGCAAACGACCTTGAGCTTTACAAGCTGCTTTACATCTTTCCGGCTGGAAATAAATTATCTTTGTTTGCCGGAACGGCGGCGGAAGTGTCGGATGCTTTTCCTGCCATTACTCCTTTTAACGGTGAAGGACAAGAGGCAATTTCTCGCTTTGCTAATTTGAATCCTGTACAGCGAGTTTCTGGTGGTACTTCCGGTACTGGTCTAGCATCGGCAGCAGGTTTTATTTTTAACATCTCAGATGCAATAGATTTAAGAGCTTTGTATGGCAGTGTGAATGCCAATATTCCCAATAGCGCACCTGATATACTTCCGAGTGTGTCTGGTACACCATTGGGTTCAGGTTTGTTTGGCGGTAGTAGCGTTGCTGCTGCCCAATTAACCATTAGACCTAGTAAAAACTTGGACGTGGCGCTTAACTATGCCCATAGCTATCACGAAATCAACATCCTAGGTACAGGATTAGTTAGTGCTGACATTGGGGCTTTGGGTGGAGTCAGTTTAGGAACCCCGGTTAAACTGAACTCAGTCGGTGGTACTTTGACCTGGCGCTTCGCTCCCAAAATCGCTTTTTCTACTTATGGAGCTGCAATCTTTGTTGATGCTGCACCAAACCGAGTTGATGCAACAACAACTTTTACTAGTTGGATGGTAGGACTGCATTTTACGGATCTATTCAAGGAAGGTAACAACGCTGGTATTTTATTTGGACAGCCACTGTTTCGCTCCTCTGCCGATGGTATAGCTCGGCTAGCGCCAGCAGGTGAAGATAGAACTACTCCTTACCATTTAGAGGCTTACTATCGCTTCCAGCTCAGCGATAATATTAGCATTACGCCTGGTGCATTTGTTCTATTTAATCCAGAAGCTAATAGCAATAATGACACTACAACAGTAGGAGTAATTCGTACCACCTTTACGTTCTAGGTTCATCGAACGTAAAAGTTCCCAGATAGAGCCTAATACCAATTGGCTTTGACTTTGCTACAGATCCAGATTTCCCCAACCCACCTTTTTAAGGGGGTTGGGAGATTATTTGTAGCGAGCAATTAGTATTTACGAGTATGATACGTTTGTGATTTAAACAAAAGTCAGCCGAGCGAAATCTCTCCCTGCTATCTGTGCTATCCCAACGAAAAATTTATTTTGTCAAACATTTATTTAAAAGAGCGGCGCACGAAAGGTAAAAGGTCTTTTAAAATTTCCTCAGAGTAATGTTCTTGTGGATAATGTCCGACGTTTTGGAGTTGGACAAGTTCTGTCTGCGGGGCAAATTTGACAAGGTTTTGCGCCATACTTAAGGATAACCAAGGGTCATTCATACCCCAAACAATCAGAGTTGGCTTTTGCCATTGTTGAAAGCCAGATTCTATTTCTGCCATTGACTGTTGCAATTGGAGATTGCGTACCGTAGTCAGCAGCGATCGCCCAGCTTTAGAACTTTTGAGGAAAGGCTTGCGATATACATCTAAATCTGCGTCTGAAATTTGATAACGGCTACCACCCTCTAAGGTGCGATCAACTAACAAGGGGTCTTGCGTCATCATCTCACCTGCCATCGGCAATCCCCATTGTTGCATCTTCCAAGGTAACTTTGCCGCTGTTGAAATTGGGGTATTGAGTATGGTTAAACTTTCAATTCGATCTGCATGACGCAAAGCATATTGCAAACCAACTGAACCCAAAAATCCTTGAACGACTAGGGAGAAGCGATTCAGTTCTAGCACTTGGAACAAATCGGCTAAAGCTGTAATAAAAGCATCGGGGGTGTAAGCAAACTCTCGTCGTTCTGGTTTTCCTGACAAGCCAAACCCGATCAAATCTGGCGCGATCGCTTTTGTACCTTGTCTAGCTAATGCAGGCATAATATGCCGCCAGCTGTAACTATGGGATGGTAAACCATGTAGCAACACCACAGGTAGCAAATCGCTTCTACCTGGAGGTATAGATTCTCGATAAAACCATTCTAGCGACCCGACTTTTATCTTATTTTCTGAAATTGACACGCTTTTTTCCGATCTAAAAATTAATTCAAAATTTGCCTTCCCTAGCTGGAGGCTGGTAACAAGGCAACTAATCCCAATCTACAATTAATCCCAAATCTAAAATCTAAAATCTAAAATCATTTGACGAATAGCCCCAGCTGTTGCAGGTGCTAATAACACCCCGTTGCGATAGTGTCCTGTAGCTAAGAGGATGTTACTAAACCCTGGCAAATGACCGATTACAGGCGCTGGGCGACCTTCAGGACGAGGACGTAAACCCGACCAAGTTCTGACGATAGTTGAGTCAGCCAAAGCGGGACAAAATGCGATCGCCTGCTGCATCACTTCATCCAGCCTTGCTGCTTCCGCCACAATCTCCCCTTTATCTGTTGAAAATTCCACCGTAGCCCCTATCCAATATTCTGTTGCTTGTGCGCCCCCACCACAAGGCACGATATGCACGTCATTACCCGTAATTACAGGTTGAAAATCTGGATTTCCCAAAGGATGTTTCAGCTTTACCTGGATAGCTTGACCTAATACGGGTCTAATATCAACCATCCGCCCCAACTCGAACTGAGTTAAATTCTCGCGTGAAGAAGAATTGAAAGAGGGGGGGACAAGAACAGGGGGGGATTCAGGAATAATTTTCTCTCCTTGTTCTACCTTTCCTACAAGCGGATGTAGAGATTCCAATGAACCAAGCCCAGCTGATACTATTAACCAGTCGACATCTTGTATTAAAGGCGATTCCTCAACCCCAACAGCTTTTGTCTTGATTTGTCGTACCCTAGGCTGATGCTGTGTAGTGGTAGCCAGATCGTATTCTTCGACAGTAACGCCAAAATGGAAACTAACGCCGTTGCGTTTGGCAGCTTCTACTAAAGCCAAAGTCAAACTTACTGGATCGACTTGTCGATCTTGGGGAGAGTAGACAGCAGCACTCAGGCGATCGCAGTTGATTTGCGGACATCTAGATTTGACTTTTGCTGTATCCCAGATTTCCAACTGCCATCCGTCTGAGGTACGGACTTTTACTAACGACTCCCAACGAGCTAAATCTTCTTGAGCAAAACAAAGCATCAGAATCCCCTGTCGGTTGAAGGGGATCTGATGCTTTGTAATTGCCTCTAGTTCTGGAATCAGCGTTTCATAGCGTTGGATGCTAGCCCTGCGCATCTGCCACGCCTTGCCCTTGATTTTGTGGCTGATAACGCCCATCAACACACCCAGCGCCGCACCAGTTGCAGCCGTTGCTGGTTGTTGTTTGTCGAGGACAGAGATCTTTAGCCCTGGAACTTGACTGAGTTCATAGGCGATCGCCGCCCCAACAACACCGCATCCAATAACTACTACGTGACTCATTTGAAGAAA
>DATNQH010000116.1:0-11766 GCA_036704105.1 Leptolyngbyaceae cyanobacterium | reverse complement strand
CTTTATGTCATCGAAAACATACTGCCTTTGAAATGAGGGGTTAAGCTTTAACTCTTCTTCTATAACTTGAAGATGTAGCTCGCGAATAGATAAATCCTTCGACTCAGTGATTAAAGCTCGCTGCTCTTGAGGGATAGCTAGCTCAACCTCATTTTCACGCTCGCCTCCGTCGTCTTCAAGTTCAAACTCTATTTCTTGGCTTTCATCTCTCGCCATTGTAGTACTCTGTCACGGCAGTTCTGTTGTATTAACGCACGACACCTAAGTCGATCGGGATGAGGACATTTAAAACGGCTACTTATTTTTCTTGAAAATACCTCATCACTATAGCAACCCTAAATGATTCGTAAATCTTTCATGCTAGTTGTTCTCTGTCATTAGTCATTTGTCCTTTGTAATGACTAATGACTGATGACTAATGACGACCACGACGAGTATTTCATGACTCAAATGGGATTGCTATATCAGCAGGTCATGGGGAGATCGCTCTTTGAGGCGATCGCCTTATTATGAGATAGTTTCCAAGCTTCCCCCTCTCTCGCTAACACCTATTTTGACTTAGCTGAGGTTAGTATCAACTTCAGCTTCAGGTATTTTAGACGATTATCGTCTACAAAGCTAGGATTACTCAGGGTAGCATCTTCTTTCAGATTTTGCTCTGACATCTGGATGAGATCTGCCAACATTAGTGGGCCAAGGATAAAGCAAGCTCGTGAAAGAATGGGGTGGGATCAAATCGAGTTAGCTGCTGCCCTTGAAGTGGATTTTCAAATCAAGCTAGATCAATCGGATATTTCTGAGATCGAGCGGCAGAAGCGAGGTGTCAAAGACTTTGAGTTAGATGCGGTTTCCCGCCTATTAGGGGTATCTGCTGAGTGGCTTTTACGTGGAGACGAAGTAACCCAGCCGTAGATTGTAATTGACATAGGCACGGAGTTAGCGCGCTTTCCAGCAGAATTAGGGAACTATCAAAGATAGGTATTTGTTTATTTGAAATTCTCTCGATCTTTCAAGTATGCGATCGCTTGAAGAATTTGAGTGACGAATCATTAGACCTCCTGCATGAATCAAGAGGCGTGTGCCAGTTCGTAGTTGAGCAGACCCGCAATCAGATTTAAGCGTAAGCCAAATCGCTTTCTCCGGTTACGATACCGCCCGGAGAAAATCCGAAAAATCTTGAGGCGGCGAATCATATGTTCAACCCGAACTCGCCTGCCGAGCCAGCGCCCGATTGGATTGTTTTTCAGCGTCTGGCAGGGCTTGTTTTCGAGGCTTCTTAGTCGGGGTACAAGCGCTAGAATGAAGCTTAGCAAACCCTTGATAGCCCCGGTCTGCTAAACATAGCTGTGACGCAACGAACGGTAGACGACTGCGCTTGAGGAGTTTAAAGTCGTGGATTTTTCCCTTTTCAAATGCGGTTGCAATAATCTTGCCAGTTTCCCATTCGACTAATAGTTGAGATTTCAGAGTGTGGCATTTCTGCTTGCCACTGTAGTAGCGTTTTTGTTTTTTTTAGGGCGTTCAATTTCCATTTCGCTCACATCCACGACAAACACCTTCCACTCCCAACCGGGTTGATACAATTGACGCTGGCTCGGCAGGCGGAAAAAAGCCGCATTTGACTAAAATGTTTTCGACCCCGTGAATGATGCGACCGACTGTAGTTTCGTGTAGTCCCCAAGGGAATTGCAATATGAAACTGGCGCTCGGTATTCTCGCCAATATTCTAATGCCACTAGCAATTGCTCCTCAACGCTCAGTTTGTTTTGTCCTCCCCGCTTCCCTTGGCGCTCTAGCTGCGGGCGCAACACCAAGGGCCATCTCACCAAACGTTTCACGGCTTACCCCGCAGAGCCGTTTAAATTCTCCGACAGACAAGCTTTGTAAGTCAGTGTAGGACATAGTAGTTTCTCCTTGTCTCTATTTTTGTCATACACTTCTCTGCTTCGCAACGCTTCTGATCTCAACTGGCACACTTCTTTCCTATTCATGCAGGAGGTCTATTAGACACCTTCATCGCTCTTGGATCATCTGTGTTGAAATCTTGCAGCTAATCTAAGGAAAATTGTGAGTAACTAGATAGCTTTTAATTGTCCTTAATACTGAGCGTGAAAACAAAATATCCTGCCTCAGAGTCAACCACTATGACCATTGCTAGAGGTGGCTTATCTGACTCAATAACTAGGATGCGTTTAAGCTAACTAATTACCAATGACAGTATGGAACGTGGTATTGCATATACCTGGGGATCTACGTTTGAAGAAAGGCTAATGCCGTTTCCATGCGTTAGCGAAGCTTGCCGAAGGCTTCGCTACATCGACAGTAGTGACGAGACATATTTCCGAGCGATAGATGTGAAAGCACCAAGCCATATTTTATTCTGCTGGTTATGTCAACTGAAGGTTGGTTCTTACAGTTATGACTGAATCGACCGTCTTGAAGGGGTGTTTTTTCCAAGTTGCTGAGTCTATATCCGAGCGTCCAAGCCCAAAACAGCTACTTCCACGTGTGGAAAACTTAGCACTTGGCCAAAGAGTTATGGGCATCTTTAAAATTGTTGAATTTGAACCAAATCGACATTTAACGATAGTAATGGATGACGAGTAAGCTATTTCAATTTTTGGTGAGATTGCTGCCTCTTATATTATTTTGCCAATCACACAAAATGCTTGTCACCTGATTCTTAAAGGACTAATTCGCTATCCCAGAAATAGCTTTTGGTCGTGGATGCGCTACTTTTTGCCTTGGGGAGATTTATTCATGATGCGCCAGCAATTTTTGCGGCTGAAGAGCCTAGCCGAATCCCAAGCTACTAACAGCAGATGAAATTATATGATATTTGCGCTAGCGTTCTAGCTGATGAGGATGCGATCGCTACTTCTTACTCAAGCTAAAAAGGTGCAATGTTTGGTTGAAAAGCAGCGTTATAGTTTCTTGTGAGGGGGAGCGCCGATTATATTGTAAGATTTACAGCTATTTAAACAGGCTGATTAGACTTATTGCTGTTAAAGTGATTGAATTTGGCTCTGATAGTTTCTATTCTTGTGCGATTCACACCCAAATCTGACTCTTCCAACCGCGAGGCAGAGCGAACGTGAATCACGTTCGCATTGTTGTCCAACAAAAATTCCACGTCATCCACAAACCCAACAACTGGAATTGTAAACTCTGTATAGAGGTAATTGTCAGTTTCAGCAATTGTTTTAACTCTTCTAAAAGACTGAAGCGCTGTTCTGAGGTGAGCCATCACCTCTTGGGGCGAAGAGTAGTAGGACAAGGGTTCGATTTGATGCACAGCATCTCTGCTCTGACTATTAACACAGTTAGGGGTATTCGGGCAGGGTGCGAGTTGGTTTGCTAGGACACCAAGATTGGTGGGACGATTAGCGGCAAGTAACTGCGGCTCTCCTGTCAAAGTTATTTTCCCTCCTAGCAGGCAGGCTGTAACTAGCACTAATGATAGGAGCGTGAGTTGCACTCGTTTGAATAATGAATTTGGTTTGGTTTCAATCATTGACATTGCCTCAATTTCAAAAAGTCAAAATGTTATTCAAGTCGCAATTTTACTGTAAACTACGATACATTTGGAATAGCTCTGTTTACAGCGAATAGTTTCAGCCTACACTTTTACTCAAGTCACTTAACGTTTTAAACAAGCAAAGCAATATTTCTTAGTTTACTCTAAAAACACCGATCAATTCTCAAAAATTTAATTTGTAAGTTAACTTGGCACATCTAGAGCTACCGCTAAAATGCTTATTAGCTATTTATTAATTTGGAATAAACTAAATAAAAAACCACTAGTGATGGTGGAACTAGCGGTAGAGAGAAAATATTGGAAGATTGCCTTGATAAGAAAGCAGATTGAAATTAGTTTGTTATTGTGTTGATTATATTGAATCGCTTTAATATTAATCATCAGTACAATTGCGGTTTTTGAGCAAAGATAGTAGTGCAATCTGAGCAATATTACAGAATGATTAAGATGCCTTTACTGCGTCCATGATTGCAATTTGGTGTGTGCGTTGCATCCTATTAGGGTTGAAGACAACTACTGCTCTGACTTTAACCTCGCTCCTAAACTACAAGGCAAGGAGTATGAAAGCTTTTTAAGATTGCTAGCCGAAGCTGAAGCGAATGAAGAACTTGGTGAAGATATGTGGTAGAGAGAATGAGCTAGGTTTGATAATAACGAATTAACGAGCGATCGCTCTGGCTCTTTTTATAATGGTGAGGAAATTGTGCAGCCTCACCAGCGCTGAAGCTGAGAAGAAATGCTGAGCTATTAGACACGCATCCAATTTTTACTGGCAAATGCCCTCAATGTGGAGCAGTAATAGAGATAAGTTACAGCGCAAAAAGAGTGCATTTTGACTGCGATTGCTGTGGCTGGTTAGATGATTCAGTTTAAAATACCAGTTGCGTAATTCGACTGAAGTATTAGTTGAATATAATTCTTTTTTGTGTAATTTAACTGAGGTAGTAGTTTTTCAAAGTAAATATGATGTAGCGTATCGTTTTCTTGTTATTGCAGTATTATGAAATCTATCCTTCAGACTTATTTAGAACAAGAGATCTGGTTACTAATACGAGATAAGTGGTATTCGGCTACAGTTATCGGGGTTTGGGATGACCTATTGTGGTTTAAGCATAGAACTTATAGCAAAGAAACAGAATCAGACACTTTATGGGAAATGGTAGTCAGAATCAATGAAGTAGTTGCCATTGATAAAGTTAGATCTATTGTTAGCAGAAAACCAAATGTTTTGCTTTCACAACTAGTAGAAACTGATAAAGCGTAGCTCAATTCCAGTCGAGAGCAGGAATTATCAATGCAATTTCATTTGATTAATCGAAACACGGCTGTACATTCCCTAGTTCTGGCATTAGGGTTACTTAGCTGTACCTGTTGGAAAGAAGTAAGCGTTGCTCGAACTAGACCAACAAAAACTCCAATTGGGGTAACTTATGGCGTCAAACGTATCGCCGATGGGGATACGATTACCGTAGTTGATGGGCGTGGTGCTAACACCAAAGTCCGCTTCGCTTGTATCGACGCGGCGGAGGTTCCGCATACCAAGCAGGAAAAGGACAGTAACAACCCAGTAGACCTAGACCAGTTTAAGTGGGGTCGGTTAGCGCGTAATCGACTAACCGATCTGATCCACCAGGGGGGCGATCGTGTTTCTCTGACTATAGTGGATACAGACCGCTATGGACGGGCTGTTGCAGAAGTTAGGCTAAGTAACGGTACTTTCGTTCAAGAAATATTAGCCCGTGAGGGATTAGCAGTTGTATACACTCAATATCTCAAAAATTGCCCTAATGCTGCACTAGTAGAACAAGCTCAAGTCTCTGCTCAGCAGCAGAAAGTAGGGGTATGGGGCGATCCGCAGTTTGTTACGCCATCACTGTGGAGGCATAAAAATAAGTAGCGATCGCACAAATAATCAGTATATATCGTCTGTGGAGCGAATATAAGATCTGACAGCTATAAGGCTGAAGGGCAGTTGCGAAATCCCCGTAAGGGAAAGAAACAGAAACCAAAGTAGTGATGCTTTGGAATCCCTGCGTCTTTATACCAGGGTGGATGTCAAATTTAACACTCGCATCAGAAAAGCCAATTTATCTGCTGCTTCGTCAATTATTTTAGCGGTTGGCTTTCCTGCCCCATGTCCGGCTTTTGTCTCAATTCTGATTAACACAGGTGAGAAACCAGCATGAGTTGCTTGTAGAGCTGCGGCAAATTTAAAACTATGAGCTGGTACTACGCGATCGTCATGGTCAGCTGTAGTAATCATTGTAGCTGGATAAGACGTACCTGCTTTGAGGTTGTGCAAAGGTGAATAGGCATATAGAGCTTGGAACTCCTCAAAGTTATCTGGAGAACCATAATCTGAGATCCAAGCCCAGCCAATGGTAAATTTGTGGAACCGTAACATATCCATTACGCCAACTGCTGGCAGTGCCGCTCCAAACAGTTCTGGTCGCTGAGTCATACAAGCACCAACTAAAAGTCCTCCATTACTACCACCTACGATCGCAAGTTTAGCCGAGCAAGTGTAGCCATTAGCAATTAACCACTCAGCTGCGGCAATGAAATCGTCATAAACGTTTTGCTTATTATGCTTGGTTCCCCCCTGATGCCATTCCTCTCCATATTCTCCACCACCACGCAGATTAGGCACTGCATACACACCTCCCATCTCCATCCAAACCAAGTTGCTGACCGAGAAGTTAGGAGTTAGCGAAACACCAAAGCCGCCATATCCGTACAGGTAAGTAGGATTATTCCCATCTAAATGAATGCCCGTTTTATGGCTAATAAACATCGGCACTTTTGTGCCATCCTTACTAATATAAAAAACCTGCTTCGTTTCATAATCAGATGAATCGAAAGCTACCTGCGGTTGTCGAAAAATAGTACTTTCATCACTATGCATATCGTAGTGATAAATTGTGCTTGGGGTAACGAAATTGGTAAAACTATAAAAGGTTTCGGTATCGTAGCGCTTACCTGCAAAACCACCTACAGAACCAATCCCAGGTAATGCAACTTCCCTGATAAAAGCTCCACTCAAGTCAAAAACTTTAATCTGCGTATGGGCATCTTTAAGGTAGGAGGCAACAAAACAATTGTTTAGTACACTTACACCTTCTAAGGTTTCGGCTACTTCGCCAATAAGCTCTCGCCACCAGCTGCGGGCTGGATTGTTGATGTCGATCGCAATAACTCGGCTGCGTGGTGCGTCTAGGTCGGTGCGAAACCAAAACACAGAGCCGTCATTATCAATAAAGCTAAAGTTTGCCTCGAACTCGTCGATTAGTTCTACTACCTGAGCCGAAGAGTCGCTCAAGTCCTGATAGAAAACTAAGTTTTTCGGATCGGTTCCCTGCCAAACAGAAATAATTAGATAACGACCATCCTCAGTCACAGTGCCGTTAAATCCCCATTCCTTTTGGTCTGGACGGTGATAAATTAGCACGTCTTCTGACTGTGGCTGACCTAATTGATGGTAATATAATTTTTGGAAATAATTAACTTCTTCTAATTTTGTTTTGTCATTTGGTTCATCGTAGCGGCTGTAGAAGAAGCCTTGATTGTTTCCAATCCAAGAGAAATCAGAAAATTTGATCCACTTCAAGCAGTCGCTTAGATCTAGACCTGTCTCTACGTCCCGCACCTTCCATTCTTGCCAATCTGAGCCAGAGGTGGACAAACCATATGCCATCATCCTGCCATCGTCACTAATTGCTAAACCCGAAAGGGCAACTGTACCATCAACTGAGAGCTGATTCGGATCGAGCAGGACTTGAGGTTCTGCACCCAATGCAGTTAAAGTATACAAAACGCTTTGATTTTGAAGTCCGTCATTCTTGAAGTAAAAGTAGCAATCGCCTTTTTTAAACGGAATGCCGAACCGCTCATAATTCCACAACTGACTTAGACGCTGCTTAATCTGTTGGCGTTGGGGTATTGAATCGAGATAGCTAAAAGTAACTTTATTTTGAGCCTCTACCCAAGCTTTTGTTTCCCCTGAGTCTGGATCTTCTAACCAGCGATAAGGGTCTGGCACTAATATTCCATGATAGTCATCGGCTTGCTCAGTTCTGCGGCTGTCAGGATACGTTAAGGGATTTTCAGAATCAGACATAGTTTGAGAGCCAAGCATATTTGTCTATTCTACACAGCCAGAGCAAAAGGAACTCGATCGGCTTCTATCGCGCTTCTTTAGCTTAGTCCGTGCTTTGGTACTAGCCGGGGGATCGCCAACTGTTCTGATTGTCCCGTACAAACTCTTCCATACTAGTAGGTGCTGTTTGCAGGAGCTGTGTGAGATCTTCGGTAACTTTTGCAGCCAGCCCTAAACGGACTGTGGTATAAATTCCAATCATTACGGCAATAAATTCTATCGCTAACTTTCTGTTGTACATCCTGAGCGCAAATTTGAAGATAGAAGGATTGCTGTAAACAATCTGCCTGCCCAAAATATGCGTAAATATCTCGGCTACTTGATAGTAGTCCAATGCCTTGTTTCCAGTTAGGGCATACGCTTTATTCTCATGACCGGGATCGGTCATCACCTTTACTGCGGTAGCGGCAATGTCTCGCACGTCAATGAAACTGGTCTTGCCAATGCCTGCTGGGACAAAAATCTCATTAGTGTCTTTAATATCCGCGCGATGAGTTGTACTCAAGTTCTGCATAAAGAAACTTGCCCGTAGAAAGGTATATGGTAAGCCGATAGATTTAATGTATGCTTCAATCTGCGCGTGGGGTATGATGCGGTTGCGTTCTGCCCCTAGTACAGACAAGAAGACGACGCGCTCAACACCAGTTGCCTGGGCGGCGGCGATCGCGGGATAGATATATTTCTTCACTCGTGAAATGGCAGGTGGTCTGACTAGAAACAACGTAGTTATACCTTGTAAAGCAAGCTCAAATGTCTGGGGTTGCTCAAAATCGAATGTAACAGACTCTACATTGTGCAGCAGATTAATGCTCAAAGTGGAGTGGCTTCTCACAGCAGCTCTGACTTGATGCCCTCGCTCATGAAGCAAGCGCACAACTTCTAAACCAACATTGCCTGTAGCACCTGTAACCAAAATTCTGCTAGTCATGCTTTATTTGTTTTGAACAAAGATTGCATCAACGGTTGACGGAAATACCCTAACAAGTGGCGTTACAGAGCTAGATAATCATCACCGACAAAATTTTTGCCAACTGATGGTGGGTAGATTCTTCTAATCAAACACACAAGATTTTCACTAAGATAATCGTTCCCGAAAAAATTCAATTAGCTGATTGAAGGCTTCTTGGCAACAGGGATAAGGATTTCCTTGGTTATCTGCACGCATCCTCTGTAAAAATGGCATGGGGGTTAGGTCGAATCCCATCCCGTTTTCTTTCCCCATCTGAGATAATCTTGAACTCAACATTGTCTCCAAATTCTCTGCTTAAGGTTTCAAATCGCGCAGCTGGACAAATCTGGTCTTCTTCAAATCGAAGCGCTAGTAAACCAGTCTCTTTCCCCCGCTCTTTAGCCATTGCTAAATCGTCCGGCGAGATCCCCAGTGCTTTCTTTTGAGAATCTGTGAAGCCAAAAGGTAGGGATGGTTGACTGGCGACAGGAGCCATGACAACTTCATCAATCATCAAGGACAAGACAAATCCACCAGTAAGACACATCCCCATCGCGCCAATCCCCCTGAAGTTTTGGTGTTCGCTTTGGCTGTAAATCTGTCGACAAAGCGCCCTCAACCAGTTGGTAATTGGGCTAGATTGCCGCTCTTTCAAGGCATAAAATTCTTTGCCAATACAAATTCGGCCCGTATTAATCAGAGAGTTAGCAACAATAGCTGCGATCGCAGACGACTCACCAGCTTTTCCAAATAAAAGGGGAAGATAAACCGTGAAGCCATTATCAACTAGGCGATTAGCAAATTTCAGGCAGCTTTCCGTCATTCCAGGTAGTTCGTGCATGAGTAAGATAGCTGGCGATGGGTTACTGGGATCAAAAGCTTTTTTCCAGTAGACTTCATAAGTAATGCCGTCGTAGCAGAACGGTGATGCAAGTTTTGAGAAGGTATCAATCAGTGGCATGAAATCAACTTTCGTCCAGTGAACAACTCTAGAATATTCAATAATTCTGTCCCAAGAACTGACTGTAAATATTTACAGTTAGCTGCGATCGCTCACCCCTTTAAACCCTCAAACGCTTAAGTCAGCAGAAGTGATAAATATACGGGTAATATTTACAACATTAATTGGCTAGCTCAACTGCTCAGAAATTTACGTAATTTAATCGCTGCATCTCCACTAAATGAAGTTGCTGCAAACGGAAATGCTAGAAAAGCTCGTTCATAGATGATTTAGTGGCAATCGAACTCAGCAGTTTTTCTGAATAATAAAAGCTAATAGCTGCTTGAAAGTTCCTAGTTTTTGCAGCTTAGCCATTCAAAGTTATTGCTGATTTCACTATCACTATAGAGCAAATATGATACAGCATATAACGCATTATTTGCTGTCGGTTAACTTCCAACCCAGTCAGAGCTAGCTTATTACTGTAGAAATCAGCGATCGCTCCTATAATCTTCCCAATTTATTCTAAAACTCTGCCTAAAACTATGTACTAAAGAACCCTGACCTCTGGTGGAGGTAGTTCGAGCAAATCTATAGGGAAATTAGTATAGCTACTTTGTACTTTTGGCACAAACCAATGACTATGAGCAATTCGCATTTAGATGCAGTATTGCAGACCCCAAACGCAGCAGTTCATGTGTTTGGAGATGACAGCAGATTTCCTAACAATGAAAAACTACCTTTGGTTATGTACCAAAATGCGGTGAAGTTACCCCAACGAGATCCTGCTGCAACCTTTGAGGAGATATTCCATGCTAATGAATGGGGTAGCTCTTGGCGCAATGGCATTTATCCTTATCATCATTATCACAGCACTGCTCATGAAGTGCTGGGTATATCTCGTGGCGAGGCTTCTGTCCGGCTTGGTGGGGATGATAGTGGGAAAACGTTTGAAGTTCGGGCTGGAGATGTCATCATCATTCCAGCTGGAGTAGCACACAAAAATCTAGGTTCTAGTCCCGGCTTTCAGGTTGTGGGAGCCTATCCACAGGGGCAGAAATGGGATATGAACTATGGAAAACCAGGCGAACGTCCCCAAGCAGAGCGAAACATTGCTCAAGTACCTCCTCCTAAAACCGATCCAGTATATGGTCAAGATGGACAGCTAGCCAAATACTGGCATCTATTTTGAGCAAAGGTATAAGTAATGAGCGAGACTGCTGCAATACCAAATACACAGTTTTACATCTGGAAAAACTATCGTTGTGCTTACGAACACTACGCCCTCGATGTTCCAGAAGCTCAAGATAGCACTCCTTTACTGCTAATTCACCCGATTGGTGTCGGCTTATCCCGTCGATTTTGGCATCGCTTCTGCCATGCTTGGTATCAAAGCGGGCGCACTAACCCCATTTACAATCCCGATCTGCTAGGCGGCGGTGAGAGCGATCTGCCACATATCGCCTACACTCCATCTGATTGGGCAAATCAGTTGCAACACTTTTTACAAACAGTGGTGCAAAAACCTGTCACCTTAGTCGTACAAGGAGCGCTGCTACCAGTAGCACTTGAGTTAGTTCAATTGCAAACTCAACCGAATCTTATCCAAAGATTGGTACTGGCTAGTCCTCCAGCTATGGCAGTAATGACCCAAGCAACCTCGGTGAGGCAGCAAAAATTAACTTGGAATTTGCTTTCTTCGCCCCTTGGCACTGCCTTTTATTTTTATGCTCGAAGACCGCAGTTTTTGAGTTCTTTCTCCACTCGTCAGTTGTTTGCTGATGCCGAGCAAGTCGATGCTCAATGGTTGGATATGCTAGTCAAAGGTGCTGCAAATCCCGCTAGTCGCTGGGCAGTTTTTTCGTTCTTAGCAGGTTTTTGGCGGCAGAATTATCTAGAAGACTTCGCCGCGATTACTCAACCAACATTGGTAGTTGTAGGTGATCTAGCATCGAGTATTAGTAGGGCGGGAAAGCAGGATACTCCAGACCAAAGATTAGCTGATTACCTGAAATGCTTATCTCAAAGGAAAGGTGTTAAAATTGGTAGTGCTAAACAGGAAAGGATAATCTGGCTGGCAGAGAGGCATTGTAGTAATGGATGAAATTCCAAATCGCACTAACGTGGTTGTCTACCTTTTTGGAAAACGATAAGGTTTTTCTGACCAAACGAGATACCCGTTG
>DATNQH010000115.1:0-3087 GCA_036704105.1 Leptolyngbyaceae cyanobacterium | reverse complement strand
TGCCAAAATAATTAATTTATTTTTAGCACATACAAATTGAGCTTTAATACGGATAAGTTCAGCTTTTCTGCGCCTAAAGTCAGATTCGATTTGTAATTTTTTAGACTTGTTACGTATAGAAGTAAAATTTAATCGGTGATTTGAATCGTTTTCATTCAGCATAGCTAACTTTTTTATTTAGACTGTACACTGCTAATGTTTAGCTCAATTTATTTTTGGTGAATCTTCCCAAAGACATAATAGTTTTCTCAAGCTATAGTGATGAATTGCACAATTTACTTAACCGTTTGTAGGGTTTTAATTTAACCGATATTTTATCGGAATATAATACGTTCCAGTTTGCCCTGTTGAGAGGCGGCTCTGAATCAACTAAATGAACTACCCCGCTAGTATTGCGAACAAAGCTCACGTTCGTTAACGTCAGCAATAAATTGTCATAAAACCATAGGATTTCTCTAGCACTGCTGCTTCGAGTTGCTGCGGGTTTTTCCTAAAGGCATTGGGTTAAGAAAAATTGTAATTTTCGCAACGCACTTTAATTACAAAGCAATACTATACCGCCTTTTAATCTAAAGGCTACAAAGCAAATTTGATCTGACATTGTTTTAGCGGAGGTAAGACGTGAGTGCATCGAAATATCTTCAAATAGAACTTGATGATCTTCTTGATTTATATTCAGTCTGGGAATATATTGATGGTAACTGGGAGTTACTAGCGATCGCGCGAATAGGCATCGCCATTTCTTTAGCCCGTACAGGCTGGCGATTGGTCTTTCCAAATAAATTAGACCCAAATAAAATCCCACTCCAAGATGAAGATTTTCATCCCAGAGTTAGCCCACAAAAAAATGTTTTAGCTTTCGTGAGAGTCTTCCCCGGTCAAACTCCTGCTTTCATCGCCCAGAAACTAAATCTGAGCGTACCAAATGCCAGAAAGCATCTTTACATATTAGAGAAAAGGGGCTTTCTTTACTCTCACTATGCCAGCGGACACAAATACATCAAGCTGTATTATCCTGCCAAACCATCTTCGCTCAAAAAGTCGAAACTAACTTGCTAGCTTTCTGTCTGAAATAGCGCAAGTTACTTTCTGTCTCTTGCTCAAATTCAATTCCAAGTCACCATTATCAATTATTATCTCCACCATGCAATTGAAAAGAATGCCTTGCCAATTTTCGCTGACTTCTTTTAGTACATTGGCAACAACAGGGCTAACTGCACTACTGTTTAGTTCAACTAACTCTGTCTTTGCTGCTCCAGTACCTGCATTAAGTGCAGATTCATTTGTGGATAGCGTTGGCGTAAACGTTCATCTAACTTACGGTGGCACTCCTTACGAGCGATTTGAAGACCTAATCAAACCTAAGATAAAAGAATTAGGTATTCGTCATATCCGAGATGGTGCTTATCAAGAATCAGACTTTTTTCACAAAGTCAAAAGCTTAGCAGCTGACGGGATAAAGGCAACGCTTATCTTCTCTGGTAATCCTCCAACCGAGGTAATTGCTACTGCCAAGAAACTATCTGGTGCAATCGAGGCGGTCGAAGGGCCAAACGAGTCAGATTTGGAGGTGTTTAATTTTACATACAAAGGCGACAAGTTTCCGGAGGGAACGCGGAACTATCAGAAAGAAATGTTCGCGGCAGTCAAAAACGAGGGGGCAACTAAAAATTTACCAGTTGTGCTGCCATCAATGGGTTGGGGAGAGAATGCTGACAAAATGGGTAAACTAAACAGTGCAGGTGACTACTGCAATCTGCACAGCTATCCCAATATCGGGCAACCGCCGACAATCGACCTCGATAGCTATTTTATACCTCATATTAAGAATATGTGCGATCGCTTGCCTATGTGGGCTACCGAGACTGGTTATCATAACTCTGTCTCTCATGAACTTGGAATATCAGAGCAGGCAGCAGGGAAATATATTCCCCGATTACTACTGGGAAACTTTAAGCGCAACATAGGACGCACTTATCTTTACGAACTGGTGAATCAGTCTCCTGATTCAAACGACGACCAAAGCAATTTCGGATTACTTCGGTTTGATGGCTCCCCTAAACCAGCTTTCACCGCCATTAAAAATATGAACTCTCTATTAAAAGCTCCTGGCGCGAAATTCACCCCTCAAAGCTTGGACTATGAAATTGAGGGAGACAAACAGGGGATAGAGAGCGTACTGCTGCAAAAAAGCAACGGTGATTACTATCTTATTCTCTGGCAAGAGACAAGAAGCTGGGATAATGACAGTAAGAAAGATATTGTTGTGCCGGGCAAAAAAGTCAAAGTGAGCTTGAAAAATTCGGCTAGTAAGTTAGAAGTCTACGATCCAACGAAGTCAACATCTGCACAAAAAGCAGAAACGGGAGCTAAAGCAATAGATATTTCTGTGCCAGACTATCCCGTAATATTGAGAGTTGCTACTCATGGAGCTAATCAACCGTCGCTAACACAGGGGCAGAAACAAGGCACAAGCTCCACCGACAAAAAATCACAGTCCTCATCGGCGCAATTCTCGCCATCAAATGCGGACTCAAACCAATCCACCGAGACTGGCAGCGAAAACCTGGTGGAAGGAAGCAGAAGATAAAACTTCGAGCCAATCAGAATCACTAGACAATTAGTACAATTGTTACGCTCAAGCACTACACCGTACTGTAGCATCTGGATTTGCGTTAACCCTTCAAGTATTAGCAGCAGTAGCGGCAGTCCTACTCAATCACTAGTTCTGCCGCTACTGCTTTGTAAAAGAATGCAAACGCTCTAGCGCGAGTAAGTCTGCATTGGGTTAAAACGATAACTTTGGTGGGAACTTCTATCAGATATAGGATTGCAATTAACATATTTTTGGAGAAATTGAATGAACTTACGTTACATTTTTGCTGCTATATTCACAACAGCGTTCTGCTTAAATTTAGGCTCTTACAATATCGCTAATGCTAATGAACCGGAGCATCTTTGTTACTTTATTACCAAATCAAACAAAGTCGTAAATTTATCTAATCTATGTGGGATTAAAAAAAAGAAATCTCGGTTGAAGAAAAATCCCAGTAGCAGCGAAGTAAAAGTAAATACATCTACAATACG
>DATNQH010000114.1:0-5684 GCA_036704105.1 Leptolyngbyaceae cyanobacterium | reverse complement strand
CATTCATCAAATATTTTTTTTGTTTGCTTCAAAAATTGAAATTGCCATTTTGACAAAAATTAGCAATTTCACTTGGTTTAATTAAAAGTAAGAATACTATTGATGTATTAATTAATAGCGAGCGCCCTTTCCCTCGCCCTTCGCCTTCTCCTTATTCAACTGAGCCAACAACGCCTTATACTCTTGCCGATCAGGATATAACCCGATCAGTTTCTGCAAAGGCTTCACTGCACCCTTGGTATCCTTCATCCGCAGCCTCGCTTCAATCAAACCCTCCAGTGCTACCTGGTTCTCTGGCTCTTGCTTTAACACAACTTCATACTCTTGTTCCTGTTCCTTGAATTGAGATTGTCGCAATTGATTTTGTGATGGTGTAGTTGCTGCTGATGCAGTTTGGCTCTGAATCGGTTGATTCCCAGCAGTGCTAATGGCTCTGAGTCCACCAAACACAATCGAGCCACCAAATGAAACAATTGATACCAAAACAGCAATCTGTTCAATAGGTCGTTTCGACATAATATTTTCTTAGCCCTGGAATTGAGCGACGGTAATGATGTTTTTAAGTTACCCAGTTCTATTTAGGTAGCGATCGCTCCGAACCAAATCATTTATACTCTTCCAGGTAAACTACTCTAATGAATTACAGCTTAATTAAAGCTAGTCATGCTCTGGGAATAAAGCGCAATTCTACTGAAAACTTAGCGCCTTCTTCATCTTATCCTGCTGCAACACAGTAAATCTACGTAGATACATATACGCGATCGCCGCCGAGTCATTAGTTATGTATATTTGACTACACCTCTTGCCTGAATAGAATTAGATGGCTTATGGGTCTATTCAGTAAACCTGCCCCTTAGCGGATATTCGTGCAAGAAGTCTATTGTTATGGCAAAATCTCAAATCTTTTACAATGCTTTGGTTGAAACAATCTGAAATCCCGCTGGTCTAAGGTTAATATTGTTTTGCTGGCATAGCGTTCAGCTACAGCCATCACACTAGCATCGACGAAATCAATTCGGCTATCAGCATATTTCTCCAGAATCTCAGCTACCCGCTCTAGATCCGCATCTGTCAATGCCACCAGGTTAAAGCGGCTGGCAGCTATTCCTCGCACAAAGGCAACCACAGTCATAATCCCAGCATCACGACCTAACAAATAGGCAACTTCAGCTAAAACCGTTTGGGGAGTAATATGTGCTGTTGTTGCTGGTAAACTATTGCTACATCTGTATGCTTGATATCAGAACGATTGAGCAGCGCTACGACAAAACCTGTATCTGCTACCACAACGGCTCTTTCCATGTCCAACCTGATTCTTGAGTAATTTCCTGTTCGAGGATATTCTCTGACTGAGTTGCTAAATCAGGGGAACTCGCAAATAATCCAACTAAAGGGTCAGAGTCAGTAGTTCTTTCTACTGTTGCTGCTGCTAGATATTGCCTTACTGCTTCGGTGATAATCGCCTCTGGTGATTGACCTTGTTGACGCGCTAGGGCAGTCAATTTTTCCAATATAGACTGCTCTGGCTGCCAGCTAAATGTCTGCTCCATAATGTTTATCAGCCTGAAGTTCAATTTAAGTTGTATAGTTTAATATCATTTCGACATTTTTAAGCTCTATTAGTAATAACGAAAGTGAAATAGCTTCTGCTTAAAAGTGCGCGATCGCCGCAGCGTCTTTACAATAGTGCAAATTCGATTGCTTTGTTCGAGAAACCGAGGAATTTCAGTTAAGGGTATAGCAAAAGCCGGACTGTGATTTACTGGTAAATACTTTCCTTGTTGCAATTAGTAAATTTGCAAATTCCCTTGGGCGTAGCGCCAAATTTCGGGAACACCTAAAGCAGTGTAGATTGGCAACTTATTCAAAGAAGAGTTAGAAAAATCTACCTCTAGCATCAAGTCAGGCGGTAGATCTCGATCCAAGTCGATTTCTTGTCTATCTCTCGTATTTGATTTATGAACTTCGAGCGTGGGGCAATGCCCACCAAACCTGGTAGTGGTGGGCATTGCCCACCAAACTTATCTAGAAGTTTGCGTAGGCGGACTTTGTTTGTATAGCCGCGATTTCCAATTGCCAGGTATTTTTACAGCAATTGCTAAAAGGTAGTAGGTTAAAGGAGCGATCGCGTGTACAATTGACAGCAACACCACGCAATCGACATTTTTGATAGCGGTAGGGATTTCCGTACTTTGAGCGATCGCGCTTGTTACTTGCCAAAATCTCTGTGGTAGAGTAAAAGAGTAAAGGATTGCTTCCACACCGAAGAAAACTCCACGCATCGGTGTTGAATCAAAATCTGGAAGCATTTTTGGTTAAATATTTACCAAACTCAATCTGAATTTAATTAAAAGTTATGCCTCAGCCTGTTATGCACCCAATGGTGAAGTTCCAGCATCACGTCCGTTCACTGGTAGAATCTAAAGTTATCAAACCAAACGATAGTATCTGGAAGATTGCTCTACTTTTCGGCAATGAATGGTCTTACTGGAAACAAGAACTATCAGATTTCGGTTTTGCTATGCAAGATCCAGTTGGAGACTTGCTAGAAGTTGAAGCTTGGGATGAAGAGTAGAATTTACTTACAAGCGCTTAAAGCTGCTGCCAGTTCTTTGGCGGTAGCATAGCGATCACTAGGATGGTGTTTCGTCACTTGTTCAATTACTTTCCTCAGTTGAGGAGTGATGGTTGGAACTGCGTCAAGATCGAATCGATAACCTTTGCCGCGTAGTCGATAAAATTTCAATGGAGCTTCGCCTGTCAGCAAAAAAATTAAGGTTGGTCCAATCGCATAAAGATCCGATTGGATTAAGGGCTGTCCCCGTTCTTGTTCGGGGGCGCAGTAGCCTTCAGCGCCAATCCGGGTAACATATGCTGTACCAGTTGCTTTAACTGCACCAAAGTCAAGTACTACTACGCGGTTGTCTAGGGTTCGGAGGATCAAATTAGCGGGTTTAATATCACGGTGAATCAGTGGTGGATCTTGATTGTGGATATATTCCAACACATCACAAGTTTGAAGCATCCATGCGATCGCGCGAGCGGGAGTCACTGGCCCAGTTTGATAAACAACTTGTTCTAAATTTTGACCGTGAATCAGTTCCATCGCCAGGTATTTTTTACCTGCTTCCATGAAAAAATCGTAATACTGCGGTATTCCAGGATGGTGCAGCGTCTTGAGCGTGTGTGCTTCCCGTTCAAATAATTCTTGGGCCTTGGCAACTTTAGCTAAATCCGCATTCATTTCCTTCAATACCAAAAGCTGGGGCTTTCTAGATGAAGCCCCAGTCGCATTTGCGCTAGTTGGATTCCAAGCGAGATAGGTAGTACCCATTCCCCCTTGCCCCAATATGCGTAATACTTGATACTCCCTGATCTTTCGCTGTACCGATAGCGGCTGACCGCAGCGGATACAAAATAGATTCCCAGGAGAATTACCGCTATGAGTACAAGCTTGAGAGGCGAGTCCATATGTTCCCTCCCCTAGGAGGGGAGGGTTAGGGAGGGGTGCCAGAGACGAGAGGTTCGATTTTTCCTTTGCTCCCATATCTGTACTGCTACTAGCCTTTCCTGACTCCTGCCTTGGCGCAGCGCCCTCTTGCCCCGTTTCTTCTGCGTCTAGTTGAAATTTTAAAAGCGGGCCTCCCCTAGCTAATTGAACCAAAGAGCCATTTTTAAGTAAGCTTTGAGAAACTAGTGTACCGTCAAGGAAAGTTCCATTTGTCCCCTGATTGATCAGCTGCCAAGAATTTTCTGCGGCAGAATCTAAGCGTCGCAGTTCCAGGTGATACCGCGAAACCAGGGGATTAGTCAAAATCACATCATTATCGGGAGCGCGACCAATCCGAATTACAGATTCATCTCGAAACTCCCACTGTTGCACGGGCGTTGTTGGTTGTTGGTGTAATAGTTGCAGCGTGACCACACGATTATGGCTCCAACTTCGGTCGCACTTTTAACCGAATCATTACTGCTGTAATATTATCGTGTCCATTATACTGATTTGCTAAATCGATTAATTCACTAACTCCACGCTGTAAGCTATTGCCTGAAGTTAGTAATGGTTCTAAATGTGTTTGCCAATGCTCCTCTAATAAAGCATTATCTGAAACACCATCGGACACTAACAGCAGCAGCGTATCTTCATTCAAGTCAAAAAACTGAACATCAGGATTGACATAATTTTCGTCTCGCGGCCCCAAAGCTTGAGTGAGTTGATAGGCATCGGGACGGGCATAGGCAATTTCTGGTTCAACCCCCCGCAAAATTTCTCGCTGCCCCACTTCATGATCCAAAGTCATTTGTGATAGACCTTGTTTGCGACTGAGACTGTAGAGACGGCTATCTCCTACGTGAGCGATCGCTATTTGGGTATTATAAAGTAAAACTAGTACCAAAGTTGTACCCATGCGTCCGACACCGGAACGGGCATCCTGTTGATTGAGATCGTATATAGCCCCGTTGGTTAAACGGATAGCCTCGCGGATCGATTGTTCGTTAGGTATAGGTTGGTGAGGTTGCCAGTGAGTTTGAAAGTATTGCTGGAGAGTTTTCACTGCCAAATCGCTTGCTACCTCCCCGCCAGCGTGTCCACCCATTCCATCACAAAGGACATAAACCCCGCGTGCTTCAACCGTTCCATTGTTAGGAAATTCAATCTTATCAATTGAAGTGGCAATGCCGAAGCAGTCTTCGTTATGATGGCGTTGGCGACCTACATCTGTGCCACCTGCTGACTCTACATCGACTAAATGCATTGGCAAGATGAGCGTTGGTAGTTCCTCGCTCTTCATTAAGCTTTCTTGTGATTCATTCATTTGTATAACTGTAGGTGCGGCAGAGTTATTCAAAGTTACCCCAACTTCTGCCCGATTGACAGCTGCTGCATTTGATACAGACGGTAAGTCGGCGCTAGAAGGAATGTCTACTTGCATTTCATTAATAATTGCTTTCAAGCGCGAGCGCAGTTCATCTATTGTCTGAATACTACCTGCTTGTAGATCGGTCATTAGCTCGACCAAAGAGCCAAACTTGGTACGTTGTGACTCGTGAAATAACCACTGCCACACTTGTCCCAAATCTTGCAGAGTACAAGGTTTTTCAGCTGGCTGAAAATACAAGCGCTGTAGCCCTAGCTTTTCAGTTGCATCTACTCGCAGATTAGATAACTCTAAAAGACTTTGGCAACAACCCCAAGGTTCCAAAGCTGCCCAGAGTTGCACCATATCATCAAACCAATGCAAAATCTGCAATGGTGTGGTTGTGTTTTCGATCCACAGTTCCATCAGTTCCCGCCAGTGCGAGCGATCCGCGATCAATAGCACTTGCTGGCTTCCCTGTTGCCAAGCATCATGTATGGCGGGTAACTGTTGACTTAACTTTGGTTGGAGGGCAGTATAGATTTTGGCATCCGCTGGAATAGCCTGTTCCATCATTAAGTCTGCACCCGCCTTCAACAGCGATAGTTGAAATGGCTGAGTGTCTAGTACTCTGACTTGAGCTTCAAAAGTAACGTCAGTTTCTGTGGGAAATACGAGGGGTTCTAGCAGCTGATAGCGTTGCTGTCTATCTAAATAAGTTCCCTCTGGCAAGAATGAGGGGCTAGCGGCTGGGGGCAAAGGCGCAGTGGAGGGGCTAGTGGAAAAGAGATCTTCTCCCCCTGCTTCCCCTGCTTCCCCTGCACC
>DATNQH010000113.1:0-7855 GCA_036704105.1 Leptolyngbyaceae cyanobacterium | reverse complement strand
TGTTGAGCTTGGAGTTGCGAGGGAGCAATGACTAGCCTTTGCAATTGAGACATAGCATTTTTTTTAACGCAGAGTCACACAGAGTCAACGCAGAGTAACGCAGAGTAAAAACCTCGGCGTACCTCTGCGTTTACCTCGGCGTACCTCTGCGTTTAGTGGTTGGTAGCAGCATCACGAATAGCATTTAAGCCAACGCGATCGCAAAAGCCTCCGAAAGTTTCTCCAGACTGGCGCGATTTTTTGAACAAAACCAACGCTGGCTCTAGTTCTGTCTCTAGCTTATCAATGTGCATTTTCTCCAGATAAACTTGTGCCAAGCGAGTTTGGTTAGCGGCACCACCCAGCCAAACTTGATAGGTGTCAGGACTGGTACCGACAAATCCCAGTTCTGCCATATATGGTCTAGCACAACCATTAGGGCAACCTGTCATCCGAACGACAAAATGCTCCTGTTCTAAACCTACTTTATTTAGCAGTGCTTCAATTCGCTTCAGGACACCAGGCATTGCTCTTTCTGATTCACTAGTTGCCAAACCACAAGTTGGTAAAGCCGGGCAAGCCATAGAATATCTTACCAGGGGATTAATCTGAGCGGGATCGACTTGTACGCCGTAGCGAGTCAGAATTTGCTCAATTGCTTGTTTATTTTCCGGTTCAATATCGGAGAAAATGATATTGTGATGGGGTGTCAGCCGGATGGCTAAGTTAAACTGCTGCACGATTTCCCGCAATGCCGTTCTCAGTTGAAACGATCCTTCATCCTTGACTCGACCATTTTCTACCGAGATCCCCAAAAACGACTTACCATCTCCCTGTTCGTGCCAACCCAAGAAGTCTTCATACTGAAATTCTGGCAGAGGCTTAAACGGTTCTAGGGGTTTACCAAAATATTCCTCTACCTTAGAGCGGAACTTGTCCACACCCCAATCTTCCAGCAGGTATTTTAACCGCGCGTGACGACGATCTGTGCGATCGCCATAATCCCGCTGAGTTGCCACAATAGCCTTAACTAGCTCGTAAACATCATCCTTTGCCACGTAGCAAATTGGGTCAGCCAATCGAGCGAAAGTCTCCTCTTTGTTGTGCGTCCTTCCCAAACCGCCACCAGCAAAGACATCAAAACCTTCTAACTCTTTTTGGTCATTGGTAATTACTACTAAACTGAGATCTTGCGAATATAGATCGACTGAATTATCCCCCGGTACTGTGACACAGACCTTAAACTTACGTGGCATATAGTAAGTGCCATAAATTGGCTCTACACTATTATGGAAGACTGTCCCAGTCCCATTTTTCTGTCGTGCCGCCACTACTTCTGGGTTTTCTTCGGCGCTAATTGCCTTTTCCTCGTCCAGCCAAATTTCGTAATAAGCGCCAGTTTGCGGCGTTAGCAACTGAGCGATATTTTCAGCATATTCCCAGGCATACTGATACTCTGGTTTATTTTTGAATGGAGCTGGGGGAGCCATGACATTACGGTTGACATCGCCGCAAGCTCCCAATGTCGAACCCATGCTTTTGATAATGGCTGCGATCGCACTTTTGAGATTTTTCTTCAAAATCCCATGCATCTGAAAACCCTGTCTGGTGGTGGCGCGTAATGTTTGATTGCCATATTCCTCAGACAGCTTATCCAACGTCAGATAAAGTTCCGGCGGCACAAATCCACCCGGATTCCTGGTTCGCAGCATGAATTGGTAGTCTTTCTCCTGCCCCTTCACCCGATTGTCTCGGTTATCTTGCTGGTAGGAGCCGTGAAACTTCAGAATCTGAACTGCTTCTTCTGTAAAATGATTGGTATCCTGAAGTATCTCTGTGGCGACAGGTTCGCGTAAAAAATTACTGCGTTCTTTCAATCCTTCTACTTTAGAAGGTTTACGGGTTGCGGGAGTGGGAGGAGTTGAAGATTTAACCATTGGAGTTTAAAGAAATTTCCACAATACTGCTTTCACCGCCGCCCGGTAGATCGCTAACACCTTAGCGACTGTTTAATACCCGGTAAATCCGTCGGTATTATGAGGAATGGATTATACAGTTTGATTTTAACACGATTGAAAAAGCCAGGGTTAGCCACTGTAATAATAACAGTAAACAACCCTGGCTTATAAGACGGGTGAGGCTGAGGGGTCCCCCTAGGCCCAGGGAGCTGAGGTGGCCCAGGGAGAAAACCACTCACTACTCACCTCTGTACAGACGCGATATATCGCGTCTGTACCACTCGCCACTCACCTCTTACCTCTTACCTCTTGCCCCTAGTTAGTTGAAGCGGTAAGCTGCACCAGCTTGAATGCTAGCAGCAGCTGCTGAGCTATCTTTATAGGCATCAATCCCTAGTTTGGCATCACCAAAGACAACAATGTTGTTGTTCAGTTGAGATTCAACACCTGTACTTAGCACAACTGCGTCTTTATTTCCCAAAGGAGTTGATTTACCTTCATCTCCAACAAAAGAGTAACCAGCGCCGAAGTAAACGTTGGTGTTATTGTTAACAGGAACGTCGTAGGAAATTGATGGAATGATGGCAACTGTGTCACCACCAAATAGGAGCGTACCTCTTGCAGAAACTGGTGTATTTGGAATTGCAAAACGACCTTGAACGTTGCCACCAAATTGAGAATCGTCGTCGTATCTTGCGCTTCCACCATTAGTAACACCAGCGGAAATACCACCGCCTAAATAACTGGCATTAGTTCCTGTAGGCTGGATTGCAGACTGAGCATAAGCTTCTCCAACTTGTAGTAATACAGGAGCGATCGCTAAGACAGACAAAGAAGAAAGGGCGAGAACACTCTTGAAAAACCGTTTCATAACTCTAATTCTTGGACGAAAAAGTAGACTATTTCAGTTAATCTCGTAGTGACAGGTATTAATTTCTCAGAACTCAATAACTTACTATTTTTAATTTCTCAGCTATTGCTTTCTGGGAAAGGTTTTCCTAACCCTTGTCACCACATTCCTAAGACAACGTTTCGTATACGTAATATCTAATTTAGTAGACTCTTATATAAGTGTCACAAAATTATAAACGGGTTTGAAAAGAACTAATTTTCTATGTTATAATATATAATAAAATTAAAAAATCATTGATATTTAATCAATAGCTTTAATAAGGTATTAATACTGTTGTTAGCAGATTGAAAAACTGTCACATAACCATCAACTACTAAATAAAAATAATTTATCTGACGTTGGGTTAAATTAAATGATGCAAACACCCTCAAAAACTTTATCTGGGTTGATGGGTTTGTGTGTAGGCGATGCTTTAGGCGTTCCGGTTGAGTTCAGCAGCCGTCCCGAAAGAGAAAAATCTCCGGTGACATCGATGCTGGGTTATGGTACTTGGAATCAACCGCCTGGAACTTGGTCTGATGATAGTTCCTTAACGTTTTGTTTGGCAGAATGTCTATGTAGCGGATTTTCATTAGAAGAAATTGCTTCCTCGTTTTGGCGTTGGTACAACGAAGCATACTGGACACCTTACGGGGAAGTATTCGATGTTGGCAATACTACTTCTGGGGCGATCGCAGAATTTCATCGAGGAGTTCCACCCCTAGAAGCAGGGGGAAAGAGTGAAAAAAGTAACGGAAACGGTTCATTGATGCGAATCTTGCCGATGGCGTATTGCCACAAAATGTTATATTTTGAGGAATTAATACAAAGGACGCATCAAGTCTCTTGTATTACTCATGCTCATGTGCGATCGCAAATTGCCTGCGGTATCTATATAAGTATTGCCGTTTGCCTATTGCAAGGATTAGATCTAAAGTCTGCTTATATTCAAGGCTTAAAGAATATTCAGACTATTTACTGTGCCGCTGAATATACTTCAGAAAGGCCTCATTTTGAAAGAGTCTTGGGTGGTAAAATTGCTAACTTACCTGAAGACTTAATTAGATCGAGTGGCTACGTAATTGATACCTTAGAAGCATCGCTGTGGTGTTTGTTAAATAGCTCATCCTATGCCGAAGCTGTTCTAAAAGCTGTTAATTTGGGTAGTGATACTGATACCACTGCTGCTGTCACGGGCGGATTAGCTGGGATTTACTATCAAGTAAATAATATTCCAGCAGAATGGATAAATCGAATTGCCCGCAAACAAGACGTTATCGAGCTAGCAGCACGTTTAGAAGCTGCTATATATACGTAAAGACACTTCATAAAACAGCTTTCTTACTTATGACTTATTTAGGCAAGTGATGGAGAGCGATCGCTCCTTGAAAGTTAGCTTTGCTGAGGTTCGCCTCATCGAGGTTAGCTTGGCTGAGGTTAGCGCCTGTGAAGTTAGCTTTGCTAAGATTAGCTCCTCTAAAATTAGCTTTGCTGAGATTAGCGCCTGTGAAGTTAGCTTTGCTGAGATTAGCCCACCTAAAGTCAGCGCTGTAAAGATTAGCCTCGCTAAAGTTAGCTGCAAAGATATAAGCTCCACCGAGGTGAGCATCGCTAAGATTAGCTTTGTGAAAGTTAGCCCTATATAGGTAAGCTTCGATCAGTTCGGCTTCGTAGAGGTTAGCATCGCTCAAGTCAGCATTGCTCAAGTTAGCTGCCATCAGGTTAGCATATCCCAAACTAGTCCTTCTCAGGTTTGCTGCACTCAAATCGCACTCTCTCAAGTTAGCCCCGCCTAATTCAGCTGCAATCAAGTTAGCATGACTAAGATCGGCTCGTTTTAGGTTAGAGCCTCTAAGATCTGCCCCAATCAGGTTGGCATTACTCAGATCTGCCGCCATGAGTTGAGTTTCAATCAATTTAGCATCAATCAGTTCAACTTCTTGAAGGTTGGCATCGATCAGTTCAGCTTTGTAGAGATTAGCAGTGCTGAGATTTGCTTTTGTAAGGTTAGCTGCAATCAGCTTAGTGTTGCTCAGATCGATACCTCTAAGGTTTGTTCCGGTGAGGTTAGCTTCACTAAGATCTGGTTTTATATGTATATTTTTCTTTCTCCACTCAAGCCATCTAACTGCACCTTGCTGAAGTAGCGCAAGATGCTCTCTATTTGCCATCCAACGTCTCCTTTAGTTAATCTGGCAGTGCCAATTTTCAACTTCAATCTGTAAATAAGGCAGAAGCGATCGCTTCCCCAACTAACGCTTGTAGGCTATTCCTTGCGCCCACTGGCAGGATTTTCACGCCCAACCACGTTTTCAATTGCCGCCAACGCTGCACTAGAACCTGCCAGAATATCTCGTTCTGCTCCGCCCAGGTAAAGGCGGCCAAAGCTGCCAACAGCCTGAATTTCCAGAATGTTAATCAAGGCGGCTTTCTCTGCCTGGTTCGCCGCGAGAGCAGCGTAGGCGGCTGGTTGAACTTCTAACACATATAGCGTTTGCCCTGCTAAAATCATCTGTCCTTTGCGAGTGCGATTGATTAATTGTGTTTGGTGGGCATCGATGTTGCGGATAATTTGGCTAGAAATAACGTGCGGTTTTAGACACTCGCGTTCGCGGACTCCCAGCGCCTCTAGAATCGCCTTACCCGCAGTCCGCGTCTCGCCCTGGTTGCTGGAATGAACTTCTAAAAGCCCGTAAAGTCTTTCGACAACTTGCACCCCAGGACGTACAGAGGTAGCTTTCAGGGCAATATCCATAATTCGGTTAATTTCAATGCCAGGTGAGATTTCAATCCACAGGGAAGCATCACCTGGCAATGGCAAAAACCCTAGCGCTACGGTTCCCATGTAAGCCGCGTGCTGAGGCTGCAAGCTGTCTAGAAATACATAACTACGTAATTCTATACCCAAAACTTAAATCTCCGAATCTTAGGGGAATTTTGGAGGTACAACATCTGAGTTTACCTAATACTTTGCTCTTCTAAAAATCTTGGCTTACGCTTGGATTAGTTGCTAGGGATATTTTCTACATATGTTGCTCTGGCTCTAAACTATTACTCTAAACTTGTAGTGATTCATAAACAATTTAATTACAATATCATGCATAGCAGTAGAGATGCGCGAAAAACAATTTGTTTTTCCAGTTAGCTGCTTGATACGTCTTGTTTCGTATGTTTATTTTCTATTTTCTGAGTATATAGTCATTTCTGAATTCAAGCGTGAATAATTTTGTAGTCTGGCATTGCCCACCTTAGTATCTAATGACAAATAATGAACAACAAATAAAAAAATTTATGAATCATTTAAGTCGAAGCTTATAAATCCAATGTGATTGTTATATTGCTACTACTAACTATTGATAATTTTTTATTAAAATATTGTTGACGTTTTTGCATGACCAACATTTTGAAGCCGTGATAAAAATATTATCGATGGTTAAAAAAATTAGATAGATTAAATATTAAAGTTAATTTTTTTTAATTTATAAAATTTATGTTAAAGCTTGATTTGGAATGTTTGATTATTTAACTGATTAATATTTCTTCAGCTTTTCAAGTAGTAGTAGTATTTTAAATCTATTTATTATCCAAAGTCTTCTGGAGAGGAATTATATTTGTGACTTTATAGGTATTTATAAGTCAGCCTTTTGATAAGCGCTCCTATTTTAGATTGAGTAGGTTAAGCCTTGCCAATAATTAGTTGCAGTAATCTCATTCGTTGCAACAATTCAGCCAAATGGTATGAGATAGCCGCAGAGCTAGAAATCCTTAAAAAGGCTTAATTTAATTAACTCGCTACAAGCTGATATCTGCGATCGCACTTTATTATCGCGGTTGAGTTGGCTTTTTCATCCAGCCTGGGGAAAAGCAGCTTTGATTAAAAAGTTGTAAATTTATCTAAATAAATAAATTTTGTAGCCATTGTTACAGAAAATAAGTGTATTATTAAATGTAAAACAGAACTTTTTCAGCAAAAACAGAGTTTTGCTATGTATACGAAAAAAAAATTAAGCAGGGAAGAAAGATTAAATCAGCAAGCCATAGCTCAAGAATGGATGCTGGAGGAGCAGCCGAACCGAGTGTTTCTGTTGCTTATGGTGACTTTGGCTGCATTTACAGTCGGACTGATTCCAGCTACCTATACTCTCGCCACTGGAAAAAGCCTAACTCCCAACTCTACGACAGTTGTTGCGGGAGAAGCGGGAATCTGGGGTGTATTAGGAGAAAAATTGGACTAAATAATTGGTAATTAAAAATGCTTTAGCTAAGCATCAGAGCAGAAACTATTGAAGCTAATATCTATTAAGGTTGTAGCATCAATATTGCGCTCAAAATCTTAATTTCTACTTATGTAGATCTCCCTCGATAAATTGCATCTCCTGCTTTAAAGATTTAAGTTCAAGTTGAGTACATTCAAGTTCAGCCTGAGTGCTGTCCAATGCTGCAAGTGATTGCCGCAGCGTCGCCCTAAGTTTTGCTAACTCTGAAAAAGTAGATTTAAGTTGCTCCTGTTGCTGCTGCTTATCAGTGATATTAATAAAAGTCAAATTTATTGCGATTAAATCGCGGTGTTGTTTAAAAATCGGTGCGATCGCAATGTCGAAATACTTTGTGCCTGTTTCAGTTGCCCAAGCGGTATTTCTCAACGTCACTGGCTGCCGATTCCAGTAAACTCGTTGAAGTAAGGAGGAGAAGTTAACTAGTCGTCCTATTTCAAGTTCTTGAATTGGACTACCCTGATGGTCAAGCGTTAGTCCAAATAAAACGTTTGCCTCTTTATTTGCCATCAGCAAGCCACCTTTAGAGTCTATGGCTAGCTGGGCAAATGGACTTGCCTCAAAAGTAGTTTGCCAAATGTAATCTTTAGATGTCTGCAGCTCAATCGCTTGCTTGTCAATCGATTTGGGGTTAATTCGTAAGTGATCTTCTAGATTGAGATCTAATCCTTTGGCAAAAACTCGGTGATTTAAATTGACTGGTGTGAAGATTGCTCTGCGGTTGACTAACATCTCTGACATACCAAGAAACA
>DATNQH010000112.1:0-7406 GCA_036704105.1 Leptolyngbyaceae cyanobacterium | reverse complement strand
TTAGCTTTGATAACTAATGCCCAACCGACTAACCAAAATGCTGCATCATCAGAGGCAATTGGTACTGTCGATTCAGTTCCCCAACGCTACCAATTGGGGCAACAAGTATACTTAGAAAATTGTGCCACTTGCCATATTGGTGTGCCACCTGCTGTGTTACCGACTCAAACTTGGCAACGGCTGCTGCAAGATCCCCAGCACTATGGTGCCCAGCTTAAACCTTTAGTCGATCCACCCCGCTTACTGGTGTGGAACTATCTTAGAACTTTTTCGCGTCCCCTCAACAAAGAAGAAGAGATACCATATCGCATACAAGAGTCTCGCTATTTCAAAGCATTGCATCCCAAAGTCAAGCTACCACGTCCCATCAATCTTAATAGCTGTGCCACTTGTCATCCCGGTGCGACTGAGTACAACTTCCGTCGTCTGACTCCAGAATGGGAAAACTCTCAATGAGTGGCGAGGGGCGAGGGGCGAGTGGCGAGTGGCGAGTGGGTACGGGCGCACAGCTGTGCGCCCGTACTGGCGAGTAGCTCGTTTTGAGTGGTGAGTGGGGGAAGTTAACAACTATTATTTCCCCTTGTCACCTTGTCACCTTGTCCCCTTGTCCTCTTCTGTTGGGCTTTCTCTACCAAGCGCGATCGCATACCCCCCACCCCAAAAGGAAGTGAAATGATACGATCTATAACAGCATAAAACCTACACTCAAGCGCAAAAACTAACTCCAAATTAGTAAATTTTGAATTTTGAAAAAAAGTTAGCATTTAGCTAAAACTTTTCACCGCAAACGCGGTGAGGGCAAAATCAAAAGTCAACGTGACGCGCTCTTATGACTGGTGCGGCTACGCGACGCTCAAAACTCTGTAAGGGGGGATTTACCAATGATATCTGTAATCGCACAGACAACAAAGAAAAATCCGCCTCTACAAACTCCAAAAATCTTATAGTTTCCCTTACCAACCATGCTGAAAAACTTGCTGGGCGATCCGAACGCTCGTAAGCTCAAAAAATACCAGCCTTACGTTACAGAAATCAATCTGCTAGAGGAAGATATTCAGGCACTTTCTGATGACCAACTAGCCAGCAAAACAACGGAATTTAAACAGCGGCTAGAAAAAGGAGAAAGCCTAGATAGTTTGTTACCAGAAGCCTTTGCCGTAGTACGAGAAACCGCACGACGGGTATTAGGTTTGCGACATTTTGACGTTCAACTTTTGGGTGGCACCATCCTTCACCAAGGGCAAATTGCCGAAATGAAAACGGGTGAAGGAAAAACATTGGTAGCTACCCTACCTGCGTATCTTAATGCACTCTCTGGTAAAGGTGTCCACGTTGTCACAGTTAACGATTACCTGGCGCGGCGTGATGCTGAGTGGATGGGACAGGTACATCGCTTCTTGGGGTTGACTGTCGGGCTGATTCAGCAAGGCATGGGGCCAAATGAGCGCAAGAAAAACTATGACTGCGACATTACTTATGTAACAAATAGTGAAGTCGGCTTCGATTATTTGCGGGACAACATGGCAACTGCAATAGCAGATGTTGTGCAACGCCCATTCAACTATTGCGTCATTGACGAAGTTGATTCGATCTTAGTTGATGAAGCACGGACACCCTTAATTATCTCTGGACAAGTCGAAAAACCGACAGAAAAATACCTCAAAGCAGCCCAAATCGCAGCAGCTTTGAACAAGGATGACCATTACGAAGTTGATGAAAAAGCTCGTAACGTACTATTGAGCGATGAAGGCTTTGCCGAAGCAGAAAATTTACTGGAAGTAACAGATTTATTCGACCCCAACGATCCTTGGGCGCACTTTGTATTTAATGCGATTAAAGCCAAAGAATTATTTCTCAAGGATGTAAATTATATCGTCCGCCATGACGAAATTGTGATTGTGGATGAATTTACGGGACGAGTACTTCCAGGGCGGCGTTGGAGTGATGGACTGCACCAGGCAATTGAAGCTAAAGAAAGGGTGGAGATTCAACCAGAAACTCAAACTCTGGCGACAATTACTTACCAAAATATGTTTCTGCTGTATCCCAAGTTAGGCGGAATGACAGGAACGGCGAAGACAGAAGAAGCTGAGTTTGAAAAGATTTATAAACTCGAAGTCACAATCATTCCTACCAACAGAGTCAGAAGCCGTCATGACTTATCCGATGTTGTATATAAGACGGAGGATGCTAAGTGGCGAGCGATCGCGCAAGAATGTGCTGAGATGCACGAACTTGGGCGACCTGTATTAGTTGGAACTACCAGCGTCGAAAAATCAGAAGTATTGAGTAGTCTGTTAAACCAACTAGAAATTCCCTACAACTTGCTCAACGCCAGACCAGAGAACGTAGAACGAGAATCAGAAATTATTGCTCAGGCTGGTAGAAAAGGGGCTGTGACAATCGCTACCAACATGGCTGGTCGGGGCACTGACATCATTCTGGGTGGAAATGCCGAGTACATGGCAAGGCTGAAGTTGCGGGAATACTTTATGCCTCAAATCGTGCAGCCAGAGGATGAAGATGTTTTTGCTATGGCGCGCACACCCGGTATGCCCCCATCGTCAAGTGGCAGCGGTCAAGGCTTTGTTCCTGGTAAAAAAGTTAAGACTTGGAAAGCGTCGCCTCAAATTTACCCCACTCAATTATCGCGCGAAACAGAACAACTGCTCAAAGCAGCAGTAGAATTCGCAGTGCGGGAATATGGCGAACGTAGTTTAACAGAACTAGAGGCAGAAGATAAGGTAGCTGTTGCCGCCGAAAAAGCCCCTACAGATGACCCAGTAATCCAACAATTACGAGAAGTCTACAAGCGAATCAAGCACGAATACGAACAATTCACCAGTCGGGAACATGATGAGGTAGTCTCTATTGGTGGTTTGCACGTAATTGGTACAGAACGTCACGAATCGCGGCGGGTTGACAACCAATTGCGGGGACGGGCTGGTCGTCAAGGCGACCCTGGTTCAACTCGATTTTTCCTCAGTTTAGAGGATAACTTGCTGCGAATTTTTGGTGGCGATCGCGTCTCTAATTTGATGAATCTCTTCCGGGTTGAGGAAGATATGCCAATCGAGTCCAAGATGCTCACCCGCAGTCTAGAAGGAGCGCAGAAAAAGGTTGAAACCTATTACTACGACATCCGTAAGCAGGTATTTGAGTACGACGAAGTAATGAATAAACAACGTCGTGCAATCTACGCTGAACGTCGTCGCGTACTCGAAGGGCTAGATCTCAAAGAACAGGTACTCGGTTACGCCGAAAAAACAATGGATGAGATCGTAGATTACTACATCAATCCTGACTTGCCCTCGGAAGATTGGGACTTAGCCAAGTTAGTCAGTAAGGTGAAGGAATTCGTCTATTTATTGGCAGATCTGGAGCCAGAACAACTAGAAGATCTTTCTGTTAGCGAAATCAAAACCTTCTTACACGAACAGGTGCGGATTGCCTACGACATCAAAGAAGCAGAGATCGACTCGGTTCAACCTGGACTAATGCGGCAAGCTGAACGGTTCTTCATCTTAAATCAGATTGACACTCTCTGGCGCGAACACCTACAACAAATGGATTCTTTACGCGAGTCTGTCGGACTACGGGGTTACGGACAAAAAGACCCATTGATCGAGTACAAGAGCGAAGGATTTGAAATGTTCTTGGATATGATGATCAATATTCGCCGAAATGTGGTATACTCGCTGTTCCAATTCCAGCCGCAAATGCAGCCACCAGAGACAGCCGCTTCGGAGTTAGTTTGAAGTGATTAACAATGAGCAATTAGCTTAAGGCTAATTGCTCATGCGCTCATGTTGTTTTTCCAGCAGAGCTTGTCAGGCTACCGTTATCCTGTTTTGAGTTGGAATGCAAGTAAAAGAAGCCAATACCCAGTAAACTAGCTATTACTAAAGAAACGATTAGTAATACCTTCCGATTTAGGATAGAAGTAGTAGCGGTAGTCTGAGTTGAGGGTTTGCTGCTCTCTGACAGCTTAATATTTGGCTTAAGATCGCTCCATTGAGGAAAATTTTCTAACTTAGGGGTTTCCTGAGAATAATTCACACTAGAAGTAGTAATAAAAGCCTGAGTTGGGGCTTTACTGCTTTCTGAAGTCTTAACATTTTGTTTGAGATCGCTCAATTGCGGGAAATTCTCGAACTTAGAGGTTCCTTGAGAATAATTCACACTAGAAGTAGCAGCAGCCTGAGTTGGGGGTTTGCTGCTCTCAAATGCTTTGTCATGCGCAACTACATTATTCATTGGAGAAATTGTTTCAGGATTCTTCGCGCCTTCCAACATCAGGTCAACTAGTACTCCATAGGCATCTATCCACGCCTGTTTAACTTCTAGAGTCCAGTCCGCTCCTAGATAAGATTCAAAGGTTTTTAAGAGGGCTGCACCCACCATTGGATAATGTTGCTCAATAGCGCCATAGCTCATGTGCCTTTGGCCTAGATTCTTGAGGATAACCTTTAAGTAATTAGGGTTGCGTAGATTCTCAATCACCAGCACTAAAGACATCATTAACTTCTGCTGCTGCTCCTCCATATTGGTTTTAGCAAACAATGATCGTAGCTGAGGATAGTCAGTGAGCAGGTTTTGATAGAAACTGAAAGCAAAATCGTTTGCTTGAGGTTTAACGCGCTCAAAACTTTTTTCTAAAACTTCAACGTTAAGAGACATATTTTAGAAATAATTTTATTTGCTTTTATTCATAGCTTCTTGGTAAACTAATAAACTCCTTGAATCTACGGATGTTTCTCTAGTTTTCCTGAATGAGCGATCGCGTTTATCCGTAAATACCGCATAGCAAAGTTTTCAAGTCAATTTTTTCGGCTGTGGGTTGAGCAATTAGTCTTGACTGAACTAGGGGCGAGAACTCTTAACCCCTAATCCCTGCGAGGGGGCTTGCTTTTTTAATTTGTTTGTGCCGATGCGATTAGTAGCACGATCGCAAATTATATGTTTGATCGCAAAATCATTTTGACAGGGAACATTGATTTAGAAGCGATTCAAGATCTGCAATTATTTTAAGTGGGTTTTTTTCTCGGAAAACTGCGGCGATCACTGCTGTTAGTTGGATTTCTGCTTGTCTGCTTGACCGTTGCAATTGTTATCATCCATTGTTACGACCGCTGCAAACGTCGTTTTCTGAGTTGATTGTTTTAAATTAAGAAATGAGGAGTGAACGCAAAGGCTGAATGCAGCAATGCGATTGGATTGAATTCATCATTCATCATTCATCATTCTCACCACTAGCCAGTCTCAGATGTTTGCAGATTAGAGGTAACGATCGGGTGTTGGAAACTTTCTGGATTTTTGCCGTTGGGCTGATACCACCACTGTTTTCACTATGGATGATGCGCCGGAGTGAAGTTGAGACACAAGCTAGATTGAGGCGCGCCTTGACTAGCACGTACAGAGTTAGGACACAGAGGCTTTACAATACACCCATTCCTAGCGAATCTCGTTCCCAGAGGCTGCGTGAATCTCGTTTTGAAACGCCACGCGATCGCTACTACCTAGAAGGAGTGGGTTATCTAATTGGCGATATTAGCTGCCGATTTAATGCCCGTTCTGGTTATCTCAGGTGTGCAGTTAATCCCGAAGGCCCGTGTGATGGCTGTCGCCATTATCAGGAAGTAGGGGAAAAATCCAAGTCGATATGATTTACATTCTGTGATTTTTAATTTTTAATTTCTATAGTTTTGAGGAGTTTATGGGTTGTTGAAAGCTTTTACCCATAAAGGCTGGTTTCATTTTGTTCTGCTGATGGCCTGGCTAGCCATTGGTACAGCATTACGGTTTACCAATTTGACAGCAAAATCTCCTTGGGCAGATGAATTTGCCACTTTGGTTTTTAGCTTAGGCAATAGTTTTGACACAGTACCACTCGATCGCGCAATTTCCCTAGATACACTGCTAATGCCCCTACAGCCTCGCCCTAATGCCGATATTGCTGCTGTCTTCCACAATTTAATGACTGAGAGTACCCATCCTCCGGTCTACTTTATCCTGAATCATCTGTGGATGCAGCTATTTCCTCCAGAAAATGGATTAGCTTCACTGTGGGCGGCGCGATCGCTCAGTGCTATTCTGGGTGCAATATCAATCCCAGCTATCTTTGGCTTAGGCTGGCTAGCTTTTCGCTCTCGATTAGTCGCTCAGATCGCAGCAGCAACGATCGCAGTTTCACCTTATGGTATTTATCAAGCTCAAGAAGCGCGTCATTACACCTTAGCGATTTTGTTAATTATCGCTTCCTTGTCTTGCTTGGTAGTAGCAACGCGGGCTATCCACAATAAAACTCCCTTCCCTATATGGGTAGGATTAATCTGGGTAGTAGTTAACAGTTTGGGAATTGCCGTTCATTACTTCTTTGCGATCGCCCTCTGCGCCGAAGCCTTAGTTCTGCTAAGATTTTGGATTTTAGATTTTAGATTTTGGATTCGCAAATTTCAAACAAAAAATTCCCACAGGCAAGACACTTTCTCTACCCCAGATCGAAATTGGTGGAGGCTTTATGCTGTTGCTGCTGGTACTTTAGTAGGAGGAGGAGTTTGGTTGCCTTTCTTACAAAGTATTCCAGATAATCAGTTAACGGGGTGGATTTACGACGGTAATACCTTTCAAAGCAGTCTAGAAAACATTGCTAGATTCTTAGCTTGGATCCTTACCATGCTGTGGTTGCTACCTGTGGAAGGAGTAAGTTTGCCAATTGCGATCGCCTGTGGTGGGTTGGTGATAATTTTTCTGTTTTGGACGCTACCAATATTCATTCGAGGCTGGAAAATTTTGCTGGGGCGATCGCAAACACGCTTAGATATTCAAGTTTTAGGTGGTTACGTATTAGTAGTAATTGCACTGTTTCTTGGTATCACTTATATTCTGAGTGCCGATTTATCCATCGCTTCTCGCTACCACTTCGTTTATTTTCCAGCTTTTATCATTGTAATTGCAGCTGCACTTGCTGTCTGTTGGGATGCTAATAATTTGCTAGCAGGGACAGATCTAGATTTGACGAATCATCAGCAAATGCTGCGCTTTCTTCAAACTAGAGGGAAAAAAGCAGTAGTACTAATCTGGTTATTAGGTTTTCTGGGAGCCGTAACTGTAGTCTACAATTTTGGCTATCAAAAGATTGAAAGAGCCGATATTTTAGTTCCAATTATTCAAAAGACATCTCAAAATCCAGTTTTGATTGCCTATGCTCACAAAACTCATGGGCAAACTAGAGAAATCATGACGTTGGGTTATGAATTTAACCGTCTTGATCGCACAACAAACCCTGTCAAAAATGCCCCTTTATTTCTCTTAGCGCATCAAGAACCTAATAACAATAACTCTACAATTGCCCTAAGAAAAACACTAGCTCAACCACCACGACCATTTGATTTGTGGATAGTCAA
>DATNQH010000111.1:0-3844 GCA_036704105.1 Leptolyngbyaceae cyanobacterium | reverse complement strand
CCCATGTCTTAAGTTGAGAGCTTTATCTTCATTATACTCTCGCCAGAGTGACAAAAGAAAGTTATTCACCAGCCGTCAAGCAGCTTACAAATGGCTATCTAGAGCGATGAGGTTGCCACCAGCATTGACTCATGTGGCGATGTTTAACATCCGGCAATGCCAAAGAGTTATTGCAAGTTAGATGTATGTCAGCTTATCTTTCTTCTGTCACTCTAGCGAGAGTATAATGAAGATAAAGCTCTCAACTCAAGACATAGGCTATGGTTGAGCCTCGACCTCCATATCCGACAGTACAATTTATAGATTCGTACTGCCAGTTGTATCAAAATCTATTTCCAGAAGTAAGAAGTTTTGAAGCGTTTAAGTATCTTCATGTAGGACTGATTGCCGACATAAAACGCAAAACTTTACCTGCAATAGCCAAAGTTGTTGGATTAGATAATGAACAGTCCTTACATCATTTTCTATCTAAATCACCTTGGTCAGCACAGGAGCTAAGACAACAGAGATTAGAAATAATTTTAAAAATATTGTCAGGGCGAGAAATTATCCTAATTATTGATGATACAGGTGATAAAAAACAAGGGAAAGCGACAGATTATGTGAAGCGACAATATATTGGAAACTTAGGTAAGACTGAAAATGGAATAGTAGCCGTTACTGCTTATGCATATATAGATGGAATAACTTTACCGTTAATGTTTGAAGTTTATAAACCAAAAGAGAGACTAAAAAAAGAAGATAAATATTTAACTAAACCGCAAATAGCTGCTGAAATAGTTAGAAAACTATTAAGAATGGGAATAAGGATTAAGTTAGTGTTAGCAGATAGCCTTTATGGGGAGGGCGGTACTAATTTTATTGATACTCTTTATGAATTAAAAATTCATTTTGTTGTTGCTATTCGTAGTAATCATACGGTCTGGCTGCTACCAGGTGAGAGAGTTAGAAGCAATAAATGGCGAAAATTTAAACGAATCTTTAGCGATGGCAGGAAGGAAATCAGATATATTAGAGAAATTATTTATGGCAAACGCTGTCCTGAACAATATTGGCTTGTTACTACTGATACTGAGAAGTTGCCAGCCAATTCAACTTGCTATTTAATGACACATATACCCAACATAAAATATCAAGATATCGGCAATATTTACGGGATTAGAACTTGGATAGAGTATGGATTGAAGCAAAGTAAGAATGAATTAGGATGGGCTGATTTTCGGGTTACTAGTTATGCCCAAATTGAGAAATGGTGGGAACTCGTTATGAGCGCCTATCTTATGGTTAGCCTTCACTCAGATAGCCTAAATAAATCTCTGCTGCCGATTCTTCATAAGTTTCAGTCCCATGAAAGCTGGGATAAAAATCTTGGCTGGAAAAACCTCCTTAATAATCTTCGTCTAATCCTACAGCCCTTTGTTTGCTTTAATTTGATTAAGCCGTGGTTAAAAGTATTTCCAATTCCGCAATTATCTCTCGGTTTTCCTCGCTTAATCTCTATGATGAATCAGTTTGATTGCTGACTGCCTGACACAAGTATGTAAAACCCAGTAAAAACAAGGATTCTAATAAAAAGGGTCGAGAGACATGAGAGGCTAAATTTACCACAAAAAAGCCAAGTGCATCATGTCAAACTCAACCCAACTCCATAGTCATTTATTGGGATACCTGCGTCAATACAGTAAGTATGACGATTTGCGTCACCTCAAAGCTCTGGCTTGGATGGTTAGCGCTCGTGCTTTGTAGTGGGCAGTTAAGTTTGCCAGCATGGGAACCATACGTACAAAGCAGTGCCCAAAAAGCTCAAAGTAGTGAAGCGCAGATGGCGTAGATTTCTGGGCAATAAACGAGTTGGTGTTGAAAGGTTGTATTTGCCACTGGTGATGGTAGCACTCAAAGATTGGCAAAATCATCGACTGTATCTAGCTTTGGATACGACTGTACTTTGGAATCGGTGTTGCATGATTCACCTATCAGTAGTCCCGCATTTCTCACGAGCTGACTCAAATTACTCGTTTTTGTCTTTCTCAAGCAGAATTTTTAATACTTTGAAAACCTGGAGACCTTCTCGAGCAAAAAAACTGATTAATCAACTAAACTTCCAGTAATTTCGATAGAGTTAATGGCAGCAATCACCACTTTTAGATAGAGATAACCATGACGAGTTCCAGCTGGAGTTGAAAACCAGCGCCTAATAAAACTTCCTGCTGCTTGGAACACAATAAGTAGGACTAAGCGGAATTGGGTAGTGTCTGCAAGCGTCGGTAAGCAGTGGCAAAGATGTCTCGATCGGGACAGCTACTACTGATAGATATCAAAACCCGTCGGACACTGGTGAGAACTCGCGCCCCTAGTTTGAGTAGTTTAGTGCGGATGGTTCCCACTTGAGCGCTTGCCAAAGGAGTCTTTGCCAAGCACTGTTCCCGTAAGGCTTGCATGAGAACATAGGCAACACTAGAAAACCACAGCCGTAATTGGTTGCTTTCAAAGGTTTGAGTAGAAGTCCGGTCGCTGAACAGTTCGAGCTGCTGTTCCTTAATGCGGTTTTCCATCTCTCCTCTAGGGCAATACTTTTTAGTGTAAAGTTTACCAGGAGGAAATTTGGCAGTTGGTAGGGACGTAACGACAAAGCGCATTTTCAAGCCCTGGCTGTTGTAGGCGACTTTGGCAACCACGCGCCGAAATCGACTCCAGGAATCTAAGGTCTTGTAGCACAGCGAACGATACCACACAGACCCAGGGACCAGAGCTGCTGCTTCGCTTTTGTCTTCATCAGGTTTGAACTGTTTTTCTAGGAAAGAGATTACTGGCTCTTTCCGTTGCTCGTAATCAACTATAGCTTTCTCAATGGCATCATATGCTCCCATTTTAAGACGGCTGTTGCTAGCTAATCCAAACACATAATCTACTTGTGTTTGAGCTTCACACCAACTCATGATTTCTTCACGACCATAAGCACTGTCGCCGCGAACAAGAATCTGTGTTTGTGGCCATCGCGCACGAATTAGTTCAATTAACCGCTGTAACTCCTCTAAAGCTCCACTGGCTGGGTCTACGTTGGAGGGGCGAAGCTTAGCCGTTAACAAATGCTGTCCACAGAATATATAAAGTGGGGCATAACAAACTCCCCCATAGTAACTGTTAAAAAAGGCTTGCTCCTGGTTTCCGTGTACCGAGTCATCGGTTACATCCAAATCCAACACAATCGACTGAGGAGCACAGTGGTATGATTCTAGAAACAACTCAACCAACAACCTCTCGATTTCTTTGGGGTTGTGTTCTACCCGATGATAGCGGCTGTTGGCTTGGTCACTGACAGTTATCGGGCAGTATTCCAAGCGGTTGAGAGTGCTTTTTCCGGCTAAAGGTTTATCTTGATTAATTTTGCCCAAAACTAGTGCAAGTACTGGGTCACGGCGTAAAGTTTCGTGGTCGTTTAAGTCTTCGTAACCTTGTACCAGCCCATAGATCCTTTGAGCGATTAAACTGTGTAGTCCGTGCTCAATCTTTTTTGGGCAGCGGTGATCTTGAAAACAGGCAGCAAAGCGAGAAGTAATTTGCCGCTTCTTGTCCAGTTCCGCTATCAAAACTAATCCCCCTTCTGACGTGAGTGAGCCTCCCTGAAAATTGACGATTACTTTTCGAGATTCAACTCGTCCAAAACTGAATTGGTCTGGGATACACTGTGTCTTTGTTGGGGGCATTCGTGTCAATGGCTGAAAGTCTTTTCCTACTTATATTTTCGCAGCTTTTGACCCCATTTTTTTATCAGCTCGTGAGAAATGCGGGTAATAGTCCAATTCATGCTCAACCAACGCAACAAGTTAAGTTGACTCTATCAGGA
>DATNQH010000110.1:0-4579 GCA_036704105.1 Leptolyngbyaceae cyanobacterium | reverse complement strand
TCTCGCGCCCCGATAGCCGTACCAAAATCCGCCGACACCTACGTCGACTCGATCTTGTGCGTGTGGAAGCTTTCTTCTGGAGAGACGCTCTAGTTCTAGAATATCTGTCCCTAGTTTTTGTTAACTTCTTGCCATCCCACTTATCCCCGTTACTTGTTACCGCAATATCTCGCCTGCCAAAATCAACACCAATTACATTAGTTGATTTTATTGGCTTTGGTGTCTCATCCTTTAGTTGAATGTGGATGTAGTATTTGCCGTCGCGGTGCTTGCACAATTGGGCGCTAGTAGGTTTTCTACCCTTAAGTTTGCCCCGTTGATAATTGCCAGCATCCAACTTGATGTGTTCCCTACCATCCACAGTTGTTAGGCTAACAGTCCAGTCCTTTTCTCGAAACACAAAAATCCGCTGGTCGTAATCAGCAGATGTTGGCTTGAATGTTTTAACTGGTTTGCCTTTCTGTTTTGCGGCTAATCTGTTAGCGCCAACTCTGGCACAAGCTCTAATAGCCAGGTTTGCAGCCAACCCGAATCGAGAGCGTAAATCCTCATAGACTACACCCTGAATCGTTATTTTGCTGGTTATTTTCGGTTTGACTTGCTCATTAGTATAGTTGCAAGCATCCGCAAACGCTTTTAAGGTTGCCTCAATTTTGACAGCCTGTTCAGAGGTGGGGTTTAACTTGCAAACCAGCGTCAGAACTTGTTTCATGTGCGCAATAATATCACTTATGAGGTGCAAAGACTTTAAACAATGATTCGCTTCGCTCAATCTTTATATTGGCGCGGCGCTTCCCGCTTGCAGCAATTGCAAACCGGAGGCGAGATCCGGTTTTGCTTGCGAGCGCCAGGTTTTAAAACACGGGGCTTCCGCGCCGCGCATTGTCTGATAACTGCATATTTAACTTTGTTGGCGTTCTATTTGCAAAGCTGCCTTAACTGTTTCGTATGCCTCCTCAGCTTGCAACACATCTGCCAGCGCTTCTGCGGTAATACCAGCCTTACCCATACCTTCCAATTTCTTGCAAAGTTGAGACAAAGCCGTTGCTCCTAAGTTAGCACTTGCCGACCTTAACCCATGAGCAGCCCGATGCAAAGCTACTGCATCTCCTTTCGCAACTGCGTTACGCATGGCTTGCAGCAGTTGCGGAGCCTGTTCAATATAATTATCGACAACTTGAGCTAAAACATCGCTAGCTCTGGCACCTGCCATCTTGCGTAATGATTGTAGTACTTTGACATCAAGCGGGGCTGGAGGAGCCAGTGCGTTGCGCGGGTTCCCCGCGTTGTAGCAACTGGCGTGCTGGGGGCTAGAGGCTAGGGAAGAAATGAGATCTGAGCCAGCAGAGAAAGCAAAAGGGGCAATCTTCCTCGCCCCATCTTCAAGAGCTTCCCCGTCTCTATGCTCTTTTCCTCTTCTCTCTTCCTCTATTCCCCAATCCCTAGCCGCTAACCCCTTTCTATTTGGCTGACACTTACTCAGGGCATTGACAAGTTTTTCTATTTGAATCGGTTTGCTAACGTAGTCATCCATGCCAGCTTCTAAACACTGCTCCCAGTCGTCTTGACTAACATATGCTGTCATGGCAATAATCCGAGGTCGTAGTCCTTGCGGCCATTCCAGGTAAATATGACGAGCAGCAGTCAATCCGTCCATTTCTGGCATCTGTAAGTCTATCAACACTACATCATATACCTGACGGCGCAGCGATTGCAGTACTTCTAATCCATTGCCCACTGCATCAGCTTGATAGCCAAGTTGCTCTAGGATGAGCAAGGCAACTTGCTGGTTCACCCGATTATCTTCAGCTAATAGAATCCTTAAAGGTAATTGTTGGGCAAGTAATGGTATTTCTTGTATAGGCTCCTTCTCAGTAGTATTTAGTTGAATGAAACTGGTTTGAGCAACCAAAGTGAAATAAAAAGTCGAACCAATACCCACTTGGCTCTCAACCCAGATGCGCCCTCCCATCATTTCCATTAGCTGTTTACAGATAGCAAGACCCAACCCTGTACCCCCATAGCGGCGGGTAATCGAAGAATCACCTTGGCTGAAGGACTTGAACAGTAGCTTTTTCTGCTCATCAGGAATGCCAATGCCCGTATCTTTAACAGCAAATTGAATTTCGTACTCAGGCCAGAGGTGGGAGCTGAGCGAGAGGTTGGAATCAGACAAGAGGGGAGAAGACAGAGGCGAGAGGTTAGATTTTTCGTTTGCTCCCAGATTCGTACTACTAGCCTTTCCTGATTGCCTCAAATCTCGTGCTTCTTGCCTTGGCGCAGCGTCTTCTTGCCCCTTGCAGCTTAGCTGCGATGCTGTCACCAAAACAGTAACTTCTCCAACCTCAGTAAATTTAACCGCATTACTAAGCAGATTCACTAAAACTTGGCTCAGTCGAGCAGCATCTCCGACGATAGTGTTTGGGGTTTGTGGAGCAATCTCATAGGATAGCTTTAAACCTTTTTCTGCTACCTTAGAAGTCACTAAGCTGAAAGCTCTCTCAACACAACCTTGGAGGTCAAAAGGTTGCTGTTCCAGTTGCAGTTTGCCAGACTCAATCTTAGAAAAGTCCAGAATGTCATTAATGATATTGAGTAACGCATCACTGCTATGACGTATAATCTTGACAAAGCCTCGTTGTTCTGATTTCAATCCAGAATTCAAAAGCAGGCCAGTCATGCCAATGACGGCATTCAATGGCGTGCGGATCTCATGGCTCATCATTGCCAGAAATTTGCTTTTAGCTTGGTTGTCTGCAATAGCTGCTTCTTTAGCTTTTTGTAGTTCTTCTTCTGCCTGCTTGCGCACAGTGATGTCACGTACTATTGCCATCACTTCATTTTCAGCACTGACTACAATCCTCGCTTCGTAATGTTGCAGTTGGTTTTGTAGTAGTAATTGGTATTCAAAAATTTGCACTTTTGAGGTCACTAGTGCTTGTTGGATGTAATGCATCATAGATTGAGCTACCTCAGAAGGCATTACCTCGGCAACTTTTTTGCCCAAAAACTCACTATAAGGTAGTAGCAACTGATCATCTTTAGATGCTTTGAAGTTGACATAACTGCCATCAGCACTAATGCGAAATAGCAAGTCTGGCATAGCATTGATTAGAGCGTGATTAGTTGCCAGACTAGAGCGCAATGCTTCCTCAGTCCGCTTGCGCTCAGTAATGTCGTGATAAGTGATAACGATACCAGCCACACTCGGTTCAGCTAGTAAATTGTTAGCAATTACTTCAAAATCTCGCCACGAACCATCCGCGTGCTGTAAACGAAACTCTGTTGTGAAGTTGGTAGCTGAAGAGTTAAAAACTTCCTGCAAAAACTTTTTTGCCTTAACAAGATCGTCAGGATGAACAAGGCGAAATACCTTTTTCCCTAGCCAATTTTCGGGTTCATTACTGAGAATTTGTTTGATGGATAAACTTGTGTAGCAAACTATGCCATTAGCTGTAATAACTGAGATAATATCAGATGCATTTTGTACCAAGGAGCGAAAGCGTTCTTCACTTTGATGTAGTGCCTTGGTCTTGGCATCTATAGCATTAACGTGCTGATTAAACAAGCAAGCTAGCAGCACTAGCATGGCTAGTAGCGCCAGCATCAAAACGATCAAGGTTGTAAATCCAATCTTAGTCAGCACTAAGGAGTTATTTATACTATGAGGCGATACCACTTGGTTGATCGACTTTGATCTGGCCATTGCTACTGCTGTATGGTGCATTCCGCCAATGGCATTTTCGGTGACGATCGCAATTACAATCCCACTGCCGTTCCGCAGGCTTCGAGCTAGTTTAGTTCGTATGCGCAGACAAAAAGCTAGCCAGAGGGTGACAACGAGTGCAAAGATAGCGATCGCAATTGGCTTAGGCTCATACTGAGCGATCGCCTCCACCATCCCAGGCATATAAATATAATGTATAACAGCAATCTCAATTGCGATGAAAGCGCTTCGGGCTAGTAACTCAAACATACCTATACTCTTACGGCTGACGACTAACAGGGTAGTTCCAGCAACAATACCCACTACCATCGAGAACAAGACAATTAAGAAGTCATAGCTCTTAGGTATCCGCAGTTCATCAGCTAACATCCCGATGAAGTGAATTAAGCAAATGCCAAACCCGATCGCGATCACGGCTCCATCTAGCCATAAACTACGCGCCAGCCTTTGGGCTATCGTTACTCGTCCAATCAGATATAGTGCAGTGTAAAAGGCGATGAGTGCAAGTGCCACAAAAAAGACAATAAGGCATACATCATAAGTTGCTACCATCACCATCTCTACATAAGTCATTTTTTAACCTCTGTATTAAATGGCTTCGGCAGTTCATCTTTAACCATTCTTCAATCAGTTTGGCTCTGACAGCACAGTAAAAGTCTACCTTCCCCAGGTATAACTTCTAACTTAAATTCTTTTTGAAATATCTGTATAGTCAAAGCAACGCTAGAAGCTGCCTTTAGCGTTACAAACCACTTAATTTTTATTAATGATAAAAAAATAACAAAACTTCATTAGTAATACTACTCAGAGCTTGCTCATGCATCTTTCTAAAGATAGCAATCTGTAAAAGTA
>DATNQH010000109.1:0-34485 GCA_036704105.1 Leptolyngbyaceae cyanobacterium | reverse complement strand
CCGAAAAGGAAAAATACAGTTATGGGATTATTTGATCGCATTGGCAGAGTTGTCAAAGCTAACCTAAACGATTTAGTTAGTAAGGCAGAAGACCCGGAGAAAATTCTAGAGCAAGCTATCCTGGAAATGCAGGAAGACTTGGTGCAGCTGCGTCAAGGTGTTGCTCAGGCGATCGCCTCTCAAAAACGCAGCGAACAACAGTACAATCAAAACCAAAATGAAGCCAACAAGTGGGATCGTAATGCCCGTTTGGCTTTGCAAAAAGGCGATGAAAACTTAGCTCGACAAGCACTAGAACGCAAAAAGACTTTCAGTGAAACTGCCAATACACTCAAAGCTACGCTGGATCAGCAAGTCGGTCAAATTGATACGCTCAAACGCAGCTTAGTCGCCTTGGAAAGTAAAATTTCTGAAGCCAAGACTAAGAAGGATATGCTCAAGGCGCGCGCTTCTGCTGCCAAGGCTCAAGAGCAACTGCAAAGCACAGTAGGGCGCTTAGGAACCAGCAGTGCAATGGCAGCCTTCGAGCGGATGGAAGAAAAAGTTTTGATGCAAGAAGCACGGGCGCAGGCAGCAGGTGAGTTAACTGGAAGCGATTTAGAAAGCCAATTTGCACAGCTAGAAGCTGGTAGCGATGTCGATGATGAATTATTAGCACTAAAAGCCCAAATGTCCCTAGGCCCTGCGACTTCTCAAAATCAACCCTCTCTGCCACAAGCTGATCGCCAATCAACTAACTCAAATTCTAATAAACAGCCTCAAGTAGTTGATGCGGAATTAGAACAATTGAGAAAGCAGTTAGATCAACTATAATTTTAGCTTGATTAACTCATTCGCACTGAAATTTTATCACTCAATTGCAATAATTCTAGAAGCTAACAGCTTTGACAAAAATTTGATAGGCTCCTCTACTAAATTGAGAGAGCCTATCGATTAGTTGACAATTTGATGCTTTGCTCAAAAGCAATTTCTTCTTTACTTTAGTAGGCTAAAATTAGCTGCTGTTATTTATAAGTAAACGTATTAAATTCAAATAAATATATATAAATAATATGTAACGCACCTTTTTTAATTGAGTGGTGCGTTACATATTATTACTGCCCTTTACTTATGGGCAAGCGTTTTTGACACTACTACTTATGAAGTAGCGATCGCTGTTTGCGTTGCCGAATTAAACCTGTACTCAAAACCCCAAATGCTAGCACTCCTAATGTAGAAGTCGGTTCGGGAACTGGTGCTGCTGACTGCTGATTCAGCGGTTCTCCCTCTACAATTACAGTGGCATTAAAAGATTCATTAGTCCAAATACCATCACCATTCGGATTAGTACCAGGAGAATCCAGATTCATCGAATTTATCTGCACGCTGATACTATCAATCCTGTTTCCGGCTAAATCTGGATTACCACCAAATAAATTACCACTAGCACCTAAAGCGCCTCCTGCCCTCCCTAAAGTGCCAGTACCGGTTATCAATTGCATTCCATCAGGATTTCCATCGGTTAAGTAGCTGGCAAACTGATTAAAGTTAGGATCGGTATCAGCGTTAACGGTAAAAGTTCGTCCGACATCGGCTGGAGTGACTTTGAGACCGTCAAACAAAGGTGCATTTGAAGGATATCTATTGGATGCTGGGCCAATAGTCAATGTCAGTTGATAGTCTTTAAATATATCGCTACTGCCGCCAGCATTGGAAAACTCTTGTGTACCGAGTACTGCTGCTTGTGCTACTCCTCCGGAAGTTAGAGCCAATAAAGCTGAGCCGCATACAACAGTTAATAAATTTTTCATAATTCGCAATCTAACTCCTCAACACACACTTTTACTATTTGTATACACATGGAATTCAATTTTTCCGCAAACCGATCATAAAAATCTAAAAAAACAGGATAACAAGATGGTAAAGTCGGATGGTTTATTGGCCACTCACGGCATCAAGGTAACTTTGTTGACAGTTGAGTGTCACCTGTCAAAGGTAATACAAACAACATTTACACTCTACAGCTCTTTACTATGAGAAAATGCTTTGATTGCCACTTAATTTTTTGGCACATAACATCTGTTAGCAGATAGAAATTTTTAGATAGCTAGTATGATCGCATCTGACTCTAATCAAGGGTAAATATTTAAAGAGTGAACTATGAGCGGAGTAATTGCAATTAAGGATACTGAGTTTGAAACAGAAGTACTCAAAGCCGATCAACCAGTATTGGTTTACTTTTGGGCTTCTTGGTGCGGTCCTTGCCGATTGATGTCGCCATTGATAGAAGAGGCAGCAAATAATTACAGCGATCGCCTCAAGGTAGTTAAAATGGAGGTCGATCCGAACCCCGGCACAGTCAAACTGTATAAAGTGGAAGGTGTCCCGGCGCTGCGGTTATTCCAAGGCACTCAAGTGCTAGCTTCCACCGAGGGAGCGATCGGAAAACAACAGATAGCCAGCTTCTTAGATACTCATCTTAACGGTAAGTAAGTCGTAGGGGCGGGTTTGACAAATTAGTCTGTTTGCTTACAAAGGCAGTTGAATAAACTCGTCCCTACGTAAGTCGTAACTGAAGATAGAAGATTCTATACTACTAGTTTCTTGCCAAAGATCTAAAAACAACGGCACATAACTTACGATGTACGGGCGGGTTTGACAAAATAGTCTGTGTGCTTACAAGGGTAGTTGGATAAACCCGCCCTTACGACAGACGACTTATTTTGGTTAGGGAAATATACCATTTTTTATTACTTACGACAAAAGATTTACGAGTTACAACTATTTTGGTCAAAAGTCATTTGTTAATACTTTTAGACAAAGGACGAATGACGAAGGACAAAGGACAAAAAATACTATGCAGTTTGCTAATCGTTTAAAGTTCTTGCAAGCAAATGTGTTTGCTGACATGGATCGAGCCAAGGCTGATGCTGTTTTGGCTGGGCAGAACTTAATCGATCTGTCCTTGGGGTCTTCTGACTTGTTAGCAGCACCGCACGTCGTTGAGGCGATTGCACAGTCGCTGCATGACCCCACTACTCACGGCTATTTGCTGTTTCACGGTACTCAAGCTTTTCGTCAAGCAGCAGCTAATTGGTATACGCAGAAATTCGGCATTGCTATCGACCCCGAAACCGAAGTGCTGCCACTGATTGGTTCTCAAGAAGGTACAGCCCATTTACCTTTAGCCGTACTCAATCCGGGTGATTTCGCCTTATTACTCGATCCTGGCTATCCCTCTCATGCAGGCGGCGTATACTTAGCCAACGGTCAAATTTACCCAATGCCACTGCGGGAAGAAAATAATTTTTTACCAGTACTAGAAGAAATTCCCGCTCCAGTCTTAATACAGTCGCGGATGATGGTGTTGAGTTATCCTCACAACCCCACAGCAGCGAGCGCACCTATATCTTTCTTCCAACAAGCTGTAGCCTTTTGTCAAAAACACAACTTGGTTTTAGTCCACGACTTCCCCTATGTAGATCTGGTATTTGAGGAAGAAACAAAGGAAGACTCCTTCGTCGCCACTCCTTCGTCGCCACTCGCCCCTTCAATCCTACAAGCAGACCCCGATAAAAGCGTCTCAATTGAGTTTTTTACCCTTTCCAAGTCCTACAACATGGGGGGCTTTCGTGTTGGTTATGCCATTGGTAATGCAAAACTCATTCGCGCTTTACGACAAGTGAAAGCAGCGGTTGATTTTAACCAGTATCGGGGAATTTTAAATGGTGCGATCGCTGCCTTAAGTGGTTCCCAAGCAAGCGTCAAAACTACTGTTGATACATTTCGCCTCCGACGAGACGCATTTGTTAATGCTTTGCATCGTATTGGCTGGCAGGTTCCTACTCCCAAAGCGACAATGTATGTCTGGGCAAAATTGCCTTCTGCTTGGGCGGAAGATTCGATAAAATTCTGTACTCTACTGGTAGAAACAACAGGAGTTGCTGCTTCCCCTGGTGCTGGGTTTGGTAAATTCGGTGAAGGATACGTTCGCTTTGCCCTCGTGCATAATCCAGAGATTCTAAAAATATCTGTTGAGAGAATTTCCCAATTTTTGCACTCTGCTTCAGACATATTTCAAAAATAGTGGCAACTGGCAAGGGATTCTAGGTTTGAGATTAAACTCTTCCCAAGGCAGCGCCAGTCCGACGCGACGTGCTACAACGGGGGTTCCCCCCCCAAGTAGGCGCTCCTCAACGCCGGAATGTGAGGCACACCGCAGGCTCCCCTTGTGTCCCCATATTGCTTAAGCACCCCTACTTTGAAAGTAATCAGATATACATTAAATTAACTGGAGAGAACAAAGTGATGTGCCGTTTTCCCCAGGCTAAAAATAAATATAGATAATCATTTTTATCAAGTTATACTAGTTTATGAAGTTATATTAATGAATGCTTATAAATCCAACCTCAGTTTCAGAATTAGTTTATAGTAATCGTGCTAATTTCAATGATATTAACGACGAGCGGTAGTAAATACTACTTCTGAAAGCTCTTATAGATCTGACGGCTTTGGCGAGTAGTACGAGTAGTAATAATCTAAATTTTTCAACAGTGAATGCTGGTACTATTTTGCCGGGCGACCGAAGCTATCGAAGAATATTACTTGTTGAAGACAACAACCTGAATCGACAGATGCTGGAAGATTATCTGGTGTTCTGTGGATATCAGATTCTGGGCTTAGCATTTGGATCTGATTTTTTTCAGGCTTTGGCTGATTTCCAGCCTGATTTAGTTTTGCTGGATCTGAAGTTGCCGGATGTCGATGGTTATACTTTACTCGAACAAATCGGACAAAGACCAGAGTGGCGAACCATTCCTGTAATTGTTGTATCCGCATTTGCTTTTAAAGCCGATCAACAACGCGCTTTAAACTTAGGAGCAAGGCGTTATTTTGTCAAACCAGTGAGTTTGAGGGATTTACGACAAGCTATTGAAGACGAGTTGCTCAAGCTGTAGTTAGCTAGAACTCAGTTTTATTCATTTCGTTGTTCAACAACAAATTCTTCTACTGTCTGGCTGAGATTTTGCAAATCTTGACCAATAATTGTAATTCGAGCTTCTAGTTGTGACAGTAATAGAACTGCTGTTTGCAGTTGGTTGAGTGTTTCATCAATGCCGTTGCGATAATTGGTTTCAAACTCTTCTATGTTCATAGCTACAGCCAAGCTTGAGATAGCTCCTCAATAAAAATTTTTGGTTGCGTTCTTCTAGAACTAATCTAAACTTAGTTAACGCCGAATGCTGCTAATCTGCTATAATTTCATCCTTTAAAGCCAAAATTTAATTACTGCTTCATAGAAAATGTAGAATGAAATACCTTCAACAGCAATAAAACCAGTAATTTTACTAAAATATTAATAGTAGTGGTGTGTGGCTGCCCCTGAATAAATTATCTTTTTTAAGAGCGATTAATTTTGCACAAAGCTTGATTTTTGAGCGCGTACAGACACTTCGGACATCGCGTCTGTACTAAATCTTTCATGACTCAAATGAGATTACTGCCATTTATAAATAGTGTCTTAGTATGACAGATATACAGGCGCAGTTAGAGGCACAGGTTTCATCTGAGATAACCAAAGCTACTAAAACACAGCCGCTGGTGAAAGAGCCAGAACGCCTAGAAAGCCGTCTGAAAGAAATTCCCCCAGAACCGGGAGTTTATTTCATGCGCGATGCTAGCGATCGCATTATCTATATTGGCAAGTCTCGCAAGCTGCGATCGCGCGTTCGTTCATATTTTCGCAACTCGCAGAAATTGAGCGATCGCATTGCCATGATGGTGCGGCAAGTGGTAGAAATTGAGTTTATCGTCACAGATACAGAAGCCGAAGCCCTAGCCCTAGAAGCAAATTTGATTAAGCAGCACCAGCCTTACTTCAACGTGCTGCTGAAGGATGACAAAAAATACCCTTACGTTTGTATTAGTTGGTCAGAACAATATCCCCGCATCTTTATCACTCGCAATCGACGCTTGGGTAAAAAAGAAGACAAATTCTATGGCCCGTATACTGATGCTCGACTGCTACGGGAGATTTTACGCTTAGCGAAGCGGTTGTTTGCCTTGCGCCAAAGACCCCAACCTCTATTCAAAGACCGCCCGTGTCTCAACTACGATTTAGGGCGTTGTCCTGGCGTATGTCAAAAACTCATCTCCCCACAAGAATATCGCCTCACCGTGCAAAAGGTAGCGATGGTATTCCAAGGACGGACGCAGGAATTGATCGACATCCTGACAAAGCAAATGCAAATCAGTGCTGAAGAGTTGAACTTTGAGTCAGCCGCACGAATTCGCGATCAAATAGCTGGGTTGAAGTCGTTGACAGCCGAGCAGAAGGTATCTTTGCCAGATGATACAGTATCGCGGGATGCGATCGCTCTAGCAGCGGATGAGCAACACGCTTGCATTCAGTTGTTCCAAATTCGCGCAGGTCAACTAGTTGGTCGTCTCGGTTTCGTTGCTGATACCCACGCCGAACCAGGAGCGATTTTACAGCGCGTGTTGGAGTCACATTATCAAACTGCTGACGATGTAGAAATCCCAATAGAAATTTTAGTGCAGCATGAGTTACCGGAAGCGGAACTATTGGCGACAGCTTTAAGTCAGCGTAAAGGGCGCAAAGTAACGATTGTCGCACCCCAACGTCAAATTAAAGCCGAACTGATTGAGATGGTAGAACGGAATGCTGAATACGAACTGGCGCGGGCGCAACGTTTAGGCGATCGCAACGCCCAGGCGATGGAGGATTTAGCTGCTATTCTCGATTTACCAGACTTACCCCACCGAATTGAAGGCTACGATATTTCTCACATCCAAGGATCGAATGCTGTCGCTTCCCAGGTAGTGTTTATCGATGGCTTACCCGCCAAACAACACTACCGCCACTATAAAATAAAGAATCCTACCGTCACTGCTGGTCACTCCGATGACTTTGCTAGTTTAGCTGAAGTGATTGGGCGACGCTTTCGGAAATATGCAGAAGATCCGCAAATGCAGCGAGTCGGAAATTCAGATTGGCCAGATCTAGTGATGATTGATGGTGGTAAGGGACAACTATCTGCTGTTGTCGCAGTCTTACAAGAGATGAATTTGCTCGAAGACTTGCGGGTAGTCAGCCTTGCTAAACAGCGGGAAGAGATTTTCTTACCCGGAGAATCTCAGCCACTGGAGACTGATGTAGAACAACCAGGGGTGCAGTTAGTAAGGCGACTGCGGGATGAAGCACATCGATTTGCTGTCAGTTTCCATCGCCAGCAACGCAGTGAAAAAATGAGGCGATCGCGCTTAGAGGAAATTCCCGGCTTGGGATACCACCGACAAAAACAACTCTTGGCACATTTTCGCTCAATTGATTACATTCGCGCCGCTAGTACCGATCAGCTTGCTGAAGTCTCAGGCATTGGTTTCCGTTTGGCACAGGAAATATACGACTACTTTCATCCCGCTTAAGAGAGATTTTTTTCGGTGAGTTTCATTACATATCTTAGCAAAAATTGCAAATGCCGATTAAATCTAATCTCGGCATTTTTTTTATTTTTCTTAATACAATTTACGCTTGGTAATCTAACTCTCGATGGAACCAAAACCTTAATTAAATATTAAAAATTGATAGTATTAACTCGGATATTGAGCCAAATTATTAATTGGACTAGGCAGTTGTATAAGGCTTTGCTTGCCAACTTAATAAACGCTTGTTAGCATTTAAACACCTAGTTAAACTGTTTTACACACTACAATATAAAAGCATTCGTAATGGGGATCACGAAGAACGTAAGTAAACACAAAAGAAAAACTAAAGATTTTCTACCGAAAGTTGTATGGAAATTGGAACTAAATTCTGAGAAGATGAAATAGTGAACATAAAAAAGTTGTAAATCATCTACCAATTGGTAACAATTGCAACAGTTTTTTAATATGTTCTTGCCTGCATATTCAGTTTGCTTCCAAGTTTAAAATTTCTTCTTTCTTAATAATTGATAAGTTCAAAAGGTTTGAAAAATGCAAATTAAACAAAATATCCGGTGTCCAAATTGCGGTAGTGAAGCCGAAAGGTATTATGTGTTAAGTAGCCAGTTAATACGGACACAATGCCACAGCTGCGACTACCTGATGGTCATGTGTTCTCGCACAGGCAAAGTTATAGAAGCATATGCCCCTGGACTCGACTTCAAACCGACTAAAGCTATAGTTGCTTCGCCCGTAGTTGACCACAAGCAGCATCTGCTTCCAATCCCCGCGAGTAACGTACACTAGTGGCAATCTGTTGCTGCTTCAAAGTGTTAAGAAAAGCTTGAATGCGGCTTGAACTAGGCCGCTGATAGTCTGCCTCTTGAATCGGATTATAAGGAATCAGATTTACGTGACTCTGAAAACCGCGTAGCAGCTGAGCTAACTCAGCTGCTTGTTTTATGTCATCATTTACCCCAGCTAAAAGGATGTATTCAAAACTGACGCGACGACCAGTTAAATTCACGTACTCGCGGCATTCTGCAAGTAAATCTTTTAAGGGGTACTTATGGGCGCTGGGAATAAGTTTTTCTCTTAAGGCTTGATTGGAAGCATGGAGGCTAACAGCTAGGGTAACTTGCAGCTGCTGTTGAGCTAGCTTACGAATGCGATCGGGAATACCCACTGTTGAGACAGTCATCCAGCGCTGTCCAATCCCCACATCTTGGTTAAGCGACGCGATCGCTTTGACTACGTTTTCTGTATTTAGTAATGGTTCACCCATACCCATAAAGACAATGTGGCTGACACGCCGCCCAAAATCAGCTTGGACAGTTAAAACTTGATCGATAATTTCATGGGCGGCTAAGTTGCGGCGGAAACCTTCTTTACCCGTAGCGCAGAAGTCACAAGCCATTGGACAACCCACTTGAGTTGAGACACACACCGTCAACCGTTTTTCTGTGGGAATACCAACAGTTTCCACAACTTGACCGTCTGCAAGTTTGAGCAGATACTTTACTGTTTCATCAGGTGCAACAGAGCGGTAGTCTAGAGTAGAGCGACCGATAGGAACTGCTTCTAGATTAGAACGCCATTGTTTGGGGAAAACCGAGATGTCGGAAAGACTTCGCACTCCTTTTTGATAAATCCATTCGTACAGCTGTCGCCCCCGATAAGCTGGTTGTCCTTGTTGCTGTACCCAAGCAGTTAACTCTGCTAGACTTTGCCCTAATAGGGGAGATGGGAGTGCTGAGGTTGAGGAATTAATCGTGACTGAATTCTGCCTTCTTTCTGTACGAGCTTGACTAGTGCTACTCATAGGAAAATAATTCTAAAGTGGGAAAATTTAGCCAACCTATACGAAGTTAGCTTACTTTTATCTATATATGATTAGGGTAATCCAACACTTCAGGCATAAAATACAATTCTACGAATTACCTTTTAACCTACCGCAACGGGTGCGGGCGAAGCCCTAAATCCTTTAGCAAGCGTAGTGGCAAGCCACAGCGCGGATAAATTCTTTCTTTGTTGCTGCTATGTTACCTGCTATTCCCTATCTACCTTTGGCGTGGCAATTTGCCTCTCCTGGCCCAATTTTAGTCAAACTTGGGCCGCTGACTATTCGCTGGTATGGCTTACTAATTGCCTCTGCGGTACTAATTGGAGTCAGCCTTTCCCAGTACCTGGCGAAGCGCCGCAATGTTAATCCTGACTTGCTGGGCGACTTAGTAATTTGGCTTGTAATTGGGGCAATTCCGGCTGCTAGGCTGTATTATGTTTTATTTGAATGGCCAGAATATGCTCAAAACCCTGGAAAAATCATTGCAATTTGGGAAGGAGGAATTGCAATTCACGGAGCCATATTAGGTGGACTATTAGCTGCTTTAATATTTGCTCGAATTAACAAAACTTCTTTCTGGCAATTAACAGATTTAGTGGCTCCTTCACTAATTTTGGGACAAGCGATCGGACGTTGGGGTAATTTTTTCAACTCAGAAGCCTTCGGTCGTCCTACAGATTTACCCTGGAAACTATTTATTCCTCTAGAACGTCGTCCACCTGGATATGAAAGCTTTGCATACTTCCATCCCACGTTTCTATATGAATCTCTCTGGGATTTGATGGTATTCGGGATACTAATAACTTTGTTTTTTAGAAGTTTGCGAGGAAAGCCACCCCTAAAGGCAGGTACGCTATTTTTGGTCTACTTGATAGCCTATAGCCTGGGACGTTTTTGGGTTGAAGGCTTACGAACTGATAGCTTGATGCTAGGCCCGCTGCGGATGGCTCAAATGGTGAGCTTAATAGGAATAGGCTTGGGATTAGCTGGTTTAGCTTGGCAATACATTTACCACCGCTCTTTACCTGATGTCGTCACGCCAGTGCGCGAGGAAAGAGTAGAAGTCTCAAGACGATGAATCTAAATAATCGTATTTGGATAAAAAAAGCCCTAATGCTGAGTTTAGGGCTTTAATACGATGCAGCATCTACCATTAATTAACTTCACTTGTAAATCGTTCTACTCCAGAAAAAGAGCGAAAATTTTTTTGACTGAAACTGAAAATGTCGCATTCGCCCGTGTCTGAATTAACTACCGAGCTAGATCGTCAACCAGGAATAGCCCCAGCAGTATACATTGTAGGAGCAGGACCCGGCGATCCAGATTTATTAACAGTCAAAGCACAAAAACTGTTAATGCAAGCAGATGTAATTTTATATGCTGATTCCTTAGTACCGCGACAGATTTTACATCTATGCCGCCCGGATGCTGAAATTATCCACACTGCTAATAAGACCTTAGAAGAAATTCTGCCAGTGATGGTAGAAAGAGTGCGATCGCACAAGTCCGTTATTCGCCTCCAATCTGGCGATCCGAGTCTCTATAGTGCCATCCACGAACAAATGCAGAGCCTTGCAGCCGCTGATATTCCGTTTGAAGTCATCCCAGGTATCAGCGCCTTCCAAGCAGCCGCAGCCAAACTGAAAGTAGAATTAACCGTCCCCGGACTAGTACAAACCATCATCCTCAGCCGTATCAGCGGACGTACCGCAGTGCCAGCAACAGAGGAATTAGCCTCCCTCGCCGCCCACCAAGCCAGCCTCTGCCTTTACCTGAGTGCGCGTCACATAGACAATGCCCAAAGCCAGTTACTAGAACACTACCCACCCGAAACACCCGTAGCAATTTGCTTCAGGCTGGGTTGGCACGACGAAAAAATATGCCTAACGACTCTTGACAAAATAGCAGAAACTACTCAGAAGGAAAACCTAATTCGGACAACTCTATATGTCATCAGTCCAGCACTAGGAGAAGTTGAGGCAAGATCTCGCTTATACCATCCCGAACACTCTCATTTATTTAGAGCGGCGAAGAAATGATGAATTATGAATGCTGAATTAATAATTCATACCTCTTTGTCCTCTCTTGGCGTTCTTCGCGTCTTGGCGGTTCGTTTATCTTGATAAACTAAGCAATGGAGAAACAATCGGGGAGAATATACCTTGCTAGACGAACAAGCCAAAAAAACCATACTGCGGAAGATTCCGCACGGACTTTATATCTGTGGTGTCAAAGATGGAGAAGAAGTTAACGGCTTCACCGTCAGCTGGTTAATGCAAGCTTCCTTCAAGCCACCCTTGGTAGTAAACTGTGTCAAGCAAGATTCCAAATCCCACGAAATGATTAAAAACAGTGGAGTATTTGCTATCAGCTTTCTAGATGCAGATCAAAAACACATTGCCCAAAAATTCTTTCAACCGCAGCGCCGCGTCGGTAATAAATTCGATGATGTGGAATCTTATTTAGGTGAAACAGGATGTCCCATCCTTACCGACTCTCTCGGTTACATTGAGTGTCAAGTCGTCGGTGCAATAGAAAAAGGCGATCACACAGTCTATGTAGGAGAAGTAATTGCTGCTGGCGTTCACCGCGAGGGTAATCAACTGTCACTGGAAAGTACAGGTTGGCAGTACGGCGGTTAATAGTAGTTTCTCGTAAAGAATTTTAAGTTTTGAGGTAACTTAAAATTCAAACCTAGACTGAAAAGTTTGCTAATCAAGAAAGCTCTAGATCAAAATTATGCCTTTGATTAAAGTACAAACCTCTATCTCAGCCCCAGAAAAATCTGAAGTTGAGGCAATGCTGAAAAGCCTCTCGGCTAACTTGGCAAAGCATACAGGCAAACCCGAATCCTATGTGATGACAGCTTTTGAACCTAGTGTACCGATGACGTTTGGAGGTACTTCAGATCCAGTTTGTTACATTGAAATCAAAAGCGTTGGCAATATGAAGCCAGAGCAAACACAAGCCATGAGTGGAGATTTTTGTCAACAGATAAATCAAGTTTTGGGTGTTGACAAAAATCGCATCTACATCGAGTTTAATGATGCTAAGGGTTATATGTGGGGCTGGAATGGATCGACATTTGGTTAAGTTGCTAGCACTGAAGACATAATCTTTGATACTATAGTTAAGCTCACAGCCATTGTGAGCCAATTAGCTGGGCTCTTAGTTCAGTGGATAGAACAACCGATTTCTAATCGGTAAGTCAGAGGTTCGAGTCCTCTAGGGCCCGTTTTTTAGTTTTGAGTTGAATCTGTTGATGACAGCAGGAGAGAGGGAAAGACTTGAATAGTTTTAAGTTCTAAGTTTTAAGTTTTGAGTTAAAAAACGTTCATTTAACTTAAAACTTAGAACTCAAAACTTAAGACTATTCAAGTTTCTAGTCCCTTAATTACTCCCACTCGATGGTTCCAGGTGGCTTAGAGGTGATATCGTAAACTACTCGATTCACGCCTTTGACTTCATTAACAATGCGGTTAGAAATTGCTTCTAACACATCATAAGGAACGCGCGACCAATCAGCGGTCATGCCATCTTCACTGGAAACCATGCGTAAGACGATAGGATATGCATAAGTACGTTGGTCGCCCATCACGCCGACACTGCGGATTGGCAATAAAACAGCGAAAGCTTGCCAAAAGTCGTTATATATACCGCGCTGATTGATTTCTTGGCGGACAATATAATCAGCATCGCGCAAAATTTCTAATCGCTCGGAGGTGACTTCGCCCAAGATGCGAATTGCTAATCCGGGGCCGGGGAATGGCTGTCGCTGCACAATTTCTTCAGGTAAACCGATCGCGCGTCCGACTTTACGCACTTCATCTTTGAAAAGTTTGCGCAGCGGTTCGACTAGCTTGAATCTCAAGTCTTTAGGCAAGCCACCAACATTATGATGGCTCTTAATTTTTACTGCTACACGCTCACCTGTTGACGGATCGACGTTTGTGTCGGCTGATTCGATCACATCTGGGTAGAGAGTACCTTGAGCTAGGTAATCAAACGGGCCAAGATTCCTAGAAGCTTCTTCAAATGTGCGAATGAATTCGTGTCCGATGCGGCGGCGCTTTTCTTCAGGATCTGTCACGCCTGCAATTTCTGCCAAAAAACGATCGCGGGCTTTTACGTGTTCTACCGGAATGTGAAATTGCTCTTGGAACAGCTTAACCAATCTTTCCGGTTCATTTTTGCGCATGAAGCCTTGATCGATAAACACGCAAGTCAAGCGATCGCCGATCGCCTCATGCAACAAAAAAGCTAGGGTAGAAGAATCAACTCCTCCAGACAGCGCCAACAACACTCGCTTCTCGCCTACTCTGGCGCGAATTTCCCGAATTGCTTCCTCGACAAAAGCCGCCGTCGTCCAGGTGGGTTCGCAGTCACAAATGTGGTAAACGAAATTGCGAATCAACGCCAAACCACCAACTGAATGCACTACCTCTGGATGGAACTGCACGCCATAGAGCTTTTTCTCGTGGTGAGCGATCGCGGCACAGGGAGTATTATCTGTATGTGCCAGTACCTCAAAGCCATCTGGCAATTTTTCGCAAGCATCGCCATGACTCATCCACATGGTCGTGCCATCTTCTACATTAGTCAACAAGTCTGTGGGATCGTCAATTAACAACGACGCTTTGCCATACTCTCCTCGCTCAGCCCTGACTACTTTCCCCCCAAGCTGATTTACCATCAGCTGCATTCCGTAGCAGACACCCAGGATAGGAATACCTAGATGCCAAATTTCGGAGTTACATTGAGGCGCGCCATTGTCATAGACAGAATTGGGACCGCCAGAAAGTATAATTCCTTTCGGATTTAGCTGGCGAATCTGTTCGGGTGTTGTGCGATAGGAAAGGACTTCGGAATAAACTTGCGTCTCGCGGATGCGACGAGCAATAAGTTCGGAATACTGAGAGCCAAAGTCAAGAATCACAATCATTTGGCGATTCAGTTGCCCCAAAGACTCACTTTGAGGCAGTGTTTCAGTTTCAATTGTCACCGCTTTAGTTCCTAAAGTATAGAGTGTAGTTGTATAGGTAAAACTTCTTCTGATTAAGCTTGAATTTAAATCCCTATCCAGGGACGGATACTAAAATTGTACTTATTTATTTACGTCAATGTTTATTCTTATTAAGTTAACATAACTGCTTGAGTAAAGTAGCAGCTGTTTTGCTTTTGATGATAATTTGGCGATCGCGATCAAATAGAATTGAGCCAACTGTAACCCCGCGTTCGCTGTGATTAAATATATATTCTTGAGAACGCCTTTCGATTGCTTCACAAATCGCGCCATAGACTTGAGTTACTCGTGAAGCGTAGCTATCCTCTAGTGAATCGCTACCATCAGCAGCATCTAAATCCCGCAAGTATTTCAGCACTGCTTCCGCAGTTGGACTAGCAAAGACAGCCTGTAGCACTGATGTAGGTAACCCTAAGTTAGCACAATGAGCCGTGAGGATTTCCAACCGAGCATCAGCAAGATGGTGGTGCGTATGAAAAATTCCTCCTGCTAGTTTAATTAACTTGCCATGATAACCAAATAATAAAATTTTTTTGACCCCTTGTAATCCCGCTTCTACTAATAATGGGCCGATCCAATTAGCAGTTTTAATTAGTCGTTCGGGATTAATTCCTAATTTTTGTGCCAAGTCTAAACCGTTTTCCCCCACGCAAAACACCAAACTATCAAAACGGCAAGCTTGACGCAATTGCTGTATACTTGCATCAAGTTGGCCAGGGGCGCTTAGAGGTTGGGAAATACCAGTAGTTCCCAGTAAGGAAAGTCCTTCAACCACACCAAAAGCAGCATTTGAGGTACGCTCTGCCAAGCGTCGTCCTTCTGGGAGGATAATTGTCACGATGATTTTTTCTCCTGGTTCTAGCAAACGTTCCAGGTTGGTTCGTAACAGTTTTTGGGCATAAGCATAAATTGCAGGTTTATCCCCCACATCAACGATTTTCCCAATTCCCTCTCCACCTTTAATTACAACTGACTCTTCTGAACCTAACCCCCCAGCCCCCTTTCCTGCTAGGGAAGGGGGAGTCAATTCGACTAACGCCCAAACTGGGGTATCGCGGGTTAGGTCGAGGTTATCGCCTGGATCGCTAAGGGCGATTGCTAAGGCACTACCTGCTTCGAGCCTAGCTGCTTGCTCGATCGCAATTTCTACACTAGTGGCAGGTTCAATTAAATCGATCATTACAAATGGCAGCGTTTGTTGTTGGCGTAACTCTTGCAGAGCCGCAACAGCAGCAGCACAGGCAAACACTGGTAATGTATATCCCGAACGAGGTTGAGAGATGGGCATGGTGCGAGTGGCTAGTGACTAGTGGTAACAATTGATGTCTTTCGACTTTGATTAGCTGCTACTTTTGAGCCTAATTGAGAAATTGCCACTTGCAATGGATTTTGAGAATATTATCGAATGATCGCGCTTAGATGAATTTGTTTGATCGGGAACAAGTATTTATTCTTTCTAAGATCGGATATTATCTTTTAATTGATGGTGCTGCACCCAGCAACGAAGCACATTTGCTCAAATGGCGGATTTCCTAGACCAAAAGCTTGACTTGACCGTTACTTAAACTTTATGCTCATGGAAAAATAAAGATGTTAAATTAACAACTAACCATATCAGCATCGAGTGCAGTATATTTACTTGTTGTTCAGCTTATGTACTCGAAAAACGAGCTTATTAAAATCTTATATATCAAAATTATTTAGTAATAAAATTATCAATAAATCGAAAATAAATCACAAATAAATATCTTATTTTTATGGCAATGGTAATTTTTATTTTTTAACTTGGCAGCCGCTCTTAATACCATACCCGGATTTAAAATTTTAGATGCCCGGATTGCAGAAGCGCGCTTTCAAGGGTCTCTAGTAGTAGCAGCCATAAAACTAAATAATAGTCAGAGGACTTAGGGAAACCAAAGGTAGGAGGGAAAAAAAGATTAATCGAAGCGAAAAAAAGAATGAGTTACAAGTAAAATCATAAAAAATTTCCCTACCAAAACGAAATTTGAAGCAATTACCAAATTCTTTGTGTCCTCAAAGACAAAGTGCAACACAATTATTTGAACATCTGCCAAATCAATGGAATTTTAAATGACTCAAAGCCATTTATTTACAGGTATGAACAACTGGCTTCAGGCTTGGAGCCAAGGAAAGCTGAGGAACGGTAGGCTGGATGTCACAACACCTCAAGATCAAAAGTGGAGTTTATATTTCCACTTGGGGCATTTGATTGGGGATACAGGCGGAATACATCCAGTACGACGTTGGCACAGACAATTGTCTCAATACTGTCCGCAAATTAACATTGATGCTGTCAGTATTCGGAGTGGAATCGAGCATCGATGTAGAAATTACGAAGCGTTGGCAGAACTGCTAAAGAAAAGCGAAATCTTACGGCAGCAAATGGTGGCAGTCGTACAAGGTAGTATTGCCGAGGTACTGTTCGATATCATACAGCAGCAAGAACATCTGGGCGATCGCGTCTCATCTGAACTTACCTACACCTACATCCCTGAAGCAAAGCTGTATTCTTCTCCGGTAATATTCATTCAACCGGATCGAGCTTGGAAGCAAGCACAACAAGCTTGGGAAAGCTGGCAAAAAGCTGGTTTAGAAGACTTTTCCCCTAACATGGCTCCGGTAATTTGGCAGCGAGAAAAATTACAGCAGCAGACTTCTGCAATCGCCTACGGCAGCCTCACTAGTCTAGTTGATGGCAACCGCACTGTGAGAGACTTAGCCCTAAAATTAAGACAAGAACCAAGGCTCCTCGCCCAGTCGCTCTTACCTTATGTCAGCCAAGGATTGATGAAATTTGTCGAAATTGCTGACATTGGTTCCCCATTGCAGCGGTTGACAACGATTCCCTCTCAACCATCATCATCTCCACCACCACCTCAACCCAATGCTCCCTTAATCGCGTATATCGATGATAGCCCTAGGGATAGTCAGATTATGGGACAGATTCTCACTAAGGCAGGTTATCGCTACATCAACCTGCAAGATTCAGTGCTGGCACTACCTATGCTACTGGAACATAAACCTAACCTGATTTTCTTAGATTTAGTCATGCCGATCGCCAATGGCTATGAAATTTGTGCGCAAATTCGGCGTACTTCAATATTCAAAGATACGCCCGTGATTATTTTCACAGGTAACGACGGCATTGTAGATCGAGTTCGGGCGAAGTTGGTGCGATCAACAGAATTTTTAGCCAAGCCAATCGATTCAGATAAAGTATTGGGATCTGTGCGCAAGTATTTATCGACTCCAAGTTTGACGAAATTTGGAGTCGAAAACTGCCACAGCACTGGGTTTTGGTCAGCAAATGAGTGAGTTTTAATTAAGCTTTAATTCTTTAACTAAAAAGGGGGAAATTTGAACATTTATACATTTATATATTGCAGGAGAAGCCCTCTGTGAGTACAGTGCTGGTTGTGGAAGATAGCTTAACAGACACCGAGGTTCTCACTCGTTATCTGAAACAATTTGGTCTTACAGTGGTTAGTGTCACCAGTGGAGAGGAAGCCGAGGCAAAACTTCGCCTGCAAAAACCGGACTTGGTAATTCTAGATGTAATCTTACCCGGTCAAAGCGGTTTTGAACTCTGCCATCACCTCAAAACGAATGAAGACACCAAGCAAATTCCGGTAGTGATTTGCTCCTCCAAAGGAACTGAAGTTGACAAACTCTGGGGATCTCTGCTAGGAGCGAATGCCTATTTAGCTAAACCTGTAGATCGGCAACAGCTGATGCAAATCGTTCAGCAATTTATTACTTAAGGCAGATGGAATTATTTGATTCAATAGTAATGCCCTCCAGCCTGACTCAGATTGATTCAGATCTGACACCTTTATCAGAATCGCGGCAAAAGTTTCTTTGCTTTGCGCTCGGTTCCCAGGAGCGGGGTCTACTACCTTTAGAACAGATTGCAGAAGTTGTTAGCGTTACCATAGCAGATATTTTGCCCGTGCCAGAAATGCCCAACTGTGTTCTGGGAATTCACAACTGGCGAGGAAAAATGCTTTGGCTAGTAGACCTAAATTACCTGCTCGATTATCCCCCCTTGTCACCGCTAGAGCAATCAGAAGCACTAATGGCAATGGTAATTCAAATCAATGGGCAGTCTATGGGTTTAGTCGTGCAGTATGTCTTAGATATCGAGTTATACGATCCGATACAAATCCAGCCTGCGAGTGCCGATTTATTCCCACCGAGATTACTTCCTTTTCTTTTGGGGTACTTGCCTAGTGCTAATGCTCTGGTGTTTGATAGTGAAGCGATCGCCCGTTGTCCTTTATGGCAAGTTCATCAAAATTGAATCGTACAGACGCAATACATTGAATTGTAGAGACGCAATACATTGCATCTATAAGTGGTAGAGACGCAACACATTGCGTCTGTACAGAAAAGAGGAACTAAAATTATATATTTTTTTTAAGTTGTCTGAGTTACAGCAATATGCACTCATAATCACTAAAGAATAGGGAAATTATCAGCCATAAAGGTGATAAACCAGGAATTATCTATGCAAATTAAACATTTATTTAAGTCAGATCGGGAAACCCAGTTAGAAAAAGCGCACCAGCGATCGCGCTCTAACGCCCTAGGCAATGGCACAACAGGCTCTACTGTCGCCGAGGAAAATTTTGATACCAATCAACCTATGGCATTAGTTAGCGCTATCAAAGCCGATCTAGAAAGAAGTGGATTTTTAAACACTCCAGAAGCCCAAGTAAAATTTCGTCAGTTGGAGAAATTAGGGCAGATTTTACAAATAGGTTTTAAAGATCAAACTACAGCCGCCGCGCAAAGCTTCAAAATTGAACGGGAAAAATTATTAGCCGTTGTGGAGCAGATGCGGCAAGCATCAGATGTTGACACGCTACTGAAAACTACAGTTACTCAAGTAAGGCAGTACTTACAAGTAGAACGAGCAATCATTTACCGTTTTCAGGATAAAGATCGGGGTGTAGTCTTAGCAGAGTCACTGGTAAGTGGATATACGCCCAGTCATGGTGAAACAATAGCGGCGCTAATGTTTGGTGCGTCAGAGGATTCAGCTTACCTACAACAGCAAGTATTAGCAATTGACGACATTTATCAATTAAACCTGAGTCCCTACCAAATTCAAATAATGGAGCGATTTCAGGTGACAGCTAGCGTCAGCCTGCCAATTGTAATAGCAGGTGAGGTGTGGGGCTTGCTAGTGGTGCAGCAATGCTCTGGGTTGCGACAATGGCAGGAAAACGAGATGAGTTTGTTATATCAGATTGTCACCGAGCTAACCATAAATCTGCAACCAGTGGAATTTCGCGCTCAATTGCAATCTGTGACTAAACAACAAAAAGTTTTAGCAAGAGTAATTGAGAAAATTCAGCGATCGCCTGATATTAGTACTATCTTCCGCACTGCTACCCAAGAATTACGCTCTTTGCTCAAAGCCGACAGAGTTGCAATCTATCGCTTCAATCCTGATTGGAGTGGGGAATTTGTGGCTGAATCTGTCGCTGCTGGTTGGGTTTCGGTAATTGACGCACAAGAGCATGAGGAGATTTTAAAGGCAGATCGAATTAGCAGCGATCGCTGTATGTTGAAGAACTTAGCAGCTTACTCTACCCCAGACACCGATACCTATCTGCAAGAAACTAAGGGTGGTGGCTATGCTAGGGGAGAAAAATTTAAATCTGTTGATGATGTTTATGCTGCTGGCTTTTCTCCCTGTTACCTAGAATCTTTAGAAAAATACCAAGCCAGAGCATACATAATCGTACCTATTTTTCAAGATACCAAACTTTGGGGACTGCTAGGAGCATATCAAAACTCTGGCCCCCGGCATTGGGAAGAATCAGAAATCAACATCGTGATGCAACTGAGCAATCCCTTGGCTATTGCTCTGCAGCAAGCACAGATACGAGATCGTCTTCAACTGAAAGTAGACCAAATTGCCAAAGCTGCCGAACTAGAAAGTACTATCGTCCGCATTACTAATAAAATTCGGCAATCGCTAGATATCGATAGCATCTTTAGAACTACTACGCAAGAATTGCGACAGATGCTCAAAGCAGATCGTGTAGTACTCTATCGCTTCAATCCAGACTGGAGTGGTGAATTTGTCGCTGAATCCGTTGCTCCTGGCTGGTTGGCACTACTGAAGGAGCAAGAACAAGACCCCAGCCTGAAGAATAGTAAATTCACTCCCAATCGCTGTGTGATCAATTCTGTGCCTATTCCCTTCACTTCAAGTACTGATACGTATATCAAAGAAACTCAGGGGAATATATACACCAAAGGCGAAGGATATCTGCTGGTTGAAGACATTTATACTGCTGGCTTCTCCCCCTGCTATATAGAAAGTTTAGAGAGATTTCAAACCAGAGCTTATTTAACTGTCCCCATCTTCCAGGGCGATAGAATCTGGGGGTTGATGGCAGCTTATCAAAACTCTGCTCCCCGGCGCTGGGCAGAATGGGAAGTCGAAATAATGCTCAAAGTCAGCAGCCCCTTGGGTATTGCCTTGCAGCAAGCGGAAGCTTTGCAGCAAGTTCGCGCTTCATCTGAAAAACTAGCTGCATCTGCTGCTAGAGAGCAAGGTTTGACCAAAATTGCTAGCAGGCTGTTACGAGCTTCATTGGAAAATGAAAGCATCTTCCAAATTACGACACAAGATGTCCGGCATCTGTTGAAAGTCGAGCGCGTAGCACTGTATAAATTCAATCCTGACTGGAGCGGTCAGTTTATAGCTGAATCGGTTGCAGGTGGTTGGACTCGCTTGCTGGATACTATGCCAATCATCTTAGACAGCCACTTGCAAGAAACCCAAGGGGGAAGATATCGCCTCAACGAGACTATGGCTGTAAATGACATCTACGCTGCGGGACACTATCCTTGTCATGTCGAACTACTGGAGCAAATGGAGGTTAGGGCTTACATAATTGTGCCTGTATTTGTGAATCAAAAGCTTTGGGGTTTGCTGGGAGCTTATCAAAACTCTGCTCCTCGTGTTTGGGAAGAAGCAGAGGTAAGTACCTTAGCTCAAATTGGCATTCAGGTAGGTGCAGCACTGAAACAGACTGAGTATGTCGAGCAAGTCCGCAAGCAGTCCGAGCAATTAACGCAGATTGCCCAACGCGAGAAAGAAACAAAAGAACAACTGCAACAACGAGCAATTCAACTGCTACTCGCCGTGCGCCCTGCCTTGAGTGGAGACTTAACTGTTCGAGCGCCGATTACCGACGACGAGGTTGGAACGATCGCAGATGCCTATAACAACACCCTACAAAGTCTGCGGCGAACTGTGACGCAATTGCAGTCAGCTGGAAGCACAGTTGTTCAAACTTGTCAAGGAAGCGAGTCTAACTTCTCCGCATTGGCAACGCAAGCTCAAGAGCAATTACAGTCTCTCAACCGAGCATTAGAGCAAATTCAGCTGATGGTTAATTCTTGTGCGGTTGTTGCCACTGATGCCCAACAAGTGGAATTAGCCGCCCAACGCGCTAACCAAACAGTAAGGCAAGGCGATGCAGCGATGAACCGCACTGTAGACGGGATTCTTGCAATTCGGGAAACAGTGACAGAAACGAGCAAGCTGATTAAACGCTTGTCGCAATCATCGCAAAAGATTTCAGGAGTGGTGAACTTAATCGGCAACTTCACAACTCAAACGCAGTTATTGGCGCTTAATGCTTCGATTGAAGCGACAAGAGCAGGCGAATACGGGCGGGGGTTTGCAGTTGTGGCGGATGAAGTGCGAAGTCTGGCGCGTCAGTCAGCTGCTGCTAACACGGAAATTGGCAAGCTGGTGCAGGAAATTCAAGCAGGTACAGCCCTTGTGAGCAAGGCGATGGAGACGGGTATTCAACAAGTGGCTACGGGTACGAATTTAGTCAACGAAACCCGCTCTAGTCTCAATGCGATCGTGGAGGCGACAGCCGAGATCGGTGAGCTAGTAGAAGGAATCACCGGGGCAACTGGGCTGCAAACTCAGCAGTCCCAGTCAGTAACTCAGAGCATGAAGGAGGTAGCAAATATTGCCAACAAAACCTCTGTTGATTCGATGCAGCTAGCTGCCGCTTTTAAGGAGTTGTTGACAATGGCTCAAGATCTCCAAGCTAGTGTAGGCAAATTTAAGGTCGAATAAAAGAATGAAGGATGAAGTGTGAAGGATGTACAGACGCGATATATCGCGTCTGTACAAGCGAAGTGTGAAGGATGAAGTGTGAAGTGTGAGGTGGGAAGTGATAAGTAACTAGATAATTACAAATTACCTTCAGCCTTCATCCTTCAGCCTTACTTATTTTTATGTAGTAAATATATATGCGGAAAAAATATGGACGACTTTAGCATCCGCGATCAAAGCTACGCCTACTTTGTCCAAGAAGCGCCTCAGTTGCTGCAAGTCTTGGAACAAGAACTGCTGCATCTCAGGGAAGACTGGAGTATCAACAAAGTTCATACTCTGATGCGCGCTACCCATACGCTTAAAGGTGCAGCCGCTAGTGTGGGGTTAGAAAGCATTAAGGAAGTAGCTCACTCGCTGGAGGATATTTTTAAAAGTCTGTGCAAACCAGATATAACAATTGACCAAGAGACAGAAGCTTTATTATTTGAAGCATATGAGTGCTTACGCGCTCCTTTAGTAGCAGAAATTACAGGTAATCATGGTAATGAAGCGGAAATTTTTGACCAAGCTGCTGCTATCTTTAGTCGACTGCAACAGAAGCTAGGGGACTGTTTCGATCGCGAAGCTTATATTCCCACTTCGACCGAATTAGGCTTCGATATGACTCAATCGATCTTTGAGGTGGGCGTGGCTCAAAGACTAGAGGAGATTGCCAGAGTTATAGCCTGCAATCTGCCTCAGTCAGCCGCCGAGGTGCTGCAAACTCAGGCTGAAGTCTTTTTAGGGTTGGCTGAATCTTTGAATTTACCTGGGTTTGGTGCAATTGCCGCCGCCGCGATCGCAGCTCTTGCCAAACATCCCGATCGCGCGATCGCTATTGCCGAAATTGCTTTAGCAGATTTTAAACAAGGTCAAGCAGCAGTATTATCCGGCGATCGCATTTCTGGAGGTGAAGTGTCTCAAGCCTTGCAAGAATTGGCAGGGGAGGCAGGGGAGGCAGGGGAGGCAGGGGATGCTACGGATTCGCTACTAGATGCGATTTGGAGTATTTCGGAGTCTGACGAGGAGGCGATCGCTATTGATGAAGATGAGTTAGGAATTATACCATCCCAAGTTGCTTACGAAACTGAATCTTACTCTCAGCAGAGACAAAATTCCACTTCCACCTCCAAACCGGACACGGTGCGCGTCAATGTTCAGCATTTGGAGCGCCTGAATTATCTAATTGGAGAATTGCTCACCAACCACAATCGTCAGTCATTACAGGATGAAAAACTTCAAGGTGGAATTCAAGAATTACTCTCTCATTTACAGCAGCAGCAGCAAATGCTTGAGGGACTGCGAGATTGGTTTGAGCCTTTAGAAATAGATCCTCAAAGCGAGATTCATTTGTTAGTGCATTCTTTGCTGGAAAATGCGGAGCAAATGCAAGCAGCTACCAATACGGTTGACTTGATTTCCCACTCTTCTAGTCAGTTGCTAGAAAAACAAAGCCGACTGCTGACCAGCGCCCGTGATGACTGCTTGGAAGCACGGATGGTGCCTTTGGGCGATGTTTTTAACCGCTTGCCTGTTGTGCTGCAACAGTTATCAACCTTACATGATAAACCAGTAACGTTAAAGCTCAGTGGTACTGAAATTTTAGTAGATAAGACGATCGCAGAAAAGCTTTATGACCCCCTGCTGCACCTGGTTCGCAACGCCTTTGATCATGGCATTGAACCGATAGAAGTGCGATCGTCACGAGGCAAAGATCGAACGGGTGAAATTGAAATTCGTGCCTTCCATCAAGGTAGCCACCTGAATATCGAAGTTCGAGATGATGGTCAAGGATTAGATTTTGAACGTATTCAGCATCGGGCAGTGGAGAATAACAGAATTTCACCGCAACAGGCTTTGCACCTAAACGAAGCCCAGCTGATGGATCTATTGTTTGAACCAGGCTTTTCTACTGCAACACAAGTGAGTAATATCTCTGGACGGGGTATTGGTCTTGATGTCGTCCGCGCCCAGTTGCAAGCTGTTCAAGGTACTGTCAGTCTTGATTCTGAACTACATCGAGGTACAACTTTTCTACTACAAATTCCTTTTAACCTGACAATGGCGAAGTTGTTCCTCACTCAAGCTGGTGCAACTGTCTATGCCATGCTCAGTCATACTATTGAGCAAATTATTGTACCTCAAGCGAGTCAACTTTGCTACTGGGAGAACGGCAAAGTTTTGAGGTGGAGTAAGGGTGCTGAGGAACAAATGATTCCAGTGCGTAAGCTTGAGTACATTTTGAATTATTCGTCTGCGGTTACGACACGCCAAGCGCCAATTGAGCATAATTCTGACGCTGGCACGGTGCAGATGGTGCAGCTGATGCTTTTGCGTTACCAGAATAAACTCCTGGCTTTAGAAGTAGACTCTATTATTGCAGAACAAGAGTTAGTAATTCGGCCTCTAGATCCAATGATTGTACCACCAAGCTATATTTACGGAGGTATTATCCAGGCGGATGGGCGGCTGGCGTTAGCGATTGATGGCACAGCACTGGCGAAGTATGTATTTGAACAACGCAGGGGTGATGCTTCGGGTGCGATCGCCTCAAGCACCCATAGCGATCGCGCGCCTGTAAATCATTTACCTAAAATGAATTCTTCCAATTATCTCAATCCTCACCAACTCGAATTAGGATATGAGAACTTAGAGGCGAAAGTGCTGCTGGTGGATGATTCACTTATTTGGCGGCAAACCTTAGCCCTGACACTGCATAATTCTGGTTATCAGGTAATTCAGGTAGGCGACGGTTATGAAGCCCTAGAACAATTGCGATCGCAGCCAGATATTCAGTTAGTTATTTGCGATTTGGAAATGCCGCGTCTGAATGGCTTTGAGTTTCTCAACCAGCGCCAGCAAGACTCACTCATATCACAACTTCCAGTAATTATCTTAACTTCTAGCAGTGGAGAGCAGCATCGCTTATTAGCGATGGAATTAGGGGCATCTGCTTATATGAACAAGCCATATTTGGAGCAGGAATTATTGGCTACAGTAGCAAATTTAATCCGAAAAAAATGGCTCGAATCTACTCATTCTTAAATAAAAAAACTAAAATAAAACTATGAACAACTCCACAGAGATAGGAAAGTTCATTGTTTTTAAAATAGCTGATTATTTACTCGCCCTGCCAATTGCTAACGTTCTTAAGGTGATTAATTATCCCCCAGGAAACAACAGGGATTTAAACACCGCCGGATTAGTTCAAATCGGCTCCCACGCGATCGCGCTGCTGGATTTACATCAATTGCTTGGCGAACGTACCTCTGATGTAACCTGGAACGCTCCTTTTTTGCTGATAGCTCAGGTACATCAAAAAGAACTTTGTGCCATTCCAGTAGACGAACCACCAAATTTGGTTGAATTATCTAAAGATAGTATTCGAGCTTTGCCTCATTCCTATCATCACAATGCCTTACTAGATTTTGTCAGTTATGGGGCAATCTTATCTGAGTCAGGTAAAACTTTTACCATCTTTCTTTTAGATATTAATCGAGCTTGGCATGGCAATAAAATTCTTTCCTAATTTGTCATTTGTTTTTAGTAATTATTTATACCCAAGTCTCGCCCTTGCCTCTATCCCTTGCGTCTAGCCCCTTGTCTCTCGCTTGAGAGAGAATTTAAATAGAAATTTTTGTTTCAATAGATTGAGAAATATCTCTTTCTACTGAAAGTTGTTTACAGCATCATTCCTAGCCTATCCTCCAGAAGATACCTTCAAATGGCACTTTTCGGCTTTTGACATTGGCATCAATCATGGTGCTAACTGCTGAAGCAACTACCTAGCTTGTCCTGCTATTTAACTCAACGATCGCTATCTGTGGAAACTTTATCAGCCCCTGCTTTAGAAATCAATTCCTCCCCAGCCGCAGCAGGAACGCAAATAGTTCCAGCCCAGTCGCAGCAAATTTCTAAGTTAGCGCTTCGGATTAGCCTGAAAGCGTCTACCATAGATGGAGTGTTTGCCGCGCTCTTTTCCAGCGTAACTAGCGGCGTATTGCTGACTAACTTTTTGCTCCAACTGAAGGCAAGCCCAGTAGAAATTGGGATGCTCTCTTCAATTCCCATGTTGATGAATTTCATGCAACCTCTGGGGGCATATTTTGCCGAACGCAGCACTAGCCGCCATTATTATTGTTTGTGGATCTTCAGTCCATCGCGGCTACTTTGGCTATTTTTAGCCCTAGGCATCGGTTGGATTAATTGGTCGCAAACTAACCCGCATCAGTTGGTCACTTGGACTTTAGGAATAGTTTTTGTAAGTAACATTCTTGCCGCCTTGGGTTCCTCCTGCTGGTTGAGCTGGATGGCAGCATTAGTTCCCCATCGCTTACGGGGTAGATATTTTGGCTTTCGTAATAGTGCTGCTAGTTTGACCACTCTAGTGAGTGTGCCATTGCTCGGATTTGCTGTATCAGCTTGGCCAAGGGGCACAATTGAAGGTTATGGGGTGGTATTGTTGCTGGCGATTGTAGCTGGGATAGTCAGTCTGGCGTGCCAGTTTTTCATGGTGGATGAGAATCCGCAACAACCACAGCATTTTTTTCCGTCTCGGACAAAATTAAGTTCAAAATCACAAGAAAATAACTCTCACCAAATGCCGCTATTCGGCTTCCTTAAAGATACGAACTTCTTGAAGTTTCTGCTCTACTTTGGTTTATGGACATTTGCAGTTAACTTGATTGTGCCGTATTACAATCTCTATCTACTAAACGATCTGGGTTTAAACCTGAACTGGGTGTCTTTGTATAGCAGTCTACATTCGGCGGCAAACCTAGTAATGTTAGTAGTTTGGGGCAAGGTGGCAGATCGGCTAGGGAATCGTCCGTTGCTGCTGTTAGTGGGATTGATGGTAGCTTTACTGCCCTTATTTTGGCTCTTGGCTGGAAATAATTCTCTTTCCCTTTGGCTGTGGTTGCCGCTGATTCACCTGTTCAAAGGATCTCTGTGGGCGGCAATTGATTTGTGTAGCAGCAATATTCAAATGGAGGTTGCTCCAGAGGAACATCCTTCAAGCTACTTTGCGATCGCTGCTGCTATTGCTGGTGTTTGTGGGGCTTTGGGAACAACCGCAGGTAGTGGATTAGCTCAGCTTGGTGTTGTTGGTGGCTTATCTGGAGTATTTGCAATTTCAACTGCCGTGCGCTTGGTTGCTCTGTTACCCTTGATCTTTGTGCGAGAACCACGCAGTCAATCAGTAATGCACTCGCTACGCCATCTTTTTAGCAGTAAGAATAAATTAGCAATAGCATCAGCAACAAGTGTCGCAGATTCTGCACAATAGTTATTAGTCATTAGTCATTAGTCAAGAGTCATTAGTCAAGAGTTATTGATTTTAAACAAACAATAGAAGGCAAATGACTTTGAACAAACAACAAATGACAAATAACAAATAACAAAAGCATGAATCAAGTAGACTATCTCCGAATTAGTTTGATCGATCGCTGCAATTTCCGGTGTCAGTATTGTATGCCGGAAGGTACAGACCTGGAATATGTTCTGCGCCAACAGCTATTGACGTTTGAGGAACTGTTGACTTTGATTCAGGAAGTGTTTATCCCCGTCGGATTCACCCGGTTTCGCTTGACTGGGGGTGAACCGTTGCTGCGTCCGCGTGTGGTGGAATTAGTGCAGGCGATCGCATCCCTTCCCCAAACTCAAGACCTCGCCATGACTACAAACGGGTTTTTGCTAGCTGGTATGGCGCAAGATCTCTACAATGCCGGACTGCGAAGGATTAATATCAGCCTTGATTCTCTCGATTCAGACACCTTTGAGTCTATAATCGGCAATCGCGGTCGTTCCCGTTGGCAACAAGTTTGGGATGGCATTGTCACTGCCCATCGCGTGGGATTTGACCCACTGAAACTTAATGTCGTCGTGATTCCTGGTGTCAATGACGATGAAATATTGGATTTAGCCGCTCTCACGATTGATAGACAATGGCACGTGCGGTTTATTGAATTTATGCCGATTGGTAATTCTCACCTATTTGGCGATCGCGGTTGGATAGCGTCAGAGGAATTGCGCCAACGCATCCGCGATACTTTTGGCTTGACTGAATCAAAGGTTTGTGGTAATGGGCCAGCAGATGTATTTCAAATTCCGGGGGCAAAAGGCACGCTAGGATTTATTAGCCAAATGTCAGAATGTTTTTGCGATCGCTGCAACCGGATGCGCCTATCTGCCGATGGTTGGTTACGTCCCTGTTTATTAAATGAAAGCAATCAAATCGACTTAAAAACCGCTTTGCGTACCGGAGTTGATACAGCCGAGTTACGCAAACAAGTAAGGCAGTTGCTAGCACTGAAACCAGAAATTAACTTCAAACAACGTGAATCAGGTACAACAGGAGCTTACAGCCGTACCATGTCACAGATTGGCGGATGATGGGGGTAAGCTGTGCGATCAATCTGGACTCGAATTGAGAACTGGTTAGCAGACAATGCACTCGAAATACTCGAAAATCTCAACCCTGGTGCAACTGAGGAGGAGATTGAGCGTACAGAGGAATTTTTGGGCGTAGCTTTTCCAGAAGATGTCAAAGATTCGTATCGCATTCATAATGGGCAGAAATCCTGTTTTGATACACTTGATCGGCAACAATGGGACTACTGCCTGATTGATTATTGGCACTTACTCTCGCTTGCCCGCATCAAAGATGAGTGGGGTGTTTGGAAAGAAATATTAGATAGGGGCGGACTTGGGGATAACTACATGACGTTAGAGAATGGTGAGGTTTGTGAATGCTGGAACCCTAGATGGATTCCTTTAACATCGAACTTCTGCGGCGATCATCATTGCTTAGACTTAAGTCCCTCTCTAAGAGGTACTAAAGGGCAAATTATTCAGATGTGGCATGACATCGATATAAGAGGAATTGTTGCCCCAAGTTTCAAAGCTTGGCTGGAAACCTTTGCTGAGGATCTTGAAGCTGGTCACTACGCTTATGATTCTACACTTGGTCAGCTAATAGATTTAAGAGAAGAAACTCTTGATTAAACTCAATCTCTCAAACCTTGCCAGCCTGATTACGAGGCTAAGCCTCGGAACAAGAATATTGAGGCTTTGCCTCAACTAATTCATAAAAGCACAACAACACCAATAAAATCAAACAAGCTCCCTGATTGACGGATTCAGAGAGCTTGATGAAACTGATGATATGGCGCACCGCAGCCGCGCAAGTGCAACCTTTGAAAAACTTAAGCTTGGCGTGAGTAGTACTCAACCACCAGCAGTTCGTTAATTTGTAGCGCTACCCATTCGCGCTCAACCACGCTGTTGACCTTACCTTCCAACTTATTCTTATCAAATTCCAAGTGACTGGGCAGGTTCGCCAAACCTGGGTATTGTAAATTGGTTTCCACCAATTTCCGCGATTGCTCCCGGTTTCTGACAGCGACAACCTCTCCAGGTCGGCACTGATAGCTAGCAATGTCAACCACGCGACCATTAACGGTGACATGACCGTGATTGACTAGTTGACGCGCAGCTGGGATAGTGGGAGCCATTCCCAGGCGGAAAACGGTGTTATCCAGGCGCATTTCCAGCAGTTGCAGCAGCACTTGTCCGGTAGAACCAGTAACTCGTCTGGCTCGGCGCACATAACGTAGTAACTGCTTTTCAGTCAGACCATAATTGAAGCGGAGTTTCTGCTTTTCTTCTAGACGAATAGCATACTCAGACCGCTTCTTGCGTGCCTGTCCGTGCTGACCAGGCGGGTAAGAGCGTCTGGCGTTTTTACGAGTTAATCCTGGTAAATCACCCAGGCGACGTACAATTCTTAGGCGTGGCCCTCGATATCGGGACATTCAATTTCCTCTTTTGATCCTTGTCAAACTACTGCAAATACACCATTATAAATCACATCGACCATTAGTGGAAACTATCTATTTAAATATGAAAATAGAGAGGGGCTGGAGGAACCAGCGACTAGGAGCCAATCGCTTGAAAAGCGATCGCTATTTCTCTATTGCCGATCGCTTTATAAAAAAGTCAACGGCAGATAAAGTTACATAAGTGTTAGCAGTTATGCTTGACGGCAATTAAATTAACTTTTCTAGGAATGTAATGCAGATAAACACAAGAAGTAATCTACATATGTCACGAACAAAGAGCGCTGATGTAATTCGTTTAGCAGCCACTGGATTAACAGTCTCTGGATTGATGGGAATCAGCCTCCCCAGCCAGGCTATTACTATCTTTGGCAGTAATTCTCCTGATTCTGGCTCATATCGCAATTGCGCTAGTGGGCTTTTAAGTGCTGGTATCTCTTCTGAAGCAGCAGCACCTGCTTGTGCTGGAGCGCTCAACCCTCAAGACGTAGGGCGTTGTGTTGTTCAGATTACAAGTAGAACAGAAATTGCTGCTGACTCTGCTTTAGCGAGTTGCAGACAAGTGCGAAGACCAATCGAGGTTTCTAGATGTGTCGTGGACATTAATACCAACACTCAGGGGCAAGCTGTACCAGGGGTACTGGATTACTGTACTCGCAGCTTGTTACCAGAGCGCTTTGCTGACTGTGTGGTGGGGTTAGGACGAGAAATTCAGTTTGCTAGCAACCAAGGGTTGGAAACTTGTATCAGTGCTAACGATCGCCCTCTGAGTTTCGAGCCTACCTTTATCCCAGCGGGTCAATTCCCACCACAACAACCACTCACACCTGCACCTACCTCACAACAAAATCAAACACAACCAATACAGCCTGCACCCGCGCCAACAGAACCCCAAAATCAAACTGCTCCAACTGAGCCACAAAATCAAACACCAACAGAGCCTGCTCCTACACAGAATGCTCCTGCTAATCAATAACTTGGGCGCTTAGGATCGGGAAAATTATTAATGATGAATGCTGAATTTAGCATTCATCATTTTGTCATTACAGTAAATCAATAGCACGGGGATTTTCAAATACTTGATTTTTTATAGAAACTCAAATCATGAGGGAGAGGATGTCTACTGAAATTAAATTGCTCGTACTAGATATTGATGGGACGATCGCGGGTACGTCAAATACGATTAGCTCCAAAGTAAAACAGGTGATTCAAGCTTCCCAAGCAAAGGGCGTACAAGTGGCGATCGCTACGGGAAGAATGTATCGTTCCGCCTTACGCTTTCATCAGGAAATCGGCTCAACTTTACCATTAATGGCATACCAGGGAGCTTGGATTCAAGATCCGGCTACACAGAAGATACATCGACACTGGGTTGTCCCTCGCCAAACTGCTATACAGCTACTAGATTATTTTGAACAACCGCAATTGCGATCGCTACTTTCGGTTCACTTTTACATCAACGACTGTCTATATGTGCGCGAGTTAACTCCAGAAACCAAAATTTATGCAGAACGTTCTGGCGTAGAAGCGATCGCAGTTGGAGATCTGCGCCAAGCCTTGACAGACGAACCCACAAAAATTTTAGCTTTGAGTGACGATGTGGCGATCGTGGAAAACTTACTTAGCAACCTGCGCCAAAAATACACACCCGCTGAACTATATCTCACCACATCTGTTGCTACATTTTTTGAAGCCACCAACCCCCTAGTTAACAAAGGAACTGGCGTTCGTTACTTAGCCGAGGAACTACTAAAAATAAGTGCAGCTAACGTGATGACAATTGGCGATAACTTCAACGATTTAGAAATGTTGGAGTATGCTGGAATTGGTGTAGCAATGGGCAACGCCCCAGATGAGGTAAAAGCTGTTGCCTCTTGGGTAGCTCCCAGTGTAGAGTCAGACGGAGCAGCAGCAGCAATTGAAGAATTTTTACTCTAAAGGGTTATTTGTCATTTCTTCAGAACCAACACGCAACGACTCTTGAGAGTTTTACAGTTGCGATAACAGCAAGCTTTCTATGACTCTTGACAAATAACTAATGACTAATGACAAAGCTTAAAATCAGAAAGGACACCGACGACTGGCCGTGTTTCGTCTCGGTGTCCTGACTGGTTCGCTCCTCACACACCCATACTATATTTGAACTGAGCTGATTTGTCACCCCCTGTTGTAAAAATATCTACCAAAAGGTATAGAAATTTTTAAACTTCAGACGGTGCAACGACTCCCAACTTGGATTCCAGCAACAACCTTAAGACTGATTGGGTAATCAAAACCAAACCTAATCGCGCCTGAGCCAATGGGAGATTTTGACTTTTCACCTCGCCCCAAATCCGGCAGTAACTGTAGAAGGTTTGAAAAGCCTGACTCAAACTCAAGGCGGCTTTGTGCCAGTTAGTTGGTTGGCGGGAAGGGTAGGGACAATAAAGCTCGTCTAATATTGCGCACAACTGATCGATCAAACCCCATTCGTCCCAGTGATACAAGCAAAGTTTCTGCTCCTCGTTGAGCCAAGGGATGGGTAATGGTGTCATAGCCAGCCACAAAGCTGAGCTATCAGCAGAATCTGTTGACTTGAGAGAAATTAATTCTTCCCGGTGAGCCAGTTGTAAAAGCGAACAACACCGGGCATGAGCATATTGCACAGCAAATAGGGACAATTCGATTTTGGATTTTGGATTAGATTTTCTCTCCAGCTCACGGGACTCAAGCTCAGGCGGTGCTTGAGTGAGGTGTTGCAACCAAGCAGCTAGATAAGACTCGGTTAATTCCAAATAGATCCAACCAGGTGGCGCGACTTGCACGGTGAAATGTTGCCCATCTGTTTGGTGACAAACAAGTTCTGCTAAAGCGTGGGCAATATCCATTGCTGGCAATTTGAGAACTGAGCTTAACTGGAGGGCGATCGCGCTTACATACAAAACTCGCTGCTGCTGTTGAATTCGCTTGAGGGGGAGGCTTTTTAGCCCAGTGAGAACTGAGTGATCAAAAATATACAACTCTAATGCTGCCCATAACTGTCTAGCCAACAGTTGCTTGATTGCTAGATACTTAACCGATGACAATTGATGATTCAAAGTCAATTACAAAGGTGAAGGGCAAGGTGAGAGTTGGGTGAGTTGGAAATAATTATGAATTACGAATTAGGAATTATTTACTTGCCACACCCCAAGGAGGTATTTTTGCTGGATTTATAACAAGAGTAGTCAAGTTTAACAACAACATGAATGCACTCTGGCAAGTTTTTTCAGGTAGTTTGATACCAATAATAGCCCCCTGGAAACTACCGCTGTCATATTCTAAGTTCAACCGTAATTCTACTGAAAAATTTTCAACGCTTTTTAAGCTAGTCTCGATATTTAAGTAAATCCACCGAGCCTAAAAAGTGAGTTGTATGCTGGCTCAAAGATTCGTGTAGCAATTTCCCTCTACCCTCGTACAATCAATTCAGAGGACATTACTTGCAATTGCCGTGTTTAATTGTTTACACTTATCAGTTGTTTTAAGATTGAGTTGTAACAGCACCAAAAAAGACAAAAGTGAAAAATTTAGTAGGTAATTAAGTGATTTTGAATACTGGGATCGTTTTGTCAGACAGCTAAAACAAATGTAGAGCTTTCGCTCTTCTTATTAGCCTCAAATTTCTTGCTTTTTGAGGAGTGAACTTTACTAGGCCAGGAAACTGGCATCGACTGCACTTTTTAGTTGACGTTTTTGTATATCGCCAACCGCTTCAACCTATGCATTCCCCCTCCGCTTCTCCAGAGCCACAACGACCTTTTTTAACTTGGCAACGAATTCTAGACTGGGCTCAGGAACATTATCGGGTTCGCTCTTTTACCAAAGATGAGCGAATTCCGGCTCGACCTGGACTACTGTATTTAGTACAAAGAGGTGCTGTGCGACTAGTCGGTACTGCTCAAGTTAGTGCCACCAGTCAGTTAGCATCACGACGGATCAATAGAACACCAGAGGAAGCTTTTTTAGGCTTCGTTGGTGCGGGACAGCCATTTGAAATTGTTGCCCAATCCCCGTTTACACTCCAGGCTTATGCCCATGTCGAGCCGACTTTGGTGGTGTGGATGTACTGGCATGACTTGGATAACTGGCCCCACTTCCGACGCGAAGTTCTAGATGCCTTTCGCTATCAACATCAGCGTAAGCTGCTGTGGCTGAGCGCTTTAGGACAGCGACG
>DATNQH010000108.1:0-5758 GCA_036704105.1 Leptolyngbyaceae cyanobacterium | reverse complement strand
GAAGGATAAAGGCAGAAGGTTGAAGGTTGAAGTATGTAGCCCGTTCGTCATTGGCGTTCCCGAAGGGTAGGGCGCAGCCGTTGGCGCTTGGCTGTTGGGTAAGAGGATCGATGTAAGAGGTTTTAACATTTGACATTTGACTTCACACTTCATACTTTGATCGCACAGACGCGATATATCGCGTCTCAACATACTTCATACTTCATACTTCATCCTTCATCCTTCATCCTTCATACTTTACACTTCATACTTTCGTTGTCCCTAGCCCCTAAATTAGGGTTGCAAAATCAACTGCCATTCAGATGTTTTGCGATTCAAAAGTGGTGCATCCGTTTCACCCACGACATAAGGGCCCCAATAGCGGCGGGAACCATCTTGGGCAAAAGCAACTATAACATCACCTTTGTGCAACTTCAGGTTGCCTTCAGGTAGAGAAAGAATCAAACCTTGACTACTGCCTTCTCCTGGAGCAAAATCCCAGTGGACTGGTTCGCCATATTTAGGTTTGCTAGTAGCAGAAGAATTCGTCGCCGATCGCGTCAACAGTGCTACTCTTAATGGTTGTTCGGTTTGATTCCTGACACGCAAAGCTCCTGAAATCGCTGTCGCATCTGATGACTGAGGACTAGACTCGGTTGGAGTTTCCTGTTTAACTGCAGGAAGTGGTTTTGCTTGTGCAATAATTTGTTCGTCAGATGAAGATACCGCAGCATCACTTGATGGAGATTGCGGCAAAAGTGTTTTCTTCTCTGATAGCAGCGCAACATCTGAGCCGACTGGTTCAATCCTGACGGTAAACTGTAACCACACCAGTAACAAAAATCCAACCACTCCCAATACAGAGGCAAAAATTACCACTGGATAAAATACTGAGGATTTCGTATTCATATTCGTTAAGAATAAGTATTATTCGCTATAGTTGACGCTTCAGGCTCTAATATATTTAGTGGTATTCTGACGAAGAGTCTCTCTATTACTATTGAAACAGGCTTAAAGCTTGCACGATAACCCAACTAAGAAATATTGGGAATTTTGCTCACACGCATATTCAAAGTAATTTCCAGCAATGCAAAATACTCGTCTTAACGGTATTTTAGATGCGATCGCCCTACAGTGGCGTAGATGGTTGTTAAATCCCTGGCGGCGATTATCTTTGCTGGTAATTAGCCTATTATTTGGTTTTTTCCTCGGTTCGGCAATTTCAACCACAGCGGGACAAGCGGCTGACTGGGATATTATTGGTGCTGCTGTTTTAGTAGGATTGTGCGAGATAGTAGACAGAATTTATTACAGTGGCGGTCGGCAACGCAGGCGATCGCTTTGGGTAGAATCATTGAATGGACTCAAGATTGGTTTGATCTACAGTCTGTTTCTGGAAGCATTCAAGTTGGGTTCTTAATAATGAGTGGCGAGTGGCGACGTAGGAGTTGTGAGTGGCGAGTGGCGAGAGGGTGATAAGTGGTAGAGACGTTGCATTGCAACGTCTTTACAATTAAGGCGTTGCATTGCAACGTCTTTACAATGGGCGCATTCATGGTTCAAAACAATTTATACATTAGGTAAACCCGCCCTTACATATGGCGTTATCTCCAGATTCATGGCTGAGCCAAATTTTGACGGATGAAGTAGGCGAGTGGCGAAAGTTGGCAGCAGAAGCAGCACTATTAGATACATTGCGCGCCCTTGCTTTTAGGATTACGCCAGAAAATGTGGATGAAGTCATAGAAGCGCGATCGCAACTCCTACGTGATATTTACCCAGCCTTTAGCCAATTCTGTCAAACTACTCTCAAACAACCACCAAACGAATTTTTGCCTATTCTTTGGCATCTGTGGCTACCTTTGGCTTTACAGATAGCATCTTACCGCCAAAAACAATCTCATCCTTTAATTCAAGGAATTTTGGGCGGACAAGGAACTGGTAAAACTACTCTTGGGGCGATTCTGACTCTAATTTTAAAGCATTTAGAATATCGCACCCTCAGCTTATCATTGGATGACTTATACAAAACATATAGCGATCGCCTTGCTTTGCAACAGCAAGATCCCCGCTTAATTTGGCGAGGGCCTCCAGGAACCCACGATATCGAGTTGGGTTTAACAGTACTAGATCGATTGCGTCAGTCGAATCTGAATCAAGAGATTCAAATTCCTCGCTTTGACAAATCTGCTTGGGGAGGTGCAGGCGATCGCAGCACACCTGAAATTATTACTGGTGCTGATATTATTTTATTTGAAGGTTGGTTTGTTGGCGTGCGACCGATCAATCTTGGTAACTTTGACACTGCACCACCACCAATTATTACCCCAAGCGATCGCAAATTCGCCCGCGATATGAATGCTCGGTTAAAAGACTATATACCTTTGTGGGAAAAACTAGATAGATTAATTGTGCTTTATCCAGTTGATTATCGCCTGAGTTTAGAGTGGCGAAAACAAGCAGAACATCAGATGATTGCTACTGATAAAGCGGGAATGAATGATACACAAATCGATAAATTTGTCGAGTATTTTTGGCGATCGCTTCATCCAGATTTATTTATAAAACCCTTGACAAAAGATCCGCGTTGGGTTGATTTAGTGATTGAAATAAATCGCGATCGTTCTGTTGGTGCAGTTTATCGACCAAGGGATTTAGATCTATAGCAGTCCTAAATGACTTGTCTCATCTCTCTTTCTTTCCTTGGCGTTCTTGGCGGTTCGTTAAATTGATATTCTTCTGTGAAATTCACCGATCTGTCTGGGCATTCTAAGCATAGCAGCGAGTAGTAGGAGTAACCAGAATGCCCGTAGGAATGCCTGAATTTGTTGACAACCCGGAACCGCGTTGTCCAGTAATCTTATTGTGCGATACATCTGGCTCGATGTCAGGTGCGCCAATTAATAATTTGAATGCGGGGCTTGCTGCTTTCAGGCAGGAAGTATATAAGGATGAAATAGCTTCGCTACGGGTAGAAGTAGCAGTTGTGACATTTGGGCCAGTGCGGTTAGCTCAAGATTTTGTAACAATCGACAACTTTGTCCCGCCCCAGTTGAAAGCGGATGATGTCACTCCGATGGGACAAGCGATTGAATATGCTCTGGATTTGCTGGAAGAGCGCAAGGAAACATACAAAAATAACGGCGTTCAATATTATCGTCCTTGGGTGTTTTTAATTACCGATGGCGCACCTACTGATAGATGGTACAACGCAGCCCAACGAGTGAGACAAGCTGAAGCACAACGTAGGATGTTGTTCTTTGCCGTTGGTGTGGAAGGTGCAGATATGAACACTCTAAGGCAAATTGCCCCATTGGAACGTCCACCCGTGTTGTTGAATGGCTTGGATTTTAAATCAATGTTCCAATGGCTTTCGACTTCGATGAAACGAGTCTCAAGCAGCCAAGTAGGGGGAACAATGATTTCCCTACCACCTGTGGGATGGGGTCAAATTACAACCTAACGAGTGAGAAAATTTTATGAGTTGGAAAGCGATCGCGCGTTCTACAGTGGGAACGAGTCATATCAAGCAGCAAATGCCCTGTCAAGATTATGGCGGCTGCAAAATCCTTAACAATGTGATTATCGGTGCTGTAGCAGATGGGGCTGGTAGTGCCAAATATGCAGATATTGGTGCGAACTTAGCAGTCGAGACAGTGTTGGAATACCTGGTGGGCGTTGAGGAATGGCTGCAAAAACACAAGAAGGTTGGGGGAATAAACCCCCAACCTTTACCTGAGTTAGAAGCTAGAAGACTCTTTACCCAGACTGTGAATAAAGTAGTAGCTGCAATGGAAGAACAAGCACTAAGCAAAGGTTACTCAATTGATGACTTGGCTTGTACGCTTTTGGTGGTTATAGCTACTCCGACTTGGGTTGCAGCTATGCAGATTGGGGACGGATTTATTGTAGTGCGCCCTGAGCAAGAAGATCATATACTGCTGTTTGAGCCAGACAAGGGGGAATACATCAACGAGACAACCTTTGTCACGTCAGCGAATGCTTTGAATCAAATGAAGGTAGGAGTGTTTTCGGGCAAGCCAGAGTTTATTTGTGCCTCAACTGATGGCTTGGAACGAGTAGCAATTCGCATGAGCGACAATACACCATTTACCCCCTTCTTTCAACCCTTAGAAGAGTATCTGCAAGAAACCAGCCATCCAGAACAATCAGACGAATATTTGATCTGCTTCCTAGATTCTGACAGATTGAATGCCCGTACTGACGACGATAAAACCTTATTTTTGTGCTTATATGACAGTCCTCACTCGCGTTAGTAACGGTAAATCTGTTTCTTTGGGTAATCAGATTGCTAGTAGCGGTGAAGGAGAGGTTTGGGAAACTAATGAGAGCGGCTACCTAGCAAAAATTTACCACAACCCCACAAGGGAGAGGATTGAGAAGCTAAAAGTGATGCTGACGAATCCTCCAGCAGATCCGATGAAGAGTCAAAATCATGTCTCCATAGCTTTTCCCCAGGATTTGCTGAAAAATCAAAGTGGGGCTATTGTAGGCTTTTTGATGCCTGCAATTGGGCAGAGTCGAGAACTAACTACAGTCTATAATCCCAGCCTGCGTAGAAGGAAAGCACCTGGATTTAACTGGTATTATCTCCACGCAACAGCGCTAAATACTGCCTGGATTATTCAGTCAATTCATGAAAAAGGCTATATTTTAGGTGATATTAAGCCGCAGAATATTTTAGTAAATGACCGTGCCTTAGTTGCAGTAATTGATACTGATTCCTTTCAAGTTCACGACTCCCAAACAGGAAAAGTCTATCGCTGCACAGTTGGTTCGGAAGGCTTTACCCCCGTTGAACTGTTAGGCAAAGATTTTTCTAAGATCAATCAGAGAGAAATTCATGACCGTTTTCGCCTAGCGGTACTGATTCATTATCTACTGTTTGGCTACCATCCTTTTTCAGGACAGTGGGTAGGTTCGGGTGATTCTCCAGAACAAAATGAATTGATTCGCCAAGGTTTCTGGTACGGTGGTCAAAATAGTTTAATCCACCCTAGTCAAAATACTATTCCTCTCGATGTCGTCCATCCAGAAATCAAGCGCTGTTTTCTCCAATGCTTCAACGACGGACACACGTCACCCCATTTACGTCCAACCGCTGAAGATTGGCACAATGCCTTAGAAGTTGCGGTTAATTATTTAACAGTTTGCGGCAAAGTAGACAGCCATCACTACAGTCGTAGTTACGGCAAGTGCTACTGGTGTGAAAGGAAAGCAAAGCTTGGTGTTGATATCTTTCCTGGTGTTCCTGGTACTGCTAAAATACCGACTGCTACAGGTTCTTCTAGAGTAGCGGCAACAGTTAAATCTACAACAACTCCACCAAAGGCTACTCAAGCCGTTCCATCTTCAACACCATCAAGCCAGACTTCAAAACAATCAGCTTCGCAGCCTTTAAGTAAATCTCCAGCTACAAGTCCCTCGCAGACAAAGCAACCTTCTCCACCGCCCCAAGTACCACCCCAGTATCGTCAACAGAGTGTCTCGCAGGCTCCAACTTCTCAGAGTACAACTTCATTATCAAATTCTAGTCAGATTACACCCCCGGTAAATAATACACCTGCTAATACTACAAATCAACCTTCTTATATTTCATATACACGGAAAGATGAATTGTAATCGTTCAAGGGGTAGAGCTATCAGCGGGCAATAAGGACGGAGCAGGCTTCCCCTGCCGTGCAGCGCGACAGGCATGAATTAGATAGTCCAACACTGAACGGTTTTGAGCGCGTAGGGTTGTGGTCACCGTCAGCAT
>DATNQH010000107.1:0-13930 GCA_036704105.1 Leptolyngbyaceae cyanobacterium | reverse complement strand
AAATTTTATTTCATGTTCGCACCCCCTGAAAGTCTAACTAAAGTCACTAGCTTAACTTTGACTTGTTTTTGTTAATTCCAGCATCGAGTAAATCACGCATTTTTAGCGGCCAATTTGTAAATTTTTGTTAAAGATAAAAATCGAGCAGTTGAATGCTCAAAGGCAGCTACAAGGTGCGATTTTTGCCCTTAGTGGGAATACTGAATGTATATAGATTTTGGACTCAGTCCATGAACAGCAGACGGAATTGTATATATGTTTTTTAAGCGCATGGCAAGAGGATCGCTAACATGGCAAACGCTGAGCAAAATGGCGCTGAGGGTTGCTGTTGTAATTGTCGCCTCTAGTGCAGTTAGCTATATTCATATCTTGTCCATTTTAGAGGCTCAAACAAAAGAGCAGCTAGAAAAATATGCTCTCCAACGCGGTCAAACTGAAACGAGCTTATTTACTTTAGCCGAAGATAATCTAACTGTGTTGAAACAGGAGTTGTTGCGGCAACTTAAGGAACGCGGCGAGCAAGATCCGCGCGAAGAATTCGATCAACTTTTTGTTAAGTATAAAGATGGTGTGACGCGAAACCGCCCGGAAAGCTTTGACCATAGACGACAAGCAGGCTTGTTTATCGATCCTAAGTTAACCATCGACACTGACATTCAACGTCGCGTATTGATATTCTACAAACTAGCTAATCAATATGGACCTGCCTGGAAGAACCGTTTTGCAAGTACCTACTTTTTGACACCAGAAAATTTCTCAATTTCCTACTGGCCTACGGTTAATATCGTTCAGAAACAAGGGCCAGATAGCTACGAACCAGGTGAGGAGTACTTCTGGATCGCTGACAAGAAGCATAACCCAGAGCAAAAAACTGTTTGGACTGGGGCTTACTATGACCCTTGGATCAAAGCTTGGATGGTATCTTCTGTATCCCCAGTTTATGTGAGCCACAGGCATATTGCTACAGTTGGGCATGATCTATTGCTCAATCAACTGATCGAGCGAACTGTCAATGACCAGCTTAAAGGAACCTATAACATCATCTTCCGAAAAGATGGTCGCTTGATTGCTCACCCAAATTTAATGAAGCAAATTCAGGACAGCGAGGGTAATTTTGACATTTCTAAGTCGAGCGATCGCCATTTGAAAAAGATATTTCAACTGGTGCGAGATAAAACCCCTAGCGCAATTGTAATTGAAAATACCAAGGATGGAGAATACCTCGCCGTAACTAAAATTCCAGGCCCAGATTGGTATTTTGTGGTGGTGTTTCCAAAGTCAATTTTGGCACAGCAGGCATTTCTAACAGTTCGTTTTGTTTTAATTTTGGGTTTGATTTCGTTGCTGGTTGAAGTATTGGTGCTATTTTTTACTTTACGCCAGCAACTTGGCACGCCCTTACAGCAGTTACTCAAAGCTACACAGAAGATTGCTGAAGGAAACTTAAATATTCATTTGGATGCAACCAGACAAGATGAGTTGGGTTATTTAGCCGCTTCATTCAACTCAATGGCTAGTGCGATCGCACTAGCAAATGCTAAATTAGCCAACCACAATGCTCAACTAGAGCAAGAAGTAACACAAAGAACAGCAGATTTAAAGCAAACACTGGAGCAAGCAGAAGCCGCTAACCAAGAGCTAATTGTCTCCCAGGCAAGGCTAGAGATGATGCAAAAAGCAACCGAACAAGCTTGTGCTGTGGCTGAAAGCGCAAATCAAGCCAAAAGCTTATTTCTAGCTAACATCAGCCACGAAATCCGCACTCCCATGAACGGAGTGATTGGTATGACGGGATTGCTCCTCGACGATACCGAACTGCTACCCGAACAGCAGGAATTTGTGCAGACAATCCACAGCAGTGCTGACGCATTAATGGCCATCATTAATGATATTTTAGACTTTTCCAAAATCGAGTCAGGAAAGCTGGAATTAGAAGAACAACCATTCAATCTGCGAACTTGTATCGAGGAGACACTGGATCTACTGGCTCTCCAAGCGGCAGAAAAAAATATTGAGCTGACATCGCCCATCGATCCTCAAACGCCAAATAGGATCGTCGGCGATGTTACCCGGCTACGCCAAATTTTGCTTAACCTACTCAGTAATGCGATCAAATTTACTGACGCTGGCGAAGTGGTAGTTTCGGTGACAGTCCAAAAACTAGGGAATAGCGACTTGGGGCTAGTTTCTTGGAAACCCAACCCAAAGCTATGGATTGGAGACGCAATCTCTGGTTCACACTCTAATTCCTCTTCCCCTAGTCTCCAGCCCCTAACTTCTAGCCCCTGTTATGAAATTCAATTTGCGATCGAAGATACAGGTATTGGTATTCCATTAGAAAGGATGGATCGCCTGTTCCAGTCTTTCAGCCAGGTTGATTCCTCTACTACTCGTCGCTATGGTGGCACGGGGCTAGGATTAGCCATCAGTAAACGATTGTGCGAAATGATGGGCGGTCGGATGTGGGTTGAAAGCCAAGTAGGCAAAGGTTCCACCTTTTATTTCACGATCCTTGCAGAATCTGTGCCTGAGACAATATCGTTGGCTGATGATAGTATGCAGCTACTATTAAATGGGAAGCTACTATTAAATGGGAAGCGGCTGTTAATTGTAGACGACAACGCCACTAACCGCAAAATCTTAACTCTGCAAACCCAGTCTTGGGGAATGCTTCCCCGTGCGGCGGCAACAGGGGCGGAGGCTTTGGCATGGCTGAGTCAAGGAGAGCCATTTGACATTGCAATTTTGGATATGCAGATGCCGCAGATGGATGGACTGGCTCTTGCCGCAGAAATTCGCAAGTACCCAGAGTGTCAGGAACTACCACTGGTGATGTTAACCTCAATTGGTAAGCTAAAACCAAGCGATCAGTCCGTTGATGTTAATTTATCCGCTTGCTTGAACAAGCCAGTCAAACAAACCCAACTTCATAGTGTGTTGCTTCGGAGCTTGAACGAAGAGCTTTTTAAAGTAGTGCCTGCTACTACTATCACCAAATTTGATTCTCAAGTTGCTGCTACCTCGGTTCAGTCCTTACGAATTTTACTTGCTGAGGACAATCTGGTGAATCAGAAGGTAGCGCTACTGATGTTGCAGCGTCTAGGGTGTCAGGCAGATGTAGCTGGTAATGGACTAGAAGTGTTAGAAGCTTTGCAGCAACAATTCTATGATGTAGTGTTGATGGATGTGCAAATGCCAGAGATGGACGGATTAGAAGCCGCCCGTCAAATTTGCCAAAGATGGAAATCTCCCTCGCGTCCTCGAATAATTGCGATGACAGCTAATGCAATGCAGGGCGATCGCGAACTGTGTATTCATGCAGGTATGGACGACTACCTGACTAAACCGATTGAAGTAGAGAAATTAGTTAAGGCATTGGGTAAGTGTCAACCAATTGAGGGACTAGAGGCTAGGGGTTGGGAACTGGCAAGGGGACAAGGGGAAATAATAGTTTTCCCCCACTCCTCCCCTCTACCCATCACCTCATCACCCCATCCCCTAACTCCTCTTGATACGAAGGCGCTACAAATCATCAGGGATATGGCAGGTGAGGGTGCAGAGGAAGTTTTAGCACAAGTGATTGATGCCTACCTTGAAGATGCACCTAAACTGCTGCAAGCAATAGCTGACGCGATCGCCCTAAAAGACGTACAGACATTGCATAGATCGGCTCATACTTTAAAGTCAAGCAGTACGATGCTTGGTGCTACACATTTGGGTAATCTATGTAAAGAACTCGAAGCGATCGGTCGGGCAGGAACAATTCAAGAGCGCGAACCAAAATTATCCCAAATTGAGGCTGAATACGAAAGAGTTAAAGCAGCTTTGCAAATAAAACGCCAAGCAGTCAAAATAAGTACGTAAGTCGTAAACCGTAAGTAACAAGGGGTTTCAAGACTATTTATAAAACCCGCAATTTATAAACAATGGCTGTTTCACTTACGACTTACGACTTACGACTTACGACTTATTTTGATTAGGGGCTAGTGGCTAGTAAAATATTTCCGACTTCAGATGAAGATCTTCCAAGTTCCATTTGGTCTATTGTTTTGTTAATTAGTTCTAATCCCTGTTCAACTGTTTCAATTACACTTAGTTGACCTCGCAACTCGGCTGCACCAGTAAAACCCTTAGCGTACCAAGTCATGTGTTTGCGAGCTTGGCGTACACCGCGATCGCCTTTATATTCCCACAACGCTTGTAGATGTTCTGCGGCACATTTGAGCAGTTGGATTGGTGTAGGAGATGGTAATTCTTGCCCTGTCTTGAGAAAATAATCGATCTCTCCTACCAAAAACGGATAACCCAACGTTCCCCGCGAACACATTACCCCATCAGCACCAGTTTGCTCCAAACACTTCACCGCCGCTTCTACGGAAAAAATATCGCCATTGGCAATCACAGGAATCGATAGCACTTCCTTTACCCGTGCGATCCATTCCCACTTTGCCGCACCATTGTAACCTTGAGCGCGGGTACGTCCATGAACGGTGATCATCTGCGCCCCTGCATCCTCCATGCGCTTGGCAAAGTCTAAAATAGTAATTTCTTTATCAGTCCAACCAATACGAGTTTTAACTGTAACTGGTACATCTACGGCTTTAACTACTGATCGCACGATCGCTTCAGCTACTTCTGGTTGTCGCAGCAACGAAGAACCACCACCATTTTTCGTAATTTTATTTACTGGGCAACCCATATTAATATCAACCGTATCAGCCCCTTCCTCCACAGCCATCACCGCTGCTTCTGCCAAAAAATCGGGGCGACAGTCAAATAATTGAATGCTAATCGGTCTTTCGTTCGGGTCTACCTCCATAAGTTTAGGCAATTGTTTGACATAATGCAGCCCAGTGGCATTAACCATCTCGGTGTACATCATTGATTCAGGGGCGTAGCGTCGCACTAGACGACGAAACACCAGATCGGTAACACCAGATAGCGGCGACTGTAACACCCGACTTTTGACTTCAAACGAGCCGATTTTTAGAGGTGATGCAAGTCTGGTTTGTAAGCTGGGAGGTAGAGAGACCATAGGAGTTAGGAGTGGAAATAGCAAGCGCTCAGACTTACAATTTTAACGATAATGCTTGATTAATATTATTAGTAGTGGCTGAGTGGGCGATCGCAAGCTGTCTCTCTATTCCTCCATTTTCGCAATTGACGGCAAACACACCTAATCAATTACGGTTCGCCCCAACTCCTCAACGCCTTTAGTTCACTACATTAGACAAAGTGAATGCAATCGAGCAGCGATAAAGCGATAAAAATGTTTGAGCGTTGAAGTACTAGTGATAGGCTAACCGTCCTAAATTAGGTTCGGCAAACCACCCTTCATCAAGTAGCTACCCACGCTCAGTATAGAGATCGGTACAAAAATGCAATTTTATTGAAGCATCGAACGCTGCTGATTCAATTTTTAGCTGTAGTGTCCTCAACAGATTTAGTAGTTAATAAGGGAGCCAGAACCTCTAATGGCAAAAGTAGTTGGAATTGACTTAGGTACGACTAACTCCTGCGTCGCAGTAATGGAAGGTGGTAAACCCACCGTAATTGCTAATGCCGAAGGTTTTCGGACAACGCCGTCAGTAGTAGCTTATGCCAAAAATGGCGATCGCTTGGTCGGTCAAATTGCCAAGCGCCAAGCGGTGATGAACCCGGAAAACACCTTTTACTCGGTCAAGCGCTTCATCGGTCGCAAATACGAAGAAGTGACTAACGAAGCCACCGAAGTTTCTTACAAAGTCCTGCGCGACAATAGCGGCAATGTGAAGCTGGACTGTCCAGCTGCTAGTAAGCAATTTGCCCCAGAAGAAATCTCTGCTCAAGTTCTCCGCAAGCTGGTGGAAGATGCCAGTAAGTATTTGGGTGAAACAGTAACTCAAGCAGTAATCACTGTTCCCGCTTACTTCAATGACTCTCAGCGTCAAGCTACCAAAGATGCTGGCCGCATTGCTGGAGTTGAAGTGCTGCGGATCATCAACGAACCTACCGCCGCTTCTCTGGCATACGGTTTTGACAAGAAGAGCAACGAAACTATCCTAGTATTTGACCTTGGTGGTGGTACCTTCGACGTATCCATCCTCGAAGTAGGGGATGGTGTGTTTGAAGTGCTAGCTACTAGTGGTGATACTCACCTTGGTGGTGACGACTTCGACAAAAAAATCGTTGACTACTTAGCTGAAGAATTCCGCCGGACAGAAGGGATTGACCTGCGTAAAGACAAACAAGCTCTACAACGTCTGACTGAAGCAGCAGAAAAAGCCAAAATCGAACTGTCTAGCGTTACTCAAGCGGAAGTCAACTTGCCATTTATCACCGCTACCCAGGAAGGGCCTAAGCACCTGGATATGACGCTGACTCGTGGCAAATTTGAAGAGCTTTGTTCTGACTTGATTGATCGCTGTCGCGTTCCCGTAGAGAACGCAATGCGCGATGCCAAGTTAGATAAAAATGCGATCGACGAAGTAGTATTAGTCGGTGGTTCTACCCGCATTCCTGCCGTACAAGAGATAGTTAAGCGAACCCTGGGTAAAGACCCCAACCAAACCGTAAACCCAGATGAAGTGGTAGCAGTCGGTGCGGCAATTCAAGCGGGCGTTTTGGCTGGCGATGTCACAGGTATCTTGCTGTTAGACGTGAGTCCTCTTTCCTTGGGTGTGGAAACCCTTGGTGGTGTCATGACTCGGATTATCCCTCGCAACACCACAATTCCCACCAAGAAGTCAGAAGTCTTCTCTACGGCTGTGGATGGTCAAACCAACGTGGAAATCCACGTCCTCCAAGGCGAACGGGAGATGTCCAACGACAACAAGAGCTTGGGTACATTCCGCCTAGATGGTATACCTCCAGCACCTCGTGGCGTACCTCAAATTGAAGTTATTTTCGACATTGATGCTAACGGTATTCTCAACGTCACCGCCAAAGACAAGGGTAGTGGTAAAGAGCAATCAATCAGCATTACTGGCGCTTCTACTCTAGATAAGAGTGAAGTTGAGCGCATGGTCAAGCAAGCCGAACAAAATGCCTCAACTGACAAAGAGCGGCGTGAGAAAGTTGATCGCAAGAACCAAGCTGACTCTTTAGCCTACCAAGCTGAGAAGCAGATCAAAGACTTGGGCGATAAAGTTCCTGCTGATGACAAAACCAAAGTTGAAGGTTTGGTCAAAGACTTGCGCGATGCCATTTCCAAGGAAGACGACGAGGAGATCAAGCGGTTGATGCCCGAACTGCAACAAACTCTCTACAGCATCGGCACCAACATTTATCAACAAGCTGGTGGCGGTGCAGCGCCTGATGGTGCTAGCCCAGATGGTAGCGGTGGTTCTAGCTCAGCCCCCAGTGGCGATGATGTCATCGACGCTGACTTCACCGAAAGCAAGTAATTGCTACTTGTCTAGCTAAGAAATAGTTAATCTTCCCCATTCCAGCATTCCTCTGAATGGGGATTTTTTTTGGTTTGGAAATTGGTAATAGGTAATGGGTAATGGGTAATAGCAACCACCAGTACAGACGTAGCACTGCTACGTCTCTACCATTTACCAATCTAAAATCCAAAATCTAAAATCTAAAATCTGATTATGCCCTATCCTCAATCACCCTGGACGCTCAAAGGATACGCTTTCCAAACCTTACACCTATTGGATATTGACCGAGTGCGCCCCCTCATTCCCCCAGAGTTAAACATTATTTCGGTTTTTCCTGGTAAAACCTTGGGAGGAGTTTATCTATCCTATTACGGGCAAGGTTCAGTACTTGAATACAGCGAATTAATTGTAATTGCCGCTTTTTTAAATTACAAAGGCAATTTCGGCGGTTGGGTTTCTCATATTTATGTAGATAATTCTGACTCCGTAGCTGGTGGTCGAGAAATTTGGGGTTTACCCAAAGAAATGGCTGAATTTACTTGGGAGCATGATAACCGCGTCACTGTCCGTCAAGGAAACAGAACGCTTTGTAGTCTTGGCTACAATCGTCAAAGTTTTGGATTGAAACAGCGCTTAGGTGCATCTAGTTTCAGTACTTTAGGATCTAATTTACTTTTATTCCCGGCTGAAGTTGAATCTCGCTTTGGTTTAGTCGGTTCTAAATTAGAAATTCCGGCTGAGAGTCCTTTTGCCAGTTTAAATATCGGTCAGCCTTGGTTAACCGTTCACGCTGCCTCTTTGAATTTAAAAGTTGGTGCGCCGGAAGTTGTGGGACAAAAAGCAGCAGAATTTAGCTATCGATAGTTTTAGTTGAGAGGTGGAATAGGAAAGCCGTTGATCAAGTTTGGTCTGTTGCTATGCTTACTGTTGTTAGCAAGCGCAACCTTAAGTTTAGATGCGATCGCTCTTATTTTTATATTTCAATTTTGCTGTCCAACGGCGAAATTAAGCGGCGGCGAGAGAATTAAAAACAAGCGTGAGTTCTGTCGTCCGTCCGTTCCAATGAAGTGTTAGACTACCATAGCAAACGTCATATATCTCTACATTTGATCTAGCAATATACGCTTTTTCATTTCAAATTCAGCTTCTGAAATTACTCCTTTATCCTTCAGCGCCTTCAACTTTTCAAGCTTTGCCATCGGATCGGTCACACTGGAAGTAGATGCGAAACTACCTTTGAACTCAAGTAACTGATTAAGAAGCTCACGAGCCTTGACAGCTTCTCCTGGAATTGTGGCAGAACCATGAATCTGAAATTTAGCACTACGCTCAGTTCTGTTATCGTCTAGGTAACGAATCTCCAAAATGTTTTGGGTTTGTTGAAGTTGGACTCCAACTGCACCAGCCGCTAAAAAGCCTCGAACAGCACCAGGCTGAAAATAGTCAAGCTTAACCTCAAGTACTTTCATGTATGGAAGCTTGAATAATATACTCTTATCGAAGAATACGAAGGAATCAGTAAGCACAACCGCTACACCATACAAAACTGCCGCATTCGGATAGCCTGCAACCCCACCTTGATAAGTCGCCCATTGACTGAAAACAAATTGCTCGTTAGCGGACAACAGCTGTCTTGAAGAAAGTTCTTGAATTTGCTTTTCTTTTTGCAAAGCCGATACAGATTTGAATTGTCCATCAAGCTCTTTTTCCGAGCATTTAGCCACAAAAGCTCGTCCTGTTGGTGTGGAAATAAAGATTAGGCAAGCTGAAATAAATAAAATAACAGACCAAACAATGAATGGATTGCCTAGCGAAGACTGACTCATGAGAGCAAAAGCTATTAATGCAGCACCAGCAAAATAATAAACAGCTAATTGAGAATTTCTAACACCTGATGTTGACGGGCTTTGCTTGTTGCGAGAGGTCATACTGGCTCCTTACAGCAATATGTAACATTTGTTCGTAGTATGCCCAAATACTCCCCGCAGTCTAACTATTATGTAACTAATACTGTCATCAGCTTGCATACTGTCTAAAAGATATGTTTGGCCACCAGCTTAAAGAGTAGTTGACTATGACTACAAAAACCGAACTCACCCTAGAGCAATTCTGGGCTTTACCAGCAGGAGAAACAGCATATGAATTAGTAGATGGTCAAGCAATACCCAAAGTGTCACCAAAGTATTTCCATTCTTCTTTGCAGTCAGCTTTTTTAGTGCTGATTCGCGCTTGGTGTCGGGGTAAGGGAAGAGTCAAACCAGAATGGGCGATTGCATTAAAACGTGAAGGTAAAGATTGGGTGCCAACGCCAGACTTAATTTACATTTCATATGAACGCTTGCCTAAAAGCTGGAAACAAAATGAAGCCTGTCCGGTATCTCCTGAACTGGCAATTGAGATTATCTCTCCTGGTCAAACAATGCAATATTTTGAGAATAAGGCTCAAGACTATTTAGCGAATGGGATATTGCGGGTTTGGGTTGTCAATCCTGAAGCTATGAGCATCACAGCCTTTTTTCCAAATGGTCAAAGTCAGCTTTATACAGGCAATACCAAAGTTGTAGATCCGTTGCTGACTGGTTTGGAACTATCAGCCCAATTGGTGTTTGAAGAAGCAGAGTTACTTTGAATCAGTTTCAGCACGAAGGTATAACTCGCCATCTATTTTTTCTGAAAGGGTGGTCAAATCTACTCAGGTTCAAAACTCCTGCATCAGGACACTTCCACCCTTCTGAGAAAAACCGTATATAGATACATTGCTGCAAAAAAGCAGTACTCGAAAAATGGCAACTACTCTGCAGTTGCGGCACTTTTGAGTATCCCCCTGCCAAACCTGCCCCAGCCGCCTTAAATTTGAGCGGTGACTGCGTGTGGAAATCCAACGCTCAGCTACAGGAACTTGAATTCTTTGAGGCAGCTAATGCTCTAGACTGATCTGATGATGCTCGTCAGATTGGGAAAGGGAACAAGCGATGCGACTGTCTCAAATGCTTTTTGTCACGCTGCGGGAAGATCCAGCCGAAGCTGAAATCCCCAGTCATAAACTATTAGTCCGTGCGGGTTATATTCGTCGCATCGGTAGCGGTGTCTACGCCTACCTACCCTTGATGTGGCGGGTGCTGCAAAAAGTTTCTCAGATAGTGCGGGAAGAAATGAACGCTACAGGCGCACAAGAGTGTCTGTTACCGCAAATACAACCAGCTGAATTGTGGCGCGAATCTGGACGTTGGGATACTTATACTAAAGCTGAAGGTATCATGTTTTCCCTCAAAGATCGGCAAGAACGGGAATTGGGACTCGGCCCAACCCATGAAGAAGTGATTACAGCGATCGCCCGCGATACAATCCGTTCTTATCGTCAGCTACCCCTACACCTCTACCAAATCCAAACAAAGTTTCGTGACGAAATTCGCCCCCGCTTTGGTTTAATGCGAGGACGGGAATTCATTATGAAGGATGGCTACTCTTTCAATGCTGATGAGGAAAGCCTCAGAAAAACTTATCAGGATATGTATCAAGCATACAGCAATATGCTGCGTCGTTGTGGTTTGGCTTTCCGTGCAGTCCAGGCAGATTCAGGCGCAATTGGCGGTGCTGAATCACAAGAATTTATGGTGTTGGCAGATGCTGGCGAAGATGAGGTGCTTTACACAGATGATGGCAAATATGCCGCCAATGTAGAAAAGGCTGTTTCTTTACCCGCTGATTCCAAACCATCACCCTTTACAACTTATGAAAAACGGGAAACACCAGGAACAGAAACAATTGAGAAACTCTGCCAATTCCTCAAGTGTTCCCCTACTCAAGTAGTAAAAAATGTCCTCTACCAGGCAGTTTATGACAACGGCATGAATGTACTGGTACTGGTAAGCATTCGAGGCGATCGCGAAGTCAATGAAGTTAAGTTACAGAATGAGTTGACCAGGCTTGCACCCCAATATGGCGCTAAAGCTCTTCTTGCCTTAACAGTACCAGATGTGGAGACACAGCAAAAATGGGCAGCTAAATCTTTACCTCTTGGCTACATTGCCCCCGATCTTGCCGATGACTACATTACCACCCCCTCTGGTAGGAGGGGGCAGGGGGAGGTGCATTCTAAATTTTTACGATTGGTTGATAAAACAGTTGTAGATTTGAAAAATTTTGTTACAGGGGCAAATGAATCAAACTACCACGTAGTTGGAGCTAACTGGGGTGAAGAATTTGACATATCACAACAAGTGATAGATGTCAACAAATCAAGGCCAGGAGATCGCGCTATCCATGACTCCAACCAAATTCTGAAAAGTGCTAGAGGCATTGAAATCGGACACATTTTTCAATTAGGTACTAAATACTCGAAAGCGATGGGAGCTACCTACACCAACGAACAGGGTGAAGAAGTTCCCTTGGTGATGGGTTGTTATGGCGTAGGGGTGTCACGCCTGGCACAAGCGGCTGTAGAGCAATCTTACGACAAAGATGGAATCATTTGGCCTGTTGCGATCGCTCCCTACCAAGCCATCATCTGCATCCCCAATATTGCTGACACTCAACAAGTCCAAGCGGCGGAAAAACTCTACGATCAATTACATCAAGCGGGAATTGAAACTTTACTCGACGATCGCGACGAACGCGCTGGGGTGAAGTTCAAAGATGCCGATCTGATTGGAATTCCTTATCGAATTGTTACTGGGCGATCGCTTGCTAATGGCAAAGTCGAAGTCGTCCTCCGGCGTAATCATCAATCTCAGGAAATTGCCATTGATGAAGTTGCTGCCACACTCAAACAGTGGATCGACGAAAATAAGTCGTAATACAACTTAGTTCTTGCTTTTGCCAAAGGTTGTACTTGTAAAAAAAATACACAAAGCAAGCAACTCAAGCAGCACGAGCATAAACTTGATCTGATTCTCAATCAATCGGGAATTGAACATCAGGAGGACAACAATTTAGAGGTGATGGTGCAGGATTTGCTTAAGTTAAGGCGAAAAATTCAAGCTATAAAAACTTTTCGCAAACAAACTAGTGTAAGTTTGCTCTTAAGCAAAAAATTCAATTGAGGCGATGCAAAGAGAGATGCAATAACTGAAATGGAATTCCTTACCATCCTTTTGTCTAGCTTACTTGGTTTAATTGCGCCAACTGGGTTAGCCGTAGATCGCACTGCTGAAAATGCTATTCGTTCCCAGTTAAACAAGGTAGATCGGCTAGAAGTACGAGTAGACAATGCGCCAAGTTACCACCTCCTTCAAGGAAAGGTGGAACGAGTGCGAATAGCAGGTCGGGGTTTAAAGCTGAAACAGCAAGATATTCGCATTGCTGAAGTGGAATTAGAAACCGATCCAATCGATCTAGATCCGCAAAGTCTAGGCAAGAAACAGCCAAAATTAAGGCATTCTCTCTCTGCTGGGGTGCGTTTAGTGTTAGAGCAGGGGGATATTAACCAAGTTCTACAGTCCCCAACCGTAGCAAAGATTTTGCGCGATCTGGACATACCCGAAATAGGGAGGCAAGATGAAGATTCACAAACCAGCTACAAGTTTGCGAATCCTAGGGTAGAGTTATTACCTAACGATCGCCTGCGGTTCTCTGTCGAATTAACAGCAGATAATCAGCCGACGATTGCGATCGCAGCCGAGTCTGGGTTAGGCGTAGTAGCTGGGCGACAAATCCAGCTAGTCAAGCCAGTAGTGTATGTCAATCGAGAGGAGGTAACACAACAACTTGTGAGCGCGATCGCAACTTCTGTTAGTAAAAAACTGGATTTGCGCAATTTAGACGAGTACGGACTCAAGGCGCGAATTTTACAATTAAAGGTGAATCCACAAAAATTAGAAATTGTAGGATTTCTCCAAGTGGAACCATCTTCGCAATTATGGCAGAATCGTAAGTCGTCAACGTAGCTATTATTATAGTTTTCCTCCTCATCCCGATTTTGTTACAGCCTTAAGGAGCGTTTTTCACATGGTAAAACAACAACGACAACAACGTATTTCTGTAGGAGCGATCGCGGCTATTGCTACAGTAGCTGTTACCGCTGGCGGAGGTGCTGCTTGGTGGCATTGGCATTCTAGCGGGGAAGTTCAAACCACCCCACCTTCTGAGACAAATCAACAGTCATCGCCACCTCCAACTGTGGAGTTTAAGGCAGAGCAAAAAGTACAAGTTTATTGGCTGACGGATACGGGCGATCAACAAAAACTAGTGCCAAAGACGATTACAACTACTGCTGAACAACCCAGTACTGTTTTAGAAACTGCTTTTAACGGCTTGTTAGCAGGACCCAAAGATGCCGCTGTTAGTACTACTATTCCAGCAGGAACAAAGCTGCGAAGTTTGAAAGTAAACCCTGATGGCATTCACATTGATTTATCTCAAGAATTTACCAACGGAGGTGGCAGTGCCGCTATGATCGGTCGTGTTGCACAAGTAGTTTACACTGCCACGAGTTTACAGCCATCAGATCGAGTTTGGATTGAAGTGGAAGGAAAACCCTTAGAAGTCTTAAGTGGAGAAGGTTTGGAGTTAGAGCAGCCGCTCACTCGTCAAAGCTTCCAAGAAAACTTTACTCTTTAGCTACC
>DATNQH010000106.1:0-10115 GCA_036704105.1 Leptolyngbyaceae cyanobacterium | reverse complement strand
TCGCCGCGCTGAGGACGGTAAAATAGTTTTAGTTGACTTCGGCTCGGTCAAACAAGCCTGGACACAAGTAATTACAGCGCCAGAGCAGTCAAATTCGATCCTAGCTCATCAGCCATCGCCAACGATCGCGATCGGGACTCCTGGCTATATGCCGACAGAACAAGGCCGAGGTAGACCTCAACCGAATAGTGATATTTATGCCTTGGGGATGATTGCCATCCAAGCATTAACAGGTGTAACTCCGACAGAATTACATGAAGAATCTGAGAATGGGGAAATTGCATGGCGACATCTGGTAGATGTGAGTGAGGCGATCGCATCTGTCCTGACAAAGATGGTACGCTACAACTTCAAAAACCGCTATTCCTCAGCGACAGAAGCATTAGCAGCAGTGAAACAACTAGAGTTGACGGCGGAAGCTGAGGAATCTGAGAGAGCTGAGGAAGCTGAGGCAGTGGAGGGAGAAAAACTACTCGCCACTTACAACACACAACTGACGAGTGATCCCACAGTCTTTGTCTCATCGGAAGCACAAATCTCAAATTCAAGTGCTAATTCCACACTAACCGAGGTTTTACAGCCAACTCATGCTGTTATTCCTGTCACCAAAAAGCCGCGTCGGCTGAAAATTGGCGCAGCTATTACCGCTATGTTAATGAGTTTGGCTGCAGTTTACACCATTGATTGGTTTCCTGTGGCAAATTCAGAGAAAACGCTGGATCGAATTGCTACTGTCAAAGCAGAGGCAAAAGATCGAGAGTGTGTAGATCGATCACAAACAAACCTTAAAGCTGCAAACACAAACACACAAGCTCAAGCCCTAGAATATGAGTGCGATCTCGCTCAGGCTAAGCAACTAGCAACAGCGCAAAATTTTCCAGCAGCGATCGCCCTGGCGGTTAAAATTCCCCCAACTGATGCTAATTATCCAGTGGCTAAGCAGTTAATTACTCAATGGTCTAATCGCTTGTTGGAAACAGCTACAAAAGATGATGAATTAAAAAAGCTAAGTGGGGGCGCACAAGCTAAAGCTATTGAGCAAACCAGCCCGCACAAACAAGCACAGGGAGCGATCGAGCAATGGGACAAGGAACAGCAGAATAAAGCAGCAAGCAAATCGCCCAATGCAATCGGTGCAACCAGAAAAACTGAGAATCCTGATAGACAGAAACAGGTTAAACCAATTATTCAACCAGCAGCAGCCAAAATACCCGCAGCTAAAACAGGTGTCGCCAGTCAATCGCAACGCCCTGTTGCTAGACAACCCCTACCCACTTCTAAAAAACCATCCCTCAAAGTTACTAGCTCAGGCAAGAATACTCAACCACGACGAACAAAAAGTGTTGTAGCAAGACCAAAACGTGGCTCTATTTCTCAACGACTAACCCCCATTCCCAGAAGATTACCAATTTCTCTTTCCAAACCACCATATGCGATCGCACCGACCAATCGAATTATCAATAAAAAACAGAAAAGAATAACACGCTCAAGTGTTAAACGCACAACCTGGATCGTCCGCAAGCAAGTAAAACGTAGTGTTAAGATCGAACGCCAGGTGAAACGATCATATAGATGGGTAACAAAAACTGTACGTTAATCGCGCCCGCTCAGCGCTGCTATTCGTCCGGTACTGGATCGTAACCGCCTGGATGCAAAGGATGACAACGCAATATCCGCCCTATTGCCAGCCTTCCGCCTCGCCAAGCTCCAAATTTATCTATTGCTTCTAAGGCATAGGTTGAACAAGTCGGATGAAAGCGACAAGTCGGGGGAAACAATGGCGAAATCAAAACTCTATAGCCTCGAATTAACCAAATTACTAAAATTTTCATAAGTGTAAACTTCCAAGCAACTCAAATCTATTACAGTTGTTTATGGAGGTAGCTCAAATTTCCTATTTTGATCGAATCCTTAATTACTAATTTTCCTTGGCTAGCCTCAATCCCAACTATTTGGCTACAACTATCAGCTGTTGGCGTATGGGTGGGCATAATTCTACTTATAGCAGGCTGGCTCAACCGCTATTTTAGTGACGACCCCGAACTTATACGTAAGGTTGTTCACATTGGCACTGGCAATGTGATTTTGCTGGCTTGGTGGCTTTCCATCCCCGCTTGGGTTGGGATTTCGGCTTCGATTTTAGCAAGTGCAGTCACTTTGTTGTCCTACCAATTCCCCATCCTCCCTGGTATTAACAGTGTAGGACGCAAAAGCTTAGGTACATTCTTTTATGCTGTCAGTATTGGCGTGCTGGTAGCTTGGTTTTGGGCGATCGCTCAACCCCAGTACGCTGCTTTAGGAATATTAGTTATGACATGGGGGGATGGTTTAGCCGCCTTGATCGGTCAGCGATTTGGTAAACATCCCTATACAATATGGGGAGCTACAAAAAGCTGGGAAGGCTCTCTGGCAATGTTTTTAGTCAGCTATGTTGTCAGTAACTTGATTCTTTTAACACTGCAAGGTAATCTTTTGTCAACAGCATTAGTTTCACTAACAGTTGCCACCGTTTCTACAAGTTTAGAAGCTTTTTCTTTATACGGAATTGATAATTTATCTGTACCTTTAGGTAGTGCCGCTTTGGCATTTTTCCTATGTCATTTTTTTATAATAATTTAATCATAACAGCAGCAATTTAACCAAAACCAAGAAGAATTACACCGCTTAATATAAGCCGTAAGTAAACAGCCATTGTTTATAGATGTAGTTATGATAAATAGTGCTAAAACCACAGTCTTTACTTACGACTTACGACTTATTCGTACAGTCAAACTACCAATCTTCGTCTCTATCTTGCTTGTAAGGATCGCCACCAAATGGTTGTACACCTATGATAGGGTAGGCATCATCACTGGGGCCAAAAATCCGCGTCATCGCTTCAATAATATATTTGACGCTGTTGTCAATCATTCTGGAAATACCCATAGCACCAAGCTCCTTGTTGTTTCGAGCCAACTAATTTACTCAAACAGTGCGAGTTGAATGATAATTACGACTAAAATTACTGAATATTTATATTGTAGTTTTGAGCCGAGGCTACTATGAGTAGAACTCAATCAAATGAAATTATCTGCAACACTTATTCGCTCATGTTTGCAATACTTTAGCTTTTTGTCCTTTGGACAAAGTTACTTGTTCTTTGTTCAAAGTTTTTTGTTCAAGGGTTAAGTTTTCCTTCTTTACCCTCTACCCCTACCCTCAATTGACTAATGACCAATGACGAAGGACGAATGACCATTAGCAGCTTATCCTCATTTTAGATAAACTTACTATTAAAAAATATTAACCTTGTTACCGATACACTATAACTTTGAAAATAATTTGCCAAAAACTTACCTTAAATACATAGTTTTTTCACATTAGTACAGGTGAGCTTGACATAGTTTTGGTAATATTTACTATAATTAAGTAAATTACCTGCAATGAGGGTAAGGCAAGATGACAATTGCCCAAAACCAGGACTGCCTAAATAACCAACGAGATCGCACAAGAGTTGAAGATCCAGAACTGACGCTAACCTGTGAAGATTATAGTCTCTTGACTGACCTTTACCAGCTGACGATGGCAGCTTGCTATACAGGCGAAGGTTTGGAGCAGCGTAGAGCCAGCTTCGAGCTATTTGCCCGCCGCTTACCCACTGGCTTTGGTTATTTGATTGCTATGGGTTTGGTGCAGGCATTGGATTATTTAGAGAAGTTGAGATTTAGCCCGCGTCAAATTGCGGCACTGCAGGCGACTGGAATATTTCAGCAAGCGCCAGATAAATTTTGGTCATTACTCTCCCAGGCGAGATTTACAGGAGATGTTTGGGCAGTACCAGAAGGAACAGCGGTTTTTGCTTATGAGCCACTGTTGCGGGTGGAAGCTCCACTTTGGCAAGCTCAACTCGTGGAAACTTATCTGCTGAATACGTTGAACTACCAAACTTTGGTGGCGACACGGGCGGCGCGGATGCGGGATGTGGCGGGTGCGGAAGCAACATTGCTGGAATTTGGTACTAGACGCGCCTTTAGTCCGCAAGCATCTTTGTGGGCAGCACGGGCAGCATTGGCGGCGGGATTAGATGCCACTTCTAATGTATTGGCAGCTTTGCGGCTAGGACAAAAGCCTAGTGGCACGATGGCTCATGCTTTGGTAATGGCGATCGCAGCTACTTCTGGCAGCGAGACAAGCGCGTTTACTGCCTTCCACGACTATTTTCCTGGGGCAACTTTGTTAATCGACACTTACGATACAATCGCAGCTGCTAAAAACTTGGCAGAATTGGTGCGTGCAGGAAAAATGGAATTGTCTGGGGTGCGGATTGATTCTGGCGATTTAGTCGCGTCATCCCAGCAAGTGCGATCGCTACTTCCGGGTGTATCGATCTTTGCTAGTGGCGATTTGGATGAATGGGAAATTGCCAAACTTAAATCAGCGGGTGCTTGCATTGATGGTTACGGCTTAGGAACGCGGTTGGTAACGGGTACACCCGTAAATGGCATATACAAATTGGTTGAGATCGATGATATCCCAGTGATGAAGGAATCGAGCAAAAAGATGACTTATCCGGGACGAAAGCAGATTTTTCGCTCTTTCGTCGGTGAAAGGGTGAAAGCAGATCGATTGGGATTAATTACAGAAAGTCCGATAGATGAGCAACCATTGTTGCAGTTAGTGGTGAAGCAGGGTAAAACAGTGCAACCGCCGGAAACGCTGGCGAAAATTCGATCCAGAACTGCTGCTTCGGTTGCGAGTCTGCCAGATGAGTGTAGGGATATAGATAATCCTGTGCCTGTATCGGTTGAGATTTCTGCATCTTTGCAGGAGTTGACGGAAAGGACAAGAAACGAACAGGGGAGGAGGGGAGGACACAGAGGAGTATGATGAGAGTTGCTTTATTTGGTACAAGTGCTGATCCGCCGACGGCTGGGCATTTAGCTATTTTATGTTGGTTGTCGCAGCGTTATGATCGCGTAGCTGTTTGGGCGGCGGATAATCCTTTTAAGTCTCAACAAACTCCTTTAGAGCATCGCTCGGAGATGTTGCGGTTGTTGGTTGAGGAGATGTCGCAGCAAAATGTGGGTTTTCACCCAGAGTTGAGTAGTTATAGGACGCTGGAGACGGTGGAGAAGGCGAAGCAGCGTTGGGGGGAGGAGGTAGATTTGACGTTGGTAATTGGTTCAGATTTGATTTCTCAGTTACCGCGTTGGTATCAAGTTAAAGATTTGTTGCAGCAAGTGCAGCTATTGGTTGTACCTAGACCAGGATATGCCATAGAAAATGATAATATAGAGGGTTTGCGGCAGTTGGGGGGGAGAATTGCGATCGCAGACTTGACTGGATTAGATGTTTCCTCTACGGCGTATCGTAAAAATGGAGATACACAAGTTTTAACGCCTCTGATTCAGGCATATATTCATCAACAGCATTTGTACAAATGCCAGGACACACCCAAAGAAAAGTTGTCAATACGTTGAGTTCACAAAAGTTAGCTGATTTTAAGGTTGGGGTTGATAACGTAATTTTCTCCGTTGATAGTTCCCAAAATCAGCTATTAGTTCTATTAGTCATGCGTCACCAAGCACCTTTTTTAAATCAATGGAGTTTACCGGGGACTTTGGTGCGACAAGGAGAGTCTTTAGAAGATGCTGCATATCGAATTTTGGCGGAGAAAATCCGCGTAAAAAATCTTTATTTAGAGCAGCTATATACGTTTGGAGGGCCAAATCGAGATCCAAGGGAAGCAATAGATTGTTATGGAGTGCGTTATCTCTCTGTTAGTTATTTTGCTTTGGTCAGGTTTGAGGAAGCGGAATTAATTGCTGATGGAGTAAGTGGTATCGCCTGGTATCCAGTTAAGCAAGTACCGCAATTAGCTTTCGATCATAATGAGGTTTTGGCTTACGGGCATCGGCGTTTACGCAATAAGTTAGAGTATAGCCCTGTTGCTTTTGAAGTGTTGCCGGAGATGTTTACTTTAAGCGATCTTTATCAGCTATATACAACTGTTTTAGGCGAAAATTTTGCTGATTATTCTAATTTTCGGGCGCGACTTTTAAAATTAGGTTTTTTGAGCGATACCGGAATCAAAACCTCACGCGGCGCGGGTCGGCCTGCTAGTTTATATCGTTTTGATGCAGAAGCATTTGCACCATTTAAAGATAAACCTTTAGTGTTTATTTAGTAAGAGTTAGTAGTTAATAGTTAAGAACCTTCAATAATTACTAATTATCAATTCCCGATTAAATTCTTAATTATGAAAATTGCGATCGCTCAAATCAATCCTACGATTGGTGATTTAGCTGGCAACGCTGAGCAAATTTTGGCAGCAGCTGAACTTGCACAGAAGCAAGATGTACGTTTGCTGTTAACGCCGGAACTGTCTCTATGTGGTTATCCACCGCGCGATTTACTGCTAGATCCTAGTTTTGTTGCCGAAATGGCTGCTACTTTACAAAAACTAGCACGAGATTTGCCGCCTTCTGTAGCAGTTTTGGTAGGGTGCGTCGAACGCAACGAGCGATCGCTTTCTTTTGGTGGTAAACATTTATTTAACAGCATTGCTTGGTTGGAACAGGGCAAGGTAAAGCAAGTTTTTCACAAACGCTTGTTACCGACATACGATGTATTTGACGAATACCGTTACTTTGAGCCTGGGTTGGAAGCAAATTTTTTCACTCTCGAAGAAGACACGAGTGAAGAAAATTATCACCGCTCACCAGTCAAAATTGGTGTAACGATTTGTGAAGATCTATGGAATGATGAAGAATTTTGGGGTAAGCGCAGCTACGCGATTAATCCGATTGCCGATTTAACAAATTTGGGTGTCGATCTAATTGTGAATTTATCGGCTTCACCCTACAGTGTGAGCAAACGGCAGTTACGCGAGTCGATGCTGCACGCCATTGTTATGCGCTATGGTACACCGATCTTATATGCCAATCAAATAACGGCAAATGATGACTTGATTTTTGATGGTTGTAGTGTCGGGTTTAACCGCGCAGGTGAGATAGTCTGCCGCGCCCGTGCTTTTGAGACAGATTTATTAGTAGTAGAATTTGATGAGCGATCGCGAGATTTGCAGCATAGCTCAATAGCCCCAATGCCAGCAACTGAAGACGAGGAAATTTGGCAAGCGCTTGTCCTGGGTGTGCGAGACTATAGCCGTAAGTGTGGCTTTTCTAAAGTTGTGCTTGGTTTGAGTGGGGGGATTGATTCGTCCTTGGTAGCAGCGATCGCTACTGCTGCATTAGGGAAAGATAATGTTTTGGGCGTTCTCATGCCTTCGCCCTACAGTTCCGCTCATTCGATTAGCGATGCTTTGGAATTAGCTAAAAATCTCGGCATTCAAACCCAAACTATTCCAATTGGGGAGTTAATGCAAGCTTACGACAGCACCTTAGCCCCTTTGTTTGCTGGAACTTCTTTTGGACTAGCTGAGGAGAATATTCAATCGCGGATTCGGGGCAATTTACTCATGGCGATCGCTAATAAGTTTAGCTATCTCCTCCTTTCCACTGGTAATAAATCAGAAATGGCAGTCGGCTACTGCACCCTCTACGGAGATATGAATGGCGGACTAGCCGTAATTGCCGACGTTCCCAAAACCCGCGTCTACTCTTTATGTAACTGGCTCAATTCTCAAGCCCATGCGGCAAGAAGCGAAAATCATCCTTCATCCTTCATCCTTCATCCTAGCCTCCGGCAAGGGCTTCGCCCTACAACTTTCCCCATCATTCCTGAAAATGTCATAACCAAAGCCCCCAGTGCCGAACTAAAACCCGGACAGGTTGACGGAGATTCCCTCCCACCCTACGAAATTTTGGATGATATTTTGCAGCGCTTGGTTCAAAATCATCAATCTGCTGCCCAAATTGTTGCAGCAGGTCACGATCCAAACATTGTAGATCGGGTGATGCAGCTAGTTGCTAGGGCTGAATTTAAACGCCGACAAGCTCCCCCTGTATTAAAGGTAACTGACCGTGCATTTGGTACTGGGTGGCGGATGCCTATTGCTAACAAGTGGGTTTCAGTCAGTACCTACCAATCAGGAACTATACCTGCTCCTCCGAATCAAGTTTTCTCATCCTCAGAAGCTATAACTGAGAAATCCTAGTGAAACCTACCTGTATGCAGAGGTCAATAATGTTACCTTAAGTAAGGATTTACTTAACTTATCGCAACAATTAACAATTCATGACCGCTGCTGTTTCGCTGCAAAACGTTTATAAGACATACAACAAAGTCGCAGTAGTTAATGACCTCTCATTCACGATTCAGCCAGGAGAGATCTTTGGTTTACTCGGCCCCAATGGTGCGGGTAAATCAACGACCATCCGGATGTTGACAACGCTAACAACACCTTCACAAGGTCGAATTGAAGTGGCTGGGTTTGATGTCGTGCGTCAACCCCTGTTAGTAAAGCAATATATCGGCGTTGTCTTGCAGCAAATTAGTGTGGATGGCGATTTGTCAGTTTGGGAAAATATGGAACTGCATGGGCGGTTGCATCACTTACGCAATCCGCAGCGACAGCAGTTGATTAATCAGTGGCTGGAATATGTGGAACTAGACGTTCGCCGGAACGATTTGGTAAAAACTTTGTCTGGCGGTATGAAACGGCGATTGCAAATTGCTAGAGCGCTGTTACATCAGCCAAAAATTTTGTTTTTAGACGAACCAACGGTAGGTTTAGATCCTCAAACCAGACGACGTTTATGGGAAATTATTCTCGATCTGAATAAACAGGGGATGACGATGCTGCTGACGACTCATTATATGGAGGAAGTCGAATATCTGTGCAATCGCATTGGCATCATGGATAGTGGGAAGCTGATTACGCTCGGAACGCTGCAACAACTACGCTCTACTTATGGTCAAGGCTTGGTGATGAAGCAAGCAGGCGACAGATGGGAGTATCTCTTTTTCCCCACCTTAGAAGAAGCGAATGCCTATCTCGATCAACAAGCAGATAAAACAGCGATGATGGTACGCCCTTCCAACTTAGAAGATATTTTCGTCGAACTAACCGGAAGACAACTTGAGTAATGAAATAATCAATGATGAATGTTGAATGCTGAATTCATAATTCATAATTCATAATTCTAAAGGTGTGGATTAGTACCGCGATTGGTTTCTGGTATGGTCAACAAAATTTCTCTAATCGCGTTTTGAGCCTCTACTAAATTAGGTTGTATTGATAAAGCTTGGCGAAAAGCTTCTAAAGCGCCGTTAATATCGTTCCGAGTCCTAAGAATTTTACCTATTTGCACATATATTTTGGCGTTGCTGGGATTTAAGTGGGCAACTTGTTTCAAGGTCATTAGTCCAGCAGCGAAATTGCCTCTTTCGATCCACGCTGTTGCTAAAGCTTCCAGCACATTTATATTGTTGGGTTGCTGCATGGCTGCTTTTTGCAGTGCTGCAAGTGCTTCCTCTGTTCGCCCTTCTCGCAGCAATAATATACCCATCAATCCATTGGCGCTGCCATTTTCCGGGTCGAGGTTTAATACTTGTTGATATATTTGTAGTGCGCCGTTGTAATCTTTCTGACGGAACAGCACTGCGCCTAATCCTATATAGGCATTAAGGTTTTTTGGATCGAGTTGTGTAGTTTGGCGGTACGCTCCTGCTGCACCAGCATTGTCACCCAATTGCCCTAAACAATAAGCCAAGGCGTAATAAAAGTCAGCGTGATTAGGCGCAAGATCGATCGCCTGTCGATAAGCTGCTACTGCGGCTGGGAATTTTTTTTGCTCAGCATATATATATCCAATGCTGGAATAAATCCGCGCATTTTTGGGCGACAATTTTGCTGCTTTTTGATAGCGAGCGATCGCACCTGAGAAATTTCGCGCCAGCATCAGCCTGCGCCCCTCCTCCAACAACTTATCTAGCTGCTTGCGCCGTTGGTAGGGGCTATTTGACATATGGCTACTACTTTTTTTTGCCACTAATACTACTTCAGCATCAGCCCTAGGTAGGGCGATGGTGTTAATTCCTGCTAGCAGCAACAAATTAATAGCTAATACAGTTGGTTTTTGCACGGCTAATTTAGTGAGTGATTCGGTAGTTTTTTTCCAGCACCTAGGAGCGTCGATTAAATCAGTAATGTTTGTTTTTAAACACTAGTA
>DATNQH010000105.1:0-6599 GCA_036704105.1 Leptolyngbyaceae cyanobacterium | reverse complement strand
TAGATTTCCGCCAATGGTGGAGTTTGCCGAAAAAATTGCAGTTGGGGAATTTCCCGCACCTCTACCAGTAGATTCTGGCGATGAAGTAGGGGATTTGTCAGCTTCATTGAATCAAATGTTGTCGTCTTTTTTAGAGATAGTGCAACAAACAAAAGCAATCGCTGAGGGAAATTACAATGCAGAAATTACCCCTCGCTCTGATAAAGATGAATTGGTTGTTGCTTTCTCTGATATGACTAGAAATTTAAGAGAATCAACAGCACAAAATCAACGAGAAAACTGGTTAAGAACAAGTCAAGCCGAATTGAATGAAAGACTTCGTGGTGAGCAGGAATTGACTGCATTAGCTCAAGAAATTATTAGTTATATTGCAAGTCGTTTGAATGCTCAAGTAGGAGCTATTTACTTAGGTTATGGAAACCAGGAATTTAGATTATTAAGTAGCTACGCTTATACTAAACGCAAAAACTTATCGAACGAATTTAAGTTAGGGGAAGGCATCGTTGGACAGGCGGCGTTTGAAAAGAAAACTATTCTGATTACAAATATTCCCAGCGACTACATTGCCATTACTTCTGGACTGGGAGAAGCGGTTCCACGCAATTTAATTGTCGTTCCCTTAGTATATCGAGATGTCGTGGAGGGTGTAATTGAAATTGCTTCCTTCCAAGAGATTACAGATACACATATTGACTTTCTCAACCAAGTAGCTGAAGGAATTGCGATCGCCTTCAATTCTACCCGTTCTCGTACCAAAATTCAGCAATTGCTAGAAGAATCGCAGGTGCAATCAGAAGAACTACAAGCGCAACAAGAAGAACTACGACAAACCAATGAAGAACTGCACGAGAAAGCAAAACTGCTATTAACACAGAACCAAGAAGTAGAGGAAAAAAACAGAGAAATTGAAAATGCACAAGCGGCTTTAGAGTCAAAAGCAGAGCAACTAGCCTTAACATCCAAATACAAGTCTGAGTTTCTAGCGAATATGTCCCATGAACTGCGGACACCACTTAATAGTTTATTAATTCTGTCTAAATTGTTGTCTGAAAATAAAGAAGCTAACTTGACATTAAAGCAGGTGGAATATGCTAGTACTATTTATGCGGCAGGCACAGATTTATTAAATTTAATCAACGAAATCCTTGACCTTGCCAAAATTGAATCCGGTACAATGACGCTGGAGATCGGTGAAGTAGTATTGACGACTTTACGAGACGACATCGAGCGTAACTTCCAGCACGTAGCACAAAGTAAAGGAGTTGGTTTCACAGTCGAACTCGACACTAACTTACCAAGGGCAATTAACATTGACGAGAAACGTTTACAGCAAGTCCTGAGAAATTTACTTTCCAATGCCTTTAAGTTTACTGCCCAAGGTCAAGTCAGCTTGCGGATAGACTCGGTGACTCAAGGATGGAGTCCTGATCAGGAAGTGCTGAATCGTGCAGGTGCGGCGATCGCTTTTTCAGTCAGCGATACAGGAATTGGTATCCCCGCTGAGAAACAAAAGCTGATCTTTGAGGCATTCCAGCAAGCTGATGGTACTACTAGTCGTCACTATGGTGGTACGGGCTTAGGTTTATCAATTAGTCGTGAAATTGCCCACCTGCTCAATGGTGAAATTCGTCTGACTAGCACTCCAGGCAAAGGCAGTACATTTACGCTGTATTTACCGCAGACTTCTCAAGGGGACAAGGAGACAAGTGGACAAGGGGACAAGGAGAGAAGGAGACAAGGAGAGAAGGAGACAAGGGGAAACTCCATTCATACTCCCCCCATCCCTCCATCTTCCCCTAGACTCCAGCCACTCACCGCCTCTAGCCCCTCATCTAGGCTCCAGCCACTCACCGCTAGCCCCTCTTTTAGTGACGATCGCGGCACAATTGAGCCGGGTGATCGCACGTTGCTGATCGTAGAAGATGATGTCAACTTTGCGCGGATTTTGCTAGATACAGGACGAGAGCAAGGTTTTAAGGGGATTGTTGCTTTACAGGGCGATATAGGGTTGGCTTTGGCACAGCAGTTTCTTCCTACCGCCATCATGTTAGACATTGGATTGCCTGAAATGGATGGTTGGACAGTGTTAGACCGCTTAAAGCACGACCCACAGACGCGGCATATTCCGGTTCATATTGTCTCTGGTTTGGAAGAGAGGCAAAGAAGCTTGCAGCTAGGAGCGATCGCCTACTTACAAAAGCCTGTTGGTCAAGAAGCCCTGATTGCATCGTTAACTAACATCCAAAACTTTGTAGAGCGTCCGCTCAAGCGGTTACTAGTGGTAGAAGACAATGAACAGCAGCGTCAAAGTATTGTGGAATTAATCGGCGATGGCGATGTTCGCACAACTGCTGTCGGCACAGGAGGTGAGGCATTGGCAGCCTTAAAAGCTAGTCCCTTTGACTGTGTTGTACTCGATCTCGGACTACCAGACATGAGTGGTTTTGAATTGATTAAGCAAATTGAGCAACAAGTGGGCATTAGCAATGGTGGTCGTACTTCTTTGCCGATTATTATCTATACAGGTAAGAATTTGACCGAGCAAGAAGAAACCGAACTTAGGCGAGTGACTGAGGCAATCATTGTCAAAGATGTTAAGTCACCAGAGCGGCTTTTGGATGAAACGGCTTTGTTCTTACACCGCGTCCAATCTAATTTACCAGAAGCTAAACAGCAAATCTTGGCGCAACTGAGGCAGCAAGAACCCGTGCTAGCGGGTAAGAAAATCTTGATTGTTGATGATGATGTCCGAAATATTTTTGCCCTCACCAGCATCCTTGAGGAGCATCAAATGGAAGTTGTGTTTGCCGAAAATGGTCGTAAAGGCATCGATTTGTTGCAAAATACTCCTGATGTTGATGCAGTTTTGATGGACATCATGATGCCAGAAATGGATGGTTACGAGACAATGCGTGCAATTCGCGCTCAAACCAAGTTTCGCTCATTACCAATTTTGGCGCTGACTGCAAAAGCAATGAAGGGCGATCGCGAAAAGTGCCTCGAAGCAGGTGCATCAGACTACATTGCTAAACCTGTTGATACTGAGCAGCTACTCTCATTGTTGAGAGTATGGTTGTATCGGTGATCGGCTTTCGTAGGGGCGGGTTTAACAAACATGACTGTAGGATGACAGAACGCCTAAATAAACCCCCCCATAAAGTAGTGAAAAGAAACTGATACAAGCCCCCAGGAGTGAGGATTGAGTAATTACGAACTAGAACTAGAAACTCTTGAAATCGAGTTACTCTTAGAAGCCGTGTTTCGTCACTATGGCTATGACTTTCGTAACTATGCTCCAGCTTCACTCAAGCGGCGGATCTGGGCGGCGATCAACGCAGAAGAAGTGATGACTGTATCTGGACTTCAGGAAAAGGTGTTGCATAACAGAGATTGCTTGGAGCGGTTTTTGCTCATACTCTCTGTTAACGTTACTACCATGTTTCGTGATCCCAGCTTTTACAAAGCATTTCGTAGTGTAGTTACGCCGTTGTTAAGAACTTATCCATTCATTCGCATCTGGCACGCTGGATGCTCGACGGGTGAAGAAGTCTACTCAATGGCAATATTGTTGCACGAAGAAGGTTTGTACGATCGCTGCCGTATCTATGCAACAGACATAAACGAAGCAGTATTAAAGCAAGCGAAGGCTGGGATTTTTTCCTTAAATCGGATGCAAGATTACACCCAAAATTATCAGGTTGCAGGTGGTAAACGGTCTTTTTCTGAGTATTACACTGCTGGCTATGAAAATGCAATTTTTAGTTCCTCTTTAAAGCAAAATCTAATTTTTTCTCAGCATAATTTAGCAGGAGATAATTCTTTCAACGAGTTCAATGTGATTTTGTGCCGCAATGTCCTCATTTATTTCAATAAAACGCTTCAGGAGCGAGTTCAAGCCTTGTTTTACAAGAGTCTAATTAGATTTGGCATTTTAGGGCTAGGTCGTCAAGAATCTTTAATGCTTACTTCCTATGGTCAATGTTACGAAGAGTTAGTCAGCCGTGAAAAGCTTTATCGCAAATGCTGAAACATTTTTTAATTCTAATTTCGTTTTATTTTATGGCATTTGAACTTATTGTTATTGGTACATCATGGGGAGGATTACAGGCAATTGAAATCTTGCTGTCAGGTTTACCCAAAGATTTTCCGTTGGCGATCGCTATTGCTCAGCACCGCCAGAGGAATGCAGGAGATCTGCTCTGCGATCTGCTACAACGGCATAGCGTTTTACCAGTGCTAGAGGTAGAAGATAAAGTGGCGATCGCTCCTGGATACGTTTACCTAGCGCCTGCTGATTATCACTTGCTAGTAGAACCAGGTAACTTTGCTCTGTCTATCGAAGCACCAGTACTGTATTCACGCCCTTCTATCGATCTACTATTCGAGTCAGCTGCTGATGCTTACACAGATAGAGCTATCGGTGTAATTTTAACTGGAGCTAACAAAGATGGTTCTCAAGGTCTAGCAACTTTAAAAAGAAGAGGCGGACTGGCAATTGTTCAAGAGCCATCTGAGGCTGAAAGCAGCTCTATGCCAACTGCTGCGATCGCAGCCACTCAAGTAGATTATATTTTACCCCTGACAAAAATTTCTTCCTGCTTGATTGATTTAGCCGATAGAGGATAAAAAAGGAAAAAGAATTATTAGAGTTAATGTTGCCATATGCGACTTGACTACGGCTACACTAGCGCTATATTTGTTAACCAATAAAGTCTATCAAGTTTTCTCTAACCAATATATTTTATCTGGTTTATAAAATTATTTATGTGTTTATCGTCACAAAATAGCTTGATATAATGTCTGAAGAAAAAGTTAACATTTTACTAGTAGATGACCATCCAGAAAATTTGTTAGCACTAAGTGCAATTCTTGAAACATCAAGCTATAACTTAGTGGAAGCTCTCTCTGGCGAAGAGGCTCTCAAGTGCGTACTCTATCATGATTTTGCCGTAATTCTGATGGATGTGCAGATGCCAGGAATGAATGGATTTGAGGCAGCGGCAATTATTCGAGATCGCAAGCGATCGCGCCATACACCAATTATCTTTCTAACTGCAATTGATAAGAGCGAGAATCGCGTTGTGACTGGTTATCAGTTAGGGGCGGTAGATTACCTGTTTAAGCCTGTTGTACCAGAAATATTGCAATCAAAGGTAGAAGTATTTGTTGATTTATTTAAAAAAACCGAGGAGACTAAACGACAAGCAGCTAAACTTGCAACCGCTAATCAACAACTGGCAGAGGAAATTATTCAGCGTCGACAAGCAGAAGAGCAAGTCAACAAGCTGAATCAGGATTTAGAGCAGCGGGCGATTGATTTGGAAGCTACCAATCAAGAATTAAGGGCTTTTAACTACGCAGTTTCCCATGATTTAAAAGCTTACCTAAACCGTATAGCAGGTTTCAGTAAAGCTCTACAAGAAGATTATGCAGACAGTTTAGATCTAGAGGGCAAAAGCTACTTGCAAAGTATACATACAGCAACCCATCGCATGACAGGCTTGACAAATGCTCTGCTGCGTCTTTCCAAGGTTGCCCATTGGGAACTGCAATATGAATCAGTCGATATGAGTGCTTTAGCTCAAGAAATTGTTGACAAACTCAAACAGGCAACTCCACAGAGGCAAGTAGAGGTTGCTATCATGCCAAAACTAGTGGTTGAAGGCGATCGAGAACTACTAAAAATAGCTTTAGAAAACTTACTCGGCAATGCCTGGAAATACACTAGTAAGAAAACCAATGCCCGGATTGAATTCGGCTTGTCGGATTCAACAGTTGAAATTTCAAATTTGCCGCACGCCTCATCCAATACTGTTGTGTATTTCATTCGTGATAATGGTGTTGGTTTTGATAGCAGCTATGCCAACAAATTATTTATTCCTTTTCAGCGCCTACATACAGCTAATGAGTTTGAAGGCACAGGTATTGGTTTATCAACAGTTCAGCGTATCATTCACCGTCATAATGGTCAAATTTGGGCGAATGGTGCTGTTGAGCAAGGTGCAACCTTTTACTTTGTAATTTAAAAGGTTGTGCAATTGGAACTTGCTTTAGAATTGACGCGCATTGAACCGCATTTTGAAGTCGATGTACAATTATATTTCAATTTGGGCTAACTTTTTTAGCAGAATTCTTTCCAAGTCAAGTTCTTCGCTTAGTTGGATGTCGTTGTTAGTCAATCTTTAAAACTAAAGAAGAGTTAGAAGGACGAGAATATGGAATCACAAGAAACTTGAGCAAAATAACTTGGGGCTACTGCTCCTCTCTCTTGAGTGACACCCGGTTGAGTAACGTTATAGCACTTACGGCGCTTCTAAGTAAAACTTTTGCGGGTGTGGATGGCTAAGGAAATCATGATGAGAAATAGCCCAACCGTATGCTCCTGTATATAAAAATAGAATGACATCACCTAGCCGAATAGTTTTGACATACACATTCTTAGCAAACACATCTTTGGGTGTACATAGCTGTCCAACGATAGTCACCTCACTAGAGGATACTGCTTGGCGCTCAAATGGATAATGCCATTGTTCAATTGGTACTACAGTAAAAGGATGATTGTGATTCCACGAAACTGGTAGGCGAAAATGTTGTGTTCC
>DATNQH010000104.1:0-6780 GCA_036704105.1 Leptolyngbyaceae cyanobacterium | reverse complement strand
ATTTGTAGCCAAAATAGAAAAGCAGGCGCTTGGTGAATGATGAATGCAGCAATGCGATCGGGCTGAATATTGAATGCCATTTAATTCATAATTCATAATTCATAATTCATAATTTTGGCACTGGAGGTTTGAGCAATGGCGATCGCTACAATTAATCCCGCCACAGGAGAAACGCTCAAGACGTTTGAGCCACTCAATCAAGCAGAAATAGCCAAAAAACTGGATTTGGCACAACATAGCTTTGAGTCGTACCGTCAAATTTCGATGACGCAACGCTCAGAATGGATGAACAGAGCTGCTGAGATTTTAGAGCGAGACAAAGAAAAATTTGGCAAGCTGATGACGCTGGAAATGGGTAAAACGCTAAAAAGCGCGATCGCTGAGGTGGAAAAATCTGCTTCGGTGTGTCGCTACTATGCTGATCGCGCTGCCGAATTCCTTACCGACGTATCAGTTACAACTGATGCCAGTCATAGCTTTATTCGCTACCAACCAATGGGTATTATCCTGGCGGTGATGCCTTGGAATTTTCCTTTCTGGCAAGTATTTCGTTTTGCGGCTCCGGCATTAATGGCAGGTAATGTAGGTTTACTCAAACACTCTTCTAACGTGCCGCAGTGTGCCTTAGCAATTGAAGAAATTATACAACAAGCGGGTTTCCCAGAGGGAGTATTTCAAACTTTATTAGTGGGAGCGTCAGAAGTTGTTGGCTTAATTGCTGACGATCGCGTTAAAGCCGCAACTTTGACAGGAAGCGAACCTGCTGGGGCAAGTTTAGCCGCAGCAGCAGGGAAACAAATCAAGAAAACCGTGCTGGAATTGGGAGGAAGCGATCCGTTCATTGTCATGCCAAGTGCCGATCTAGAGGCTGCTGTGACAACGGCTGTGACAGCACGAATGCTCAATAACGGGCAATCTTGTATTGCAGCGAAAAGATTTATTGTCGCCGAGGCGATCGCTGACTCGTTTGAAAAAAAACTGATCGAGAAATATGACGCACTGAAAATAGGCGATCCGATGCTTCCAGATACTGACATCGGGCCTTTAGCTACTCCAGGCATTCTCAAGGATTTAGACTCTCAAGTTCAAGAAAGCGTGGGGCTAGGGACACGAGTGTTAACTGGAGGAAAACCTTTATCGGATCGTCCCGGTAACTTCTATCCGCCAACAATTTTGACCGATATACCTGCTGGGAGTCCCGCAGAACAAGAGGAATTTTTTGGCCCAGTGGCGCTGTTGTTTCGGGTAGCGGATATTGATGCTGCAATAAAAATTGCAAATGCCACATCATTTGGCTTAGGTGCAAGTGCTTGGACGACAGATGAAAAAGAGCGCGATCGCTTTATATCAGAACTAGAAGCCGGAGCAGTATTTATTAATGGTATGGTCAAATCAGACCCCCGTATGCCTTTTGGCGGCACTAAGCGTTCTGGATATGGAAGAGAATTAGGAATTCAGGGCATCCATGAGTTCGTTAATGTTAAAACGGTGTGGGTGAAGTGATTTTAGATTTTGGATTTTAGATTTTGGATTTGATGACCCATCTAAAATTCAAGTCTTGCTGAGTGTAATTGAGGAAATTCAATGAATACGGCAGAACTGTTGGTGCGTTGTTTGGAAAATGAAGGTGTGCAGTATATTTTTGGTTTACCAGGGGAAGAAAATCTGCATATTCTGGAAGCCCTGAAAAACTCTTCGATTCAATTCATTACCACTCGTCACGAACAGGGTGCAGCGTTCATGGCGGATGTATATGGGCGTTTAACCGGGAAAGCTGGGGTATGCCTTTCTACCTTGGGGCCTGGTGCTACCAACTTAATGACGGGCGTGGCGGATGCGAATTTGGATGGTGCGCCTTTGGTAGCAATTACCGGACAGGTGGGAACAGATCAAATGCATATTGAAGCCCATCAGTATCTGGATTTGGTGGCGATGTTTGCGCCAGTGACGAAATGGAACGCCCAGATTGTCCGACCGAGTAATACACCGGAAATTGTGCGCAAGGCATTTAAGCGATCGCAAAGTGAAAAACCCGGTGCAGTTCACATCGATTTGCCAGAGAATATCGCCGCTATGCCAGCTGTGGGCAATCCCCTGAATAAGAACACTCTGGAAAAAACCTATGCTTCTTATCACAGTATTAACGAAGCAGCGGAGGCGATCTCCCAGGCAAAGAATCCTTTAATTTTAGTAGGAAATGGGGCGCTCCGAGCAAATGCTAGTACCGCCGTAACAGAATTTGCTACTAAATTGAATATTCCAGTGGCAAATACTTTCATGGGTAAAGGAGTGATTCCCTATACTCATCCTTTAGCTTTGTGGGCAGTAGGGTTACAGCAAAGAGATTATATTAGCTGTGCTTTTGATAATACAGATTTGGTGATTGCGATCGGCTATGACTTGATTGAATATTCGCCCAAACGGTGGAACCCAGAAGGTAAGATTCCCATTATTCATGTTGCTCTTAACCCAGCAGAAATTGATAGTAGCTATATTCCCATAGCTGAAGTATTAGGGGATATTTCTGATTCGTTGGATGAAATTTTAAAACGTGCTGATAGACAAGGTAAGGACACTCCTTTTGCCTTGGAATTAGTTACAGATATTCGGGCTGATTACGAACAATATGCCAACGATGATGAATTTCCAATTAAGCCGCAAAAACTGATTTACGATCTGCGGCAAGTGATGGGGCCAGAAGATATTGTGATTTCTGATGTTGGCGCACACAAGATGTGGATTGCGCGTCACTATCACTGCGATCGCCCCAATACCTGCCTGATTTCCAATGGTTTCGCGGCAATGGGGATCGCTATTCCCGGTGCGATCGCTGCTAAGCTAGTTCATCCAGAACGCAAAGTTGTGGCTGCAACTGGGGACGGTGGCTTTATGATGAATTCTCAGGAATTAGAAACAGCTTTACGAGTTGGTCATCCATTTGTGACTCTGATTTTTAATGATGGCGGTTATGGCTTGATTGAATGGAAGCAGCAAAACCAATTCGGCGAATCATCTTTTGTCCGTTTTGGCAATCCCGATTTTGTTAAATTCGCTGAAAGTATGGGTTTAAAAGGTTATCGAGTTGAATCTACAGCTGATTTTATTCCCACGCTCAAAACTGCTTTAGCTCAGGATGTACCAACCGTGATTGATTGCCCTGTAGACTACCGCGAAAATTACCGCTTTACCCAAAAAGCTGGAGATTTGAGTTGTAAAATGTGGCAATAGTAGGGACGCTTGGGCGCTTGGGCTAGAGATTGTGGCGAGTGGCGAGTGGTTTTTCTTCCCCGTCTCCCCCAGCTCCCCCAGCTTTCTCAAAACGAGTGGTAACGGCTACTGATGAATTGTGCCATCGGGCATAATAGCTCCTTTAAGAGTAGTATTGTATAAATTCGCTCTGTAAATGTCGGCGCGGGTTAAGTTTGCCCTACAAGCATTTGCCCCACAGAGTTTTGCCGCAACTAGAATTGCCTCTTCCAAGTTGGCTTCAATCAAGTTAGCCCTTTCTAAGTTTGCCTTGTGCAAGTCTGCCCGACTCAAGTTAGCTTGCATCAGCTTCGCCTCTAATAAATCTGCTTCCTGAAGGTTTGCTGCTTCTAGGTTCGCATTGAAGAAATTCGCCCGCCGAATATTCGCTTGCATCAAGTTTGCCTCTCTCAAATCTGCCTTACCCAGATTCGCTTTGTACAAATCTGCTCCTTGCAGGTTCGCTTTTTGCAAGCAAACATTTTGCAAATTCGTCACCACCAAATCTGCCATGAAAAGCATAGCTCCCCGAAGGTTAGCTTCAGGAAGGAAAGCACCCCTAAGATCTGCGTTGCTCAAGTTAGCCGATTCCAGGTTAACTCTGCTTAAGTTAGCAAGTTGAAGGTTAGCTCCGCTTAGATTTGCCTTGCTCCAATCTATAGATATGTCAGGATGCTTCTCCCGCCACTCGTTCCAAACATTTACCCCAAGTTTCAGTAATTCTAAATATTCAAAGCTGTGTTGCGCTTCAGTAGGACTTGTTTGCTCTGGTTCTGTTTCTGGCGTTGAGGCTGCCAAGATGATGGGAGGTTCCAGTAGGTGTTGAATATATTCTTGCAGTTTTAGCAGCGAATTGCGGTCTAGTTGAGCTACATCTTGAGCGACGGATACTAATGTAGGTTGGGTATCTGGGTAGGTGGCAATCTGATTGCTAGTCATACTGTCTGGAAAAATGGTTGCTGGTTTATTATTCCCAAAACCATTGCCTCAATCATATTCAGCCGAATGTAATATTTAGCACTAGTTTTTTGAAAAGCCTTGTTTCTAACAGTATTAAGCGTAACAAAAATAACATTACTTAATTCAAATTTACTGTAGCCTCTGTTGAATAGATTTATGGTTTTAGCTGCGGTAAACCATAAGGGACTATGCGGGCTAACTGCGTAAGCTCTAATACTCAGTACGATTGAGAAGGAACATAGACAACGTGAAAAAAATTCATAATTTCCACCTGCGCTCTCGTCAATGGAAGTTCGTAGTAGGAATAACTGTGGGGATAGTTTTGCTATGCGCTTCAATCGGAAACTTTTGGCTGTCACCCGCGATCGCTTTTAATCAGACTTACACAGTAATGTCTACTCCAGAAAACGTAATCTGGGGTGAATTATTCAAGCCGAATAGCAATCCGATTTTGCGAGTCAATTCAGGTGATCGCATCATCATGCAGACAGTTTCTCATGAAGGGATCTTGCCAGACCAAGGTGACACAATTGAGTTTTTCGCCCAAGGTGGAATTCCTCAGAATCCCAAAAGCGCAATTTCAGCAGATATCGTTCTACCAGACCAGTTAAATGTGAAGGTAGCAGTGCAAAAGACGGGTCCTGGGCCTCATGTAATTACAGGCCCAATTTATGTAGAGGATGCTCAACCAGGGGATGTGCTAGAGATTAAAACAGTTGAAATTAATTACCGAGTTCCCTATGGTGTAATTTCTAATCGTCATGGCAGAGGTGCGCTTCCAGGTGAGTATCCAGAAAATAATGCTGCAATCTATTCCAAAGTCATTTCTATAGATACTGAGCGAGAAGTGGGTATCTTTCAACCTATAAATGATTTACCTCCGCTAGAAATTCCGCTAAATCCGTTTATAGGGATTATGGGAGTAGTTCCTGCCAATCAGGAACAAGCAGCGAATTCTGTGCCGCCGGGGAACTATGGTGGTAATCTTGACATCAAGCTGTTAGGGCGTGGCTCCAGCTTATATTTACCCGTGCAAGTACCAGGAGCATTATTTTATGCAGGAGATCCCCACTGTGCCCAAGCTAATGGCGAAGTTGCTTTGACGGCGATCGAATGCTCCTTGACTCCTACATTTGAATTAATTGTGCATAAAAATATGCCGCTAGCTACACCATTAGGGGAAACTAAGGATGCTTGGATTGCAGTTGGGTTAGACGAGGATTTGGATGAAGCCATGAAAAAGTCTGTTCGGGAATACTTGCAAATAGCAAATGAAAAGTATGGAATGACTAAACAAGATGCACTAATGCTGGGTAGTGCAGCGATTGACTTTGATGTATCCCAAGTAGTGGATATTGTCAAGGGAATTCATGGCACAATTCCTAAAAAACTGTTCTACCAACTCGAATCAGAAGCAGAATAAATTATGAATGATGAATGCTGAATTTTAAATCACACTTTATTTATAATTCATCATTCATCCTAATTACATTTAGCAGTTAGTATTTATTTACTCCCTCAATTATTCATGCACCATCACTCCCACGATTGCGTTCATAGCTGTGGCTTGGCAACTGAGGTTAGTCCCCCCCTGGGTAAAGTTCGATTGTTATGGACTGCGTTAGTACTGGTTAGCTGCTTTTCTTTATTTGAACTAGCTGTGAGTTTCTGGAGTCATAGTTTAGCGCTGCAAGCCGAAGCGGGGCATATGATCTCAGATAGTTTAGCCTTGGGATTGTCGGTTTTGGCAGCTTGGAGCGCTCAGTTTCGGCTGTTTAGTAAAGGTAGTTTTGGCAAGTTGCGCCTTGAAGTTCTTGCGGCATTATTTAATGGTATCGGGTTGGTTGCGATCGCCCTTTGGATTGCCATTGAAGCGATAGCTAATCTACAATCCCCACCAGACAATATTCTCAGCTTGCCAATGTTAATTACTGCATCTGTTGGTTTAGGGGTGAACAGCATCAATGCATTCTTACTGCACGATAGCAGCCACCATGACTTAAACGTGCGGGGAGCTTTTCTCCACATCATCGCCGATCTCATTAGTTCAGTTGGCGTAGTGTTGGCGGCTCTTGCTGTTTGGCTTATGCACTGGTTCTGGGCTGATGGCGCGATCGGCTTATTCGTATCTGGGCTAATCTTTATTAGTGCTATTCCCTTGATTGGCCAAAGCCTCGCTCAAATTCATAATTCTTAATTATCTCCTTTACTCACCACTCAGCTTTCTGGTTCTTCACATATTGTCAAAAGTTCTGGCTGGCAACGTTTGATTACAACTACAATTCCTTGCGCGCCCTCGCTATTAAGATCTTCAATGTAACCTGGATATGCCTGCTTCGCTTCAACGTAACTTTGAAAAGGCCCAAAATAGTATGTACAGCGAGGACTATTAGTTGTAATTTCTGCCCACCAAGCTGTATTAACTCCTTCCATGAAGCCGATAAATACCTGTTTGATGTTCTCTATTATTCTCATGACTGAGTAAATAAAATTTCTCCTATTTTTGCACTTTGCTTCTATCAAAAGAAGAAAAAAAATATTAATATTAAATCAAAGGTATTTAGAAATACAAAA
>DATNQH010000103.1:0-6376 GCA_036704105.1 Leptolyngbyaceae cyanobacterium | reverse complement strand
ATATTGTTATAATTAACAGTCTGTTTTTTGGCATTGACGCAGCTAGCAGACAGCTTCCGGCTGCAGCGTTATCATCAAAATCATCCCAACAGCAGATGGCAGCTCAGCCGTTAGTCTCACCACCAAATGTATGGGTAATTAAAGACGATCGCCAGGCAGAGCAGCAACCGTATACCTGGGTAGTTAAAGATACCAAAAAAGCAGCAGAGCAACCTTTATTAATAGCAGGAAAAAACGCTAAACAAGTTGATTTAATAAATTTTCAGCTAGCTAAAGAATCTAAACAACCAGAACTGAAGCCGTTTAACGAAGTAATAAAAAATACATCTGCTGAAACGGGTTTGTTTACGCTTTACCGCAATAAGGAAACGGGCAAAATTTTTCTTGAAATCAAGCCGCAACAACTCAATAGAAACTTTCTCAGTACGATGACGATGGAATCTGGCATTGGCGAACGTGGAATTTATAGCGGTATGCCTTTGCAAGATTATCTATTTTATTTCCGGCGGGTGAATAATAACTTACATTATGTCGTGCGCAACGTAAATTTTCGCGTCACTCCAGGTTCGCCACAAGCGCGATCGCTCAATCGCTCGTTTAGTGACTCAGTTCTCTACTCGATCCCAATTAAGAGCATTCATCCCCAACGTAAAACTATCCTGATCGATCTTGGCGATTTGCTACTCAAAGATTTACCTGGACTTTCAGCAGCGTTGTCATCTCAATTACGCGCAACCTACCAATTGGATGAAAACAAGTCTTATTTTGGCAATGCCAAAGGCTTTCCACTCAACATGGAAATTGAATCAGTTTACGGATTCTCTTTGAGTGGAGCCAAGAATATCACGCCTGATTTTTTGACATTACCTGATGGTCGCGCCCTTACCTTGCGCGTGCGCTATAGTCTGTCGGAACTACCAACAAACTCTAGCTACCGTCCGCGTCTAGCTGATGATCGCATTGGCTATTTTATCACTGCCTATCAAGACTTTGCGATCGAAGATCGTAAAGATCCGTTTACTCGTTATATCAATCGTTGGAATTTAGAAAAGCAAAACCCTAATGCGCTGTTGTCGCCACCAAAGAAGCCGATTGTGTTCTGGATTGAAAACGCTGTGCCATTAGAGTACCGGGATGCAGTCAGAGAAGGGGTGTTGATGTGGAATAGAGCTTTTGAAAAGGCAGGATTCAAGAATGCGATTGAAGTGCGGCAAATGCCAGATGATGCTAAGTGGGATCCGGCGGACGTTCGCTACAACACGATTCGCTGGATCAATACAGTAGATGGATTTTTTGCCTTGGGGCCATCAAGAGTTAATCCCCTAACTGGGGAGATTTTGGATGCTGACATTTTGGTAGATGCTAGTTTTGTGCGATCGCTCAAGCAGCAGTATCGCTTGTTAGTGCAAGAAAATCGTGCGCAACCGACATCTATGTTGTCGCAATTGGTTCAGCAGCGCAACCTTTGCGGTAATAGTATTGGTAGGATAGATGCAACAAGCTCGATGCAACAGGAGGGGCGTGACGCTGGTAGTTCAGAACCAGAAAGCGATCCATCCTACCCCTCGTCTCTTTCTAGATTGGCAACACAGTACGATCTGTGCTATGGGATGGAAGCTATCAATCAGTTTGAGATCGGTTCGCTGGCTTTGTCTTTATTCCAAAACACATTGCCCAGTAGTAACCAAATGAAAGATTATATGCATCAATATCTGCGCCTCGTCATTGCCCACGAAGTCGGACACACTTTGGGCTTACGCCACAATTTTCGTGGTAGCACCCTACTTCGTCCAGAAGAGTTGAACAACACCAACATCAGCCGCACTCAAGGTTTGACTACTTCGGTGATGGACTACATTCCACCTAACTTAGCTCCCCAAGGCGTAAAGCAAGGTGACTATTTTCCTAATAGTGTTGGCCCTTACGATGATTGGGCAATTCAATATGGCTATACACCTACTCAAGCAGTGCATCCGCTGGCTGAACGGCGTTTCTTAGATCGAATTGCTGACCTTTCAGACAAGCCAGAATTGGCTTATGCTACTGATGAGGATATGTACGATCTTGACCCAGATGTTAACGCTTGGGACAATAGCAATGATGTGCTGCGCTATTCCCAGTGGCAATTAAACAACGCTCGTTTGATGTGGGATCGACTGAATAAACGTTATCCGGCAAAGGGTGAAAGTTATAGCGAGCTAAGCGATCTGTTCGATCAAGTATTCTCTCATTATTTGCGCCATACCTACTACATTACGAAATATATTGGTGGGCAGTCGTTTTACCGCGACCATGCTGGAGAGTCTAACGGAAGGCTGCCTTTTGCACCAGTACCTTTAGAAAAACAGCGCCAAGCTTTGGCAACATTACAAAAGTATGTCTTTGCGGCGAATGCTTTCAACTTCCCGCCATCGCTGTTAAATAAGTTAGCGCCATCGCGTTGGATGCATTGGGGCGATCGCGCGATGATGGGTCGTCTCGATTATCCGATTCACGATAGTATTTATGCCCTACAGAGTTTAGTGTTGAAAGATCTGCTGTCTGGCGATCGCCTCAGCCGCTTGCGAGACATTGAACTCAAAAGCCAGCAAGGACAAGCTCTGACCTTACCAGAACTCTTTTCTACCCTGCAACAAGACATCTGGACAGAGGTAGTGGAACCGGACAAAGAGCCAATGAAGATTTCTAGTCTGCGACGAGCTTTACAACGAGAACACCTAGAACTGACGACAAAGATGGTGTTGCGAACCGTAGATGTGCCAGAAGATGCCCGTACTCTCGCTTGGTACAATTTACGCCTACTTCGGGATCGGCTCAACAAAACACTATCTCGCTCTAGAAAGCTGGACGAATACACCAAGGCACATTTAGAAGAGACACAAGCTCGGATTAATAAAACTTTAAACGCCGAAATTCAATCGAAATAATGATGAATGTTGTATTTCATAATTAATCATTCATCATTCTAAAGGGTTTCTAAATAGCTGAGGAGATCTGCCATTTCTTCAAGACTAGGCTGGAACTGTGGCATCGGAGGCGTTTCACCACTGATAACCTGATGAATTAGACCATAGCGGGATTTCCGCTTTGAGACACCTTGCAGGCTGGGGCCGACATTGCCATCTGCCTCAAAGCCATGACAAACGGCACAATTCATTTGAAAGATAGCATGACCTTGATCTGCGTTGCCTCTCAAAGATAGAACACTCGTGATATACGGATCGGATGGTCGCAGCAGATGAATGCTAAAAATGACAGTGGCGATCGCCAGCAGAACCGCTATACCAATTAAAGCGATCTGCGGCATGATTTTTTCAGTGTGGAGGCGCTGGTTATCCAAAAGGTTTCACTTTAAGTCGCAATTGACAAAAATATTTGATCTCTTACACATAGCTTAAAAGTTCTTGATGTACTAGGCAAGCAGGGTTAACTGTTTGGACTGGCCTAGAACCTATCTATGATTCATTTGCTGTGGAAAGCAAAATAATTCTGCACACACTTTCTTTTTCCAGACTGAACAGCGGTAAAATGAGAGACAGGAAAGAAAAGTTAACCGACTATAATTAATCTCAATTGACTTAAAGGAGATTCAAAGTGATTGAACCGCTGCTTGATGGCATCGTGCTTGGCTTAATTTTTATCACATTGTCTGGACTGTTTTTTGCTGCTTATCAGCAGTACAAGCGCGGAAAGCAGTTGGGGCTTTGAGGTGCTGAGGTAAAAGTGATCAGGACTGAGGAGTGAAGGTAAGCTCTCATATTAAAAACTCAATCCTCAGTCCTCATTACTTATTACTCTGTAAAAGGTTAAGGCTGTGCTGCCATAAATTTTTTGGCGACTAACTTCTAAGCTAGCAAGTGGCTGAGGCTGCCAAAATTCAGGATTGTGTTCTACTGCTAGTTCTCCATCGGGATGTAGTAGCTGATAGTGAGCGATCGCTTCTAACACAGGTTGGTATAGATTGCTAGCATAGGGCGGATCGAAGTATATGCGATCAAATTGTTGTCCTGCCAAAGTTTTTAATCGCTGTACTACATCTCCTTTAATAACTTGAAACTTCTGTTCGGTTTGAGCCACTTGCCTTAAGTTGTGTTGGATAATAGCGCAAGCACGGCTCGATTGTTCAATGCCTACTACGTAACTGGCTCCTCTGCATAAAGCCTCTGCACCCATTGAACCAGTACCAGCACATACATCGAGCCAGTGACAATCAGAAATATCTCCTTGCCAAATGTTAAATACTGCTTCGCGTACCCTTGCACTTGTCGGCCGAGTTTCTCTACCTGGTAAGGTTTTTAGCTGGCGGTTGCCATAAATTCTTAAACTCATATTAAAGGAGTCAGAATTGCTGAATTGCTGGAGTCAGGAGGGATTTCGCTTTTAAGTGCAAGATTTTAGGAAAAACAGAAGCAAGGAAAGAGATATTATCCTGACTCTTAGCTTCTGGCTGCTGAATACCTGATCAGGCGGGAACCTTTGCCCGTACCTGAGTGACGAAATTTGATAAGATTTGCAATCCTGTTGTGGATGACTTTTCTGGGTGAAACTGGACAGCCATCAGGTTATTGTGAGCGATCGCAGCTGTTACAGTTTGGCTACCGTGAGTTACAGTTGCTGCACTAACTTGAGGATTAACTGGATCGACATAGTAGGAGTGGACAAAGTAAGCCCAAGCTGGAGACGGTAACTGTTGCCATAACGCACATTCTGGCTGAGTAATTTCTAGTTGGTTCCAACCCATATGAGGAATAGTAATTCCAGGTTCGTACTTGAATCTACGCACCGTCCCTGGTATAATCCCTAGTCCTGGTTCCTTCCCTTCTTCACTCGCATCGAATAAAATTTGCAGACCTAGACATATGCCTAAGAAGGGTATGCCTTGAGCGATCGCTTTTTTAATTGGCGACTCTAAACCACGCGATCGCAAATGTTGTACTGCTGGATCGAAAGCACCTACTCCAGGTAGTACTATTGCATCAGCTTGTAGCAATTCCATTGGAGAATCTGTAATCTTGGGAGTTGCCCCAGCGTTCTCTAGTCCTTTACAGACTGAGTGCAAATTCCCCATATCGTAGTCTAAAACTGCGATCGCTGACATTTACTCGCTCCCCGCATAATAATTTTAATGCTGTTTCTATTTTAAGTTAATAATTAATATTTTTGTCTAGTGAAAAAGATACTTTTAACTTCATTCACCACTTGGCTACCGCATCAACTATCTAATTCTTCCAATGATTTATTAGATGAAATATCTAAACTTAACTATATATCTTTTTCTCTCAATTTTATCAGATGGCTGCCTGTGGATATTGAAATTGCTAGCCAAGCTGTAATTACCAAAATTAATGAAATTGCTCCCGATATTATTATTTGTTGTGGTATGGCAGAAAGTCGTCATCAGTTAAGCATAGAATCTAATGCTACTAGAGGAAACATAGTAATGAGAACAAATGTTGCTCTAGAAAAATTAGTAGATGGTGTAGATAGAGTTAATATTAGTCACGATGCTGGCAAATTTGTATGTGAAGCTCTTTATTATTCAGTCTTAAATTATATTTTTGAGCAAAAACTCAATATTAGTTGTATTTTTGTTCATGTACCAATACTGAATGAAAACAATTTGGCTGCTATCGTAGAAGATTTTGGGTTAATTCTTCAGAGGATTAGCCATCAATCCTAAACGGTTGAGGCTGTCAGGCATTAATATTGGCAAAGCCTACTCGGTAAGCCAGATCTCTACTATCAGAACGCTCCCCAACTTTTGCATCACATTTGGATCTAGCTACTACTCGTCCTATATACTTCGGTAATTTTGTTTTCCCCAAAGCACAAGACTATGGTTATTCTGCTGGTTTGTGTTGAAATGAGCTAATATAGCAACTCTAAATGATTCGTAAATCTTTCTATTGGTTGTACGAGTGTCCTAGCCTGCGGCAATGGCTAGCGCGTCTATGTCACTAGTCATTTGTATAAAAAAGGCTTGGACAAATGACTAATGACTAATGACTATCACGACGAGTATTTCATGACTCAAATAGGATTGCCATATTAGTTCCGTTAGCATGAATCCAGGTCAAAGCACGGCAGTGATATTGTAAGCCCGTAAATATTGAGCCATTGCGTATGTCCTGTGGTGTATTGCCAGAGATTGTGTTGTTAATCCTTCTTTTGAGAGTTAAGGTATTACGAGCCAATTGTATGGGGTTGGCGATCGCCAATCTTAAAATTTTCCCCTTTATGCTGCATTTGTTGCCAATTCTAACTATTGCTCAAGTCACTCCTACTTTGCCACCTCAAGAAGTGGTACAACCTCAAGTAGTGCGTCCTTTACCTGGTAGATTGGACGCAGTGCCAGTTTTCAATAGCAATAGTCCCG
>DATNQH010000102.1:0-2074 GCA_036704105.1 Leptolyngbyaceae cyanobacterium | reverse complement strand
TACTTTACTCTGAAAAATCTTTAGTTTTTCAAATGAGGAAAAAACTTCTTTGCGAAAGACCCAAACAAGTAATTTTAGTCAGTTTGTGAGAAATGCGGGATCAAGCCTTTTGAGACCCAGAAAGCAGTATTATTTCATCTATGTACGGCTTAACCCCACTAACAGCAGCACTAGTTGAGCTTTACAAGTACTAAAATTGCCAGGGAGATAACGAACAAGAGAATAATACAGTCAATTGCTGTCTGGGTCTCACCATATATTAAGAATACTAGCTACATATCTTCTAGTTCAATTCCTTTGGTTTCCTTGAGTAACAAGAGGACAAAAAAGAATGAGATCGCCGCAGCAATTGTATAAAGACCGTAGGCAGCACCTAAGCCGAAATATTGAAGTAGGGGAGGAAATGAGGTGGACACGATAAAATTCGCCACCCATTGCACCGCAGCAGCGATTGCAAGTGCAGCAGCTCGAATCTTATTATTAAACATTTCTCCCAACATTACCCATACCACTGGCCCCCAGGAGAAACCGAAGCAAAACACGTAGAGGTTGGCTGCTACCAAAGCAGTAATGCCAGCAGAACCGCTCAGTGCAGGGTTGCCAGCAGCATCCAGCGGCGCGCTGGCGAAAATAGAAGCCAACGTTCCTAAAGTGACAGTCATGCCGAGCGATCCTAACAACAGCAGAGGCTTGCGACCAAACTTATCCACAAAAGCGATCGCGATCAGCGTCGTGATAATATTTACTGCTCCAGTAATGACAGTAATCCAGAGGGAATCTTGTTCTGAGAACCCAACTGCCCGCCACAAAATGCTGCTGTAGTAGAAGATTACATTAATACCAACGAATTGCTGGAATATAGACAAGCCAATTCCTAACCAAACAATAGGGAGGAGTCCACCACTTCTGGTTAAGAGATCAGAAAACCTAGGCTGGCGCTCTTGAAGCACTGTTTGCCGAATCTCTTGGACTTTTGCTTGCACGTCACCGCCCAAAATCTTGGCAAGAACGTTAGCAGCTTCTGCCTCCCGTTTTTGAGCAACTAAATATCGAGGAGATTCGGGAATCATTAAAGCTGACATCCCGTAGACTACGGCAGGAGGAATTTCTGTCCAAAACATCCACCGCCAAGCCGCAATCCCAAACAAAAATGGTGCCTCAGCCGAACCTGCTGATACAGCAATAAAGTAGTCGCATAGCAGTGCAATGAAAATCCCTACTACAATCGCTAGTTGCTGGAGAGATCCTAGCCTTCCCCGTAAATGGGCAGGAGAACACTCGGCAATGTAAGCAGGGGCAATGACGCTTGCAGCACCGACTGCAAGCCCACCCAATACGCGCCAAAAGGTAAAATCCCAGATCGTCAAGGGAAGCCCGGAGCCAATGGCACTGATGGTAAACAAGACCGAAGCTACCACCATAGCCTTGACTCGACCATAACGGTCGGCGATTTTCCCGGCATAGAAGGCTCCGACCGCAGACCCCAGCAATGCCAGCGATACTGCAAGACCAGTTTCTACACTGTTAGCGTTAAAAGCTTTGGAGAGAGCTGCGATCGCACCGTTGATTACCGCAGTATCAAAACCGAACAAAAAGCCACCGAGGGCAGCAGCACCAGCAATCAAGATGACATATAAGTTGTTGGTTTTACGACGAGTCGTGGTGGACATGGCTATATTTTGTCGAAAAAAACGTTTTAGTTAAAGGTCAGTTTGTCATTTGCGATCGTCCCTATATCCGCCAAGAAGGATTTACCAAACATACTTAAATTCAAATAAGTAATTGTTCAGCTAAACCTGACTTTATTGCTAACCACTATTTTCAAACAAATAGGTAATTGTACTGTTATTCAGCTTTTATTGTTGAGACTAGTGGTTATATTTATCAGGCGGCAGTAGGTTCTATTTATAAGTGAAAACCAAAAATAATCCTATTTCTATCACTCTTTAGTTAGACTTTTAATCTTTAATGTTTTTGAAGCTATAGATAAAAGTGCTACTTAATTTATGAAGTTATATTAATCATAATTATGCCTTCTGACATATGTCTATTACTTACTATAATTTTTTATATT
>DATNQH010000101.1:0-3523 GCA_036704105.1 Leptolyngbyaceae cyanobacterium | reverse complement strand
GCTAAAGCCTCGAAACCAGCAATTTTGCCGTTATTGAGTGATATTATCGGCTGGTAGTATACTTGTATTTCTTGCTGTTCCAGCGCCCGCCGCAGGTCAATTTCTAACTGCAATCGTGCCATAGCTTGATTATGCAGGGTGGGGTCAAACATTTCAAATCGTGCTTTGCCTAATGCTTTAGCGCGATACATTGTCGTATCAGCATCCCTAAGTAGATCTTCCGGACACTCGTAACTACTGTTACCGATAGCGATGCCAATGCTAGCGGCGGTGCAAACTTCGTGTCCCTTCAGTTGAAATGGCATTGACAGATGCTCTTGGATGCGATCGGCTATCTGGGTAGCATCACTGACATCTTTGATCGCATCCAACAGAATGGTAAATTCGTCGCCGCCAAGGCGTGAAACAATATCGCCTGGACGTAAACACGCTTGTAGCCGCTGTGCGATCGCCACAAGTAGCTGATCTCCCAGATTATGCCCCAGGCTGTCATTGACTACCTTGAAACGGTCTAAATCGAGGAATAACACAGCAAATAGATAATTTTCAACTCGTTTAGCACGAGCGATCGCACATTCTAACCGCTCTAGGAATAAGAGGCGATTTGGCAATCCTGTGAGTGCATCGTGAAAGGCTTGATGTAGTAATTCTGCTTCTGTTTGCTTGCGCTGTGTGATATCGGTGAGAGAGCCAGCCATACGATATGGCTTGCCGTTTGCGTCTCGCACTGCGAGTCCGTGACAGAGAATCCAGCGATATTTTCCATCCCTGTGCAACACGCGGTATTCGCTTTCAAGGTGAGTAGATCCTGACAAATGGGCAGCGATCGCACTTTTGAGCAGCTTAATATCTTGAGGATGCACCCACTGGAAAAATTCCTCCCAATCATCACCAATTTCTTTTTCCAGACAGCCAAGGAGACCTTTTGAGCGCGGGGAAAAATAGACTTTATTAGTTTTTAAGTTCCAGTCCCACAAACCGTCGTTAGCAGCACGAGCAGCCAGCGCATATCGTTCCTCACTTTCACGCAATGATTCTTGCGTAGCTCTGCGTTCTTCCTCTACTCCAATTGCTGCTGCAATGATACTTATTACTTTGCGATCGTCTTCAATGGGAATATAGTTTGTCTGATATACGACGCACACTGCACCGATAATTCTTTCCCTATATCTAATAGCCTTGCCAATATATGTTTGTAAATTGTAAACAATGACATTTGGGTCAGTCTGAGCATACTTCGTATTGGGCAAGTCATGCACAACTAAGATTTCGTCGCTTGCTTGTTCAATAACGTCATAGCAAATACGCCCTTCTGGTTTGCCAACAGAGTTATATCCTATAGGGGTTTGCCATTGTCCCACCGAAGATAGTATCCCTTCATCAAGGCGATTATATAAGGCACAAGTTGCGCCTAAAAGTTCTCCACATAAAGCAGTCAACCGATTAATGTTTTCTACTGGAACGGTGCCGAAACTTAAAAAACATTCGTTGATTTTTTTTAGTCGTTCTTGCGCTCGTTTATGCTCGGTAATATTTCTACCAAAAGCTGATACGCCTATTACCTTACTGTCTTCTGTAAAAATTGGGTTGAAACAAAACTCAATATCTATAGATCTACTGGCAAATTCATAATGCTGTTCAAAGCAAAAGCGTTTTCCTCCTAGCGCATGGTTGTAACATTCCACCCAAACAGCACGAATATCCGCTGATAAACATTGCACAATATTCATGCCTATTTTTAATTCAATTCCATAGGCTAATAAGAATTGCTGCTTAAAATTTGAATTAAGGGTAACAACTTTATATTCACTATCAATTGACCATACTGCATTCTCAGTATTTTCAATTAGCGCCGATAGATTTGCTTGACTCTCCCGCAGTGCTTCTTCTACTTGTTTGCGATCAGTAATATCTCGCTTCACAGCAACATGATGAGTAACTGCACCTGCTACATTCCTGACAGGAGAGATAGTCACTTCTTGATAGTAAATTGTTCCATTCTTGCGTTTTCCAATATAACTTCCACTCCAAACTTTACCGCTTGCTAGCTTCTTTGACATCTCTTGATAAAAGACATCATCATGTTTTCCACTCCGCAGCAAGTTAGCAGGAGTTTTGCCTATTATTTCTGAACATTTATAACCTGTAATTTTTTCAAAAGCTGGGTTGACGTATTCAAATCTTGCTTGGGCGTCAGTAATCTCGATCGCATCAGCTGCGTAATTCACAGCCGTAACTAGTAGGCTATTTAATTTCTCTGCTTCTTTGCGCTGAGTAATATCATAGGCAACACAAACAATTCCCTGAATCTGTCGTTGACTATCTTGCATAACTGAAGCTGAAAAAGACACAGGTATTTTTCTGCCGTCTTTTGTTAAATAAGTTATTTCAGTATTAGCGATAGCTCGGTTAAAGTTTGCTAACGCATTTTTTTCTTTTAAGGTAGCCAGTTCTACTATACGACAAAAATCTGTATCAACAATTTGATTAAATGATTGACCTATTAGCTCGTTTTCTGTATATCCTAAAAATTCTATTGCTGCTTGATTAATGCTAATGATAGTAGCATCAGGATTAATTACTATCAAAGTATCTGCCATTGAATTGATGATTTGCTCGACATAATATTTAGTTACAGTCGTCGCAGTCAAATCATCCATCATTTGATTGAAAACATTAGCAAATTTCTCTAATTCATCTTTTGAGTTAACATCCGCTCTTGTATCTAAATTTCCTTTCCCTATTTTTTCTGCCGCTTGTTTGAGTTGATTAATTGGTTTTAAAATAGAGCGAGAGATCCAAAGACACGATATAACAGCAGTCATTAAAGTAAATACAGTTAAAATCCTTATTTGCCGCTCGGCAGTATCTACAATTTCTATTACTTTATTAGACTGGCTAACAAGTTCCTTATTCCTTCCATTGCTGTATTCAGTAAGTAACGGAAGCAACTCTGTCTCGTACTGGTTATTTATAGCTATTTTTAATAATATTGTAGCTTTAATATCGTTATGTTTATAAGCATTTATAAGCTTATAAGTATTATTTTTATAAACTAAAAAGTTTTGTTTTAATTGGTTTAATGATTCTAATTCTTCCTGCCATTCTTGTTGTAATTGGGTATCTTTAATATTTTTGTATATTCTAATTTCAGTTTTATTAGCTTTTTCTGACAACAAATAACTATTTTCAAATTGAGTAAAAGTGTATTGAAGTTCTTCTATTTTTTTATTAACTGTTTTGGATTTTACTGTTTTCCTTTCGCTTGCATTGGTTAAATATTGTATTTCTAATAGCTCATGCATAGCTATTTGGTTTGCTTGCAAAGCAAGCAACATATCTGAAGCTCCCTCAACTTCTGTTTTAATACTTTTACTTACTATTAAAGCAGAATTTTTGATTTCAAAACTTTTCATTTGGCTATTATAGCCAACAAATCCTAATGATAAATAAGTGCCAATAAACCCTAAAATTAATTTTTGACTAATTTTCATTTGATTATGATTTTAAGCTTACAATCAGA
>DATNQH010000100.1:0-5588 GCA_036704105.1 Leptolyngbyaceae cyanobacterium | reverse complement strand
ACAGCCGCCCCTACATCTCAAAATGTTTTAGTAAGCCAATGTTTCCAAAGTTTCGCGTAAATAATAGCTTACCTGGTGGTCGAGGCTTAAATTTTGGATTTGCGTTTGTGAAATTTGCTCTAGCCGCCAGCGTTGGAAACCGGAACTGGAAGCGATCGCGCATTTAAGCTCGTTCCAAATTTGGCTATCTTCAGATTGGCGAATGTCACTAGCTGGATGAGCCATATTTCCTCATTCCTCAGATTTAACCGTATTAGTTGAGTTGGGGCAGGATTTGATTTACCTGCAATCCTACAATAGTAAAATCTAATGGTACTCTTTCTAAAGGATAAGCTTTTGTAGCAGCAAATTTTGTTTCACTGGTAACGAAAACTTTTGCCACACTGACGGGAATTTGTAAGAACAAATTGCTAGCTAAAAAAGCTAAGGCTGCTATGACTAACCCAACCCAGCGCCACGAAGTTGGAAACGGGACTACAGTGGCTGCGACTGGGGCAAATTGGTACAGTTGCCATAATACTCCAATTAACAATATAGCTACCAGAACCGCTAGTAGCCGATTTGCCCCAGTATTAATTAAGCTGAGAATTTTTCTTTGCTGCTCGTCGAGTTGTTCTGGCTTTTGAGCTATTCCAACAACTGCGAAGATAGAAAAAGGTCGTTGCAGTTGTACCCAAAGTACTGGTACAACGCCAATGGCGGCAATAAGAATAAATTCTAGCCACACTGGCAACACTCCTTGTCCTACTGCCAAGCCTAGCCAGCAGATTTCCAAAAAAATTGGCAGTGTTGCCAACCCAGCTAAATGAATCCAGAGAATAGGTTCAGATCGAAATGAGCGCATAAGGGAACACATGGGGAGGAAGTGAGGGGAGACAAGGGAAGGCTGTCCTTGTCCCCTTGTCCTCAAAGGTTTCCTACTTAGTGGCTGAGAGAGTACGGCGTTTTGTTACCATCTGATAGGCTTCAATGATGTCGCCTTCGATCCAGTCATTGAATCTATCCATGCCGATACCGCACTCATACCCGGCGTTGACTTCACGTGCATCTTCTTTCATCCGTTTGAGCGAATCTAGAGTGCCTTCGTAAATCGTCTTACCGTTGCGTTTAACTCGTGCTTTACAATTACGCACTAACTTGCCAGACAGAACGTAGCAACCAGCAATTTTGCCCCGACCGATGGGGAAGACTTGACGCACTTCTACCTGACCTAGTGGTTCTTCTACCAATTCTGGCTCCAGAAGTCCTTCTAGCGCGCCTTGGATGTCTTCGAGCAGTTTATAGATGATGTCGTATTCGCGCACATCAACACCCGCTTCATCGGCTGCTTGTCTAGCACCACTTGCCAGGGTAGTGTTAAACCCGACAATTACAGCGTTACTAGCTGCGGCAAGATCGATATCTGTCTCGGTAACTTCCCCTGGTGCTGCTAACAGCATCCGAATTTGTACTTCGTTTTGTGGCAGTTGTTTGAGCGCGCCAATGATCGCTTCTAGCGATCCTTGTACGTCTGCCTTGAGGATCAAGTTGAGTTCTTTCAACTCGCCTTCTGAGGCTTGAGCTGACAAGGTGGTGAGAGTAGCTCGTCCCTGCAATAAACGTGACTGCCGTTGTTTGTCGGCTCTGTCGCTGGCGATCGCACGAGCTTCTCTTTCGTTTGGATAGACCTCGAACTCATCCCCAGCTGCTGGTACATCACTCAATCCCAGGACTTCTACGGCAAAGGAGGGGCTAGCGGCTTCGACACGGTGTCCGCGATCGTCTACCATTGCCCTGACTTTACCAAGAGCCGATCCTGCCACGAGTGAATCGCCTACTCTCAGCGTGCCATTCTGAATCAACAAAGTGGCAACGGGTCCTTTTGCTTTGTCTAGATGGGCTTCAATTACCGTACCTTTGGCAGAACGATTTGGGTTGGCATACAGGTCTTCTACTTCTGCTACTAACAGAAGCATTTCCAGCAGAGAATCGAGGTTTTCACCTTTAATGGCGCTGACTGGAACCACAATCGTGTCTCCACCCCATTCTTCTGCTGTCAAACCATACTGAGTCAGTTCTTGTTTCACCCGGTCTGGTTGAGCGCCTTCTTTGTCTATTTTGTTGATTGCTACCACAATTGGCACTTCTGCTGCTTGAGCGTGGCTAATCGCTTCGATGGTTTGGGGCCGGACGCCATCGTCTGCTGCAACTACGAGTATTGCTATGTCTGTAACCCTAGCACCTCGCGCCCGCATGGCTGTGAAGGCTTCGTGTCCTGGTGTATCGAGGAATACCACTTGTTGGATTTGTCCTTCGTGTTCGACATCCACGTGGTAAGCACCAATGTGCTGGGTAATACCTCCTGCTTCCCCTGCTGCTACTTTGGTTTTGCGAATTGAGTCGAGTAGTGTGGTTTTGCCGTGATCTACGTGCCCCATGATTGTCACTACTGGGGGACGTGGCTGGAGATTTTCCAGATCTGCTGCATCCAGCATTTCTGTGACTTTCTTGGCTTCTGCTTCTTTTTCAGCAGTTTCGACTTCGACTTCCAACTCTTTGGCTACTAAGGTAATTGTGGGAATATCTAAGTTTTGGGTGATACTCACCGCCATGCCTTTGAGGAACAGAATTCTGATAATTTCTGTATCCTGAGCAACCAAGGCTTCCGCTAGTTCTTGGACAGTCATGTTGCCTGTCACTATTATCTTTTCTGGGCGTTCTTGCTTCTGTTCCGGTTCGCGCCGTCGGTTGTTTTCTCTGGAACTGCTAATCTTTCTACTTCTAATCGCAATTCCCGGCGCGGTTGGTAGAGGCTGCCCTGGACGAGCTACAGTTGCCTTTTGTTTAGGCGGACGAGCTACAGACAAGCTGACTTGGACGGTAGCATATTTATTTAGCTCATCATCATCCAAATCTTCGTCTTCTAGATCGATCATCGGCTTCAGGCGTTTTGCCTTAACGCCTAACTTGCCTTTAGCAACAGAGTCTTGTCCTTCATCAATTTCTTCCTCCTGCCATTTTTTCCCGCCCTTACTACTAACCGGACGAGGCAGTGATGGGCGTTTGAGGATTGGTTTTGTGTCTGATATTTCTGCCCCAGTATCTAATTCTTCCTCCAAGTCTGGCTGTTGCCTGTCATCTTTTGGCCTTTCTGGAGGAATAGCCGTGACTGGTTCGTTTGGCCTAGCTGGTTTGGGTCTGTGTAGTTCTAGTACAGATTTGGGTCTGGGAGCGCCAGAATCCGCACTTTGACCAGCAGCCGGACGACGAGCAGGTTTTTCCACTTTACCTGCAGGAACTTCCACTCTAGCCGCTGCTGTTTCCGGAACCTGAGTGGTGGGGCGGTCTGGTTGTTCGCGCTTGAGAATTGGGCGAGATGATGGTCGATTGCCGCTGTTTGTTTGTGCCGATGGCGCAGCAGGTCTACTTGGCGGAACTGATAGTCGCGGGCGTTCTGACGAATTAGACCGCTCTGAAAAAACTGGTGTTTCGTTTGTCCGACTACCATTATTAGTAACTGCTGTCGCTTCAGTTGTTCGTGAAGCTACGTTTGTTTCTGTTGGAGTAGGAGAGACCGCTGATTGATTTTGCTCTGTCGTCCGCGCCGGAGGTGTAGCAGCTACAGGACGAACTGGCGCAGATGGTGCAGCTGAGGGATTGGGATTTGAGCGCTCTGATATCTGGCTGTTATGTTTAATTTGCACGATTTGCGGCTTTGGCGGCACCATCGGTCTTGGTTTCGCTTTATTGGTCACTTGTTGTGAGTTTGGTTTATTGTTGTTGGCACTTGATTCTTTACTAGAGGCAGGCATGGTAGTAACTTGTTTTTCTGCTGCTGTGCGAATTCGTTCTGCCTCATCTTCGGTGATAGTGCTACTATGGCTTTTCACTGCAATGTTGAGCTGATCGCAGATGGCTAAAAGCTCTTTGTTATCCAAATTCAATTCCTTCGATAGATCGTAAATTCTTACTTTGCCGTTGTTCATCCACTCTTCCCCTTTACCTACCAGCAATAACTGGATGGTTGCCCGATTTACAACATCTCCATCCTCCGAGTTCTGTTTTATTAGTTAGGGCTACAATTGCTGTCTTACCTCCAATTTTATCGAGAGAGATGTTTTAACTCAATCATTGATGCGCCGATCATTGCTTGATCGCGCTTCGTTACTAGAAAAGCTTGCGTGGCTCTGGTTTTTCTTAATCTTGCACCAACCTACAAAAAATTACTTTAATCAGCTTTGGTTATCTGGGCACTTTTTATCTATATACCCTATATACTATTTTGGCACTAACGCGCGATTGCAGCAGTTATTATCATGTGCCAATGGCTTTTATAGTTGCCAGAATGCCAAACTACCTGATATTTTCTTGGTTTTTAAGCGCTCTGGTTAGTTGGAGGCACTGAGATAATAGTACTGTTTTAATTTGCTGTTTCACGCTTTGGGTTGATTTGCAGGTAAGCGCTGCCATAAGGTTTGATACATTTCCTCTGGGATCGCTTTTACCCGCAGCGATCGCCCAAGGCGATTTTTTTTTTGGGCTAGTTGCAAACAACTAGGTTGGGGACAAATATAGGCAGAACGCCCCATGCCCCGATCTAATTGTAACTGCCCGGAGCAGTTAACGCGGACAATTCGCCAAAACTCTGATTTCAAACCTATCCGATTGCAACTAATACAGCGTCTGTAATTAGGTTTCATCCACCTCCATATGTCAGGGTTAGCAAGCCGTCAGTAGGAGGCGATCGCCCAAGAGCGCTCCACTGCTACCAAAATCTCTCTTAGTGTAATTTGCTCTACTGAATATCAACTGCATCCCAAAGCGGCAAGTCTTGCTCACACTCTTATGTTAGAAGAGGTAGGAGCGATTCGACTGTAACACCTCCCGATTCCAATCCACTAGAGAGTTTGGAGATAGTGACATCCGTACTAAAAGCCTGCGACATCTCGGACAAACGTTCTAGCAACTGCCTTAACGCGCTTAAAGAACTCTCAATCATTAATCCCCTGAAGTTATCTGCTGCTTCAGTATTTTCTTCAATAAGATTCTTTAAAGCTGCTTCAAGGTTGGATGGGAACTCCTGAATATATTTCAATGTAGTTTGAAGCTTATTCTGGGCAGCTTCAATTTGTTCTGCCTGTGTTTGAGCTTCGTCTATTTCTTCTACTTCCTCGTACTCATCTACTTGCTCGTATTCATCTACTTTCTCAGCTTCAGCTGCTAGAGCTTGATGTTGAGCTGCTATAGCGGCAAACTTAGTTGTTTCGCCTTCATAGTCGTACTTGGCTCTGTCTTTGATATCGATTTTCCAACCAGTCAATCGCGCGGCTAAACGGACATTTTGCCCTTCTTTACCAATTGCCAGACTTAGTTGATCTTCGGCTACCAGTACGTGAGTTTGCCGTGTTTCTGGCTCCATCAAGCGCACTTCATCGACTCTAGCTGGACTAAGGGCATTGGCGATGTAGGTAGCTGGATCGGGAGACCAGCGAATCACGTCAATTTTTTCACCCCGCAATTCGTTAACCACTACTTGAATCCGCGATCCCCGCGCGCCAATACAGGCTCCCACTGGGTCTACATCTCGATCTAAGGTATCAACTGCAATT
>DATNQH010000099.1:0-16504 GCA_036704105.1 Leptolyngbyaceae cyanobacterium | reverse complement strand
AAAAAGATACAGTTATTACACCTGCACTAACAGAGAATATTTTTCCTGGCATCACCCGTTCTACACTGCTGGATATTGCCTCTAGTGTGGGAATTGAGGTAATTGAACGCGATGTTTTACCAGAAGAACTAGAAGATTTTGATGGTGCTTTCTTAGCTGCCACCATGATGGAATTAAAACCATTATCAGCTATCGATCGCCATCGGTATGATTCGTCAAATCATCCCCTATTTCGTCGATTTTTGCAGGAGTTTCAGGAAATTACTCACCAATAGTCAAAATCAAAAATTAAAAATCTAAAATGCCCACATTCTACTAACATCAATCAGCTACCTGCGGTAAAGTCATTAAAGACACAAGCGTACTACTGACTGTCCATGAAAGTTTCCTCCTCTGCATCTACTCCAGAAGAACCTAATCAACCGCAGCAGCCTCATTCTGACACTCGACTGGTAGATCGCAGCAAACTCAGTAAGATGTACCAGCACTATGTCCAGATGAAGGATAACTATCCTCATGCTCTACTGCTGTATCGAGTGGGAGATTTCTTTGAAACTTTTTTTGAAGATGCTGTAACTGTAGCCAGGGAACTGGAACTTGTCCTCACCAGCAAGCATGGTGGCGAAGTTGGTAGGGTATCAATGACAGGTGTGCCACACCATGCTTGGGAACGCTACACCACGCAGTTAGTGGAGAAAGGCTATGCAGTGGTGATTTGCGATCAAGTCGAAGATGCCTCAGAGGCTGTAGGGTTGGTGCGGCGAGAGGTAACGCGCATCCTTACCCCTGGTACTTTGTTAGAAGAGGGAATGCTTAAGGCAAGTCGCAATAACTATCTTGCAGCAGTGGTAATTGCTGGGAATCACTGGGGTTTAGCTTATGCAGATATTTCTACAGGTGAATACCTTACCACACAAGCGAGTAATTTAGAGCATTTAACACAAGAATTAATGCGTTTGCAGCCTTCAGAGGTGTTGGTTCCTACCAATGCGCCAGATTTAAGGGCGCTGCTGCGTCCGGGTGAAAAATCAGAACATTTACCGGAATGTTTGCCACCATCATTTTGTTATGCGTTGCGATCGCAAATTCCCTTCAGCTCGTCAGAAGCAAGACAAAGATTGTTGCAAAAGTTTAAAGTGCGATCGCTTGAAGGATTTGGGTGTGAAGACTTACCCCTGGCAGTGCGTGCAGCAGGTGGCTTACTGGAATATTTAGAAGATACCCAAAAAGAAAATCCTGTTGCTCTCCAATCGCTGCGTACCTATGCGATCGCAGATTACCTGATTGTTGACTACCAAACCCGGCGGAATTTGGAGATCGCCCAAACAGTCAGAGATAATACTTTTCACGGTTCTCTCTTATGGGCAGTGGACAAAACCAGTACCGCAATGGGTGGTAGGGCTTTGCGGCGGTGGTTCTTGCAACCCCTACTAGATATTAAAGGAATTCGAGCCAGGCTTGATACGATTCAAGAACTGGTTGAAAATAGTTCTCTGCGTCAAGAATTGCGGCAGTTGCTACGCCAAATTTACGACTTGGAAAGGTTAACTGGAAGGGCTGGTTCTGGAACGGCAAATGCCAGAGATTTGGTAGCTTTAGCAGATTCGTTGCTGCGCTTACCGCAATTGGCAAGGTTAGTCGAAGAAGTGAAGTCGCCTTATCTTAGAGCTTTGCAAAAAGTACCACCAGTCTTAGAACAACAGGGGCAAAAACTCCGCGAAAATTTAGTCGAGTCACCGCCAATTCACATCAAAGAAGGGAATTTGATTCGTCCAAACATCAGCCCTCAGCTAGATGAAAGGCGGCAGTTGCGAAATGAAGATTTGCAATGGGTTGCTAATTTTGAGGTCGATGAAAGGGCGAGGACGGGAATCCCAACGCTGAAAGTCGGTCACAATGACACTTTTGGTTACTATATTAGTATTTCTCGCGCCAAAGCTGACCAAGTTCCAGATAATTATATCCGCAAGCAAACGCTGAAGAATGAGGAGCGCTACTATACCCCAGAGTTGAAGGAAAGGGAAGCGCGGATTCTCACGGCTGAGAAAGAATTGTACCAGTTGGAATATGATATTTTTGCCCAGTTACGGGCAGAAGTGGCAGAACAGGCAGAAGTAATTCGCAATGTCTCTCGTGCTGTGGCGGCGGCAGATGTGTTGTGTGGCTTTGCGGAGGTGGCTGTTTTTCAAGGATATTGTCGTCCCCAGATGGTGGAGGGGCGGGAAATTACTATTGTTGACGGGCGGCATCCTGTGGTTGAGCAGTCTTTGCCTGCTGGGTTTTTTGTGCCTAATTCGACGCGGTTGGGAAAGGAGGAAGAAACGAACCGCAAAGGCGCGAAGGACGCGAAGATTGAAGAAAGACCAGATTTAATCATCTTGACGGGGCCGAATGCTAGTGGGAAGAGTTGTTATTTGAGGCAGGTGGGTTTGATTCAGTTGATGGCGCAGGTGGGTAGTTTTGTGCCTGCGCGTGAGGCGCGGTTGGGAATATGCGATCGCATATTCACTCGTGTAGGGGCGGTGGATGACTTGGCAACTGGTCAATCTACTTTTATGGTGGAGATGAATGAAACGGCTAATATTCTCAATCACGCTACTGCCAAATCTTTGGTGTTGTTGGATGAGATTGGTAGGGGAACGGCTACTTTTGATGGGCTTTCGATCGCTTGGGCGGTAGCTGAGTATTTGGCAAAGGAGATTCAAGCTAGGACGATTTTTGCTACCCACTATCACGAACTAAATGAATTGGCTTCAATGTTGTCAAATGTGGCTAATTATCAGGTGACAGTGAAGGAGTTACCTGACCAAATTATTTTCTTGCACTCTGTTCAACCAGGTGGTGCTGATAAGTCCTATGGTATTGAGGCAGGACGCTTAGCAGGTTTACCAGCAGTGGTAATTCAACGGGCAAAGCAAGTCATGGGGCAAATCGAGCAGCACAGTAAGATCGCCATCGGTTTGCGCGAAGGCGGGAAGAAATTATGAATTATGAATGATGAATTATGAATTAAATTTCACGCTCATCATTCATAATTCATCATTCAGCATTCATAATTTTCCCTACTTTCCTACAATCAAAATATTTCCCATCTCGTCAACCACCCCAGCTGCACCAACACCATGAACGACGATGCTGTCATTAATGGTTTTACTATAATGCTCGTGGTGATGGCCGTGAAATATTGTTTTGACTCCCATTGCCATAGCTAGGGTGTCCAGTTCCTTGAAGCCGTAACGATGGCTAGATGGTGCTTCATGCGTCACTAAAATATCAGCCTGCTTGCCGCACAAAGTGTTGTAATGTTGCCAGAATATACTTGCATGATGTTTGCGGGGAATGCCACCGCGCCAGCGTTCTCCTTTGCGACAAGTTGATAATAAATCTTTCGACGTGCGGAATTTTGGTGGGGCAGGTGGCATCCAAATTTTGGCCCGGAAAACACCACCTAATCCAGCTACTCGCTTACCATCAATTTCGACTACCCGACCATGTAGGTTGCGGTGAGCCAGCTTGGAATGGAACAAGTTGTCATACCAGAGGTCTTGGTCGGCATCATGGTTGCCTGGGATAAACCAAATTTTGGTTCTGTCTATTATGGCATCCAATTCATCCTGAAGCGATCGCTCCAAGTCTAAATCCCCCAGCAACACTACTGCCTTGGGAGAGTAGGTTTCTACTGCCTGAATAATCGCTCTGAAATCACCGTGCGGATCTCCACAAAACAAAATCATGAAGTTGAAAATACAACACCCTATTCACCACAATCGTTATTGTCCGTACACAAATCTGGAAATGTTACATTTCTCAACCTTTGGTGGTACTAAGGATTACAGTTTATTGCAGCCCGTAACAATAGCAAACAATGAGTGGTAATTTCTATTCTGGACATACGTCGCCGACTGAAAAAAGGAGAACACTGTAGCAATGCAACTTAAAGTACTACCAACCGATGCAGTCAGGGAAGATTTGAGTGAGTATGTTGCCCACCTTCAGCTACATATGGCCCTACAAGCTCGAAATCTAGTTCCCTCCCTCACTCAAACAGTAGTAGATAGCCGCGAACAGTTACTCCACCAAACCCAAGCGACTTTTGAAAAAATGATTTCTCGCCAAAAATCTAGCTAAAGCAGACTTCCACTCAAGTATTTTCCTTAGCTCAAAGTTAAAGCTTTTTCTTTACAAACATCAAAATTAAATTCTTCGACCTTGTGAGGAAAAAATCATCGCATCTCCACAAGGTCTTATTTTTTATTTAGAGTCCCTAGCCCCTAGTCCCTAGTCCCTAGCCTCTCAACTAGCAATCCCTCGCCAGAGGCAACGGCAATTACTAGAAAACCGTTAATATAATGGCAGCGATACCTTTATTTGTTCCCTCAGGCTAAATAGTAGCCCGATGAACCATGACTTCAGAGCTTCCTCAAAACTCCAGCATTGCGATCCGACCAATTCAATACCGGGATCTAGAAGTAATTGAACGGCTTTGTGCTGAGTCGTTTGAGGCAGAAAATCCGGTGGCGAATAATGAAACTCAACGTTCCGCACCAGAAAGCTGGCGCGGCGAGATACCGCAAGCTCAAAAGCAGCTGCACTGGTTGCGAAGCTGGTATTGGCTGCTGAAGTTTTTCCGCGTCTTTCCCAATCCACTTCAATACCGTTTCTGTATCTACGTAGCAGAACAATATCGCGAAGTACAAGGCTCGATCCAAGTATCTCCATTTAACCGCACGCGCAGTACTTGGAGAGTAGAACGGGTGCTGGTTGATGCTCAAGCCCGTACCCAAGGAATTGGTTCGCAACTTTTGCGCCACTGTTTTGAAGTAATTGGGGAGGCTCGCACATGGTTGTTGGAAGTAAACATTAATGACAAGCAAGGCTTGGCTCTTTACCGCCAGAATGGGTTTCAAACCCTAGCTCAGTTAACATACTGGGAAATTACACCAGAATTGTTACAAGAATTAGCAATCGGCGAACCAGATCTGCCGAATCTACTACCTGTAAGTAATGCTGATGCTCAACTCCTCTATCAGCTAGACACGGCATCGATGCCGCCGTTGGTGCGTCAAGTGTTCGATCGCAACGCTGATGATTTCAAAACTAGCTTGATCGGTGGACTCGTACAAGGCATCAAGCAGTGGATGAGTAAAACTGAGGTAGTGAGTGGCTATGTGTTTGAACCCCAGCGTAAGGCAGCTATTGGCTACTTTCAAGTGCGTTTGGATCGCCAAGGTAAACAATCTCATGTGGCTACTTTGACAGTTCACCCAGCATACACTTGGCTGTATCCAGAACTGCTGTCTCAGTTGGCACGAATTACTTCTGATTTTCCGCCTCTATCCTTACGATTGGCTTCTGCTGATTACCAACCAGAACGGGAAGAGTATTTACAGCAAATCGGTGCTGATCGAATCGAACATACTCTGATGATGTCTCGTTCGGTCTGGCATAAACTGCGAGAGTCGAAGTTGGTTGCTCTAGAAGGGCTACAGTGGCCTGAAATGTTACAAGGTTTACAACCAGCTCGTAAACCTGTCCCAGGTGGTATGTCTTGGATCGGAGAAGGTGGCTCACCTAAGTCGTTACTTCATCCCAAATCTCATTCGGCGGCTACACAACCCCTTTCTGCGGCAGAACCCGCGAAGTTTGTCAATAAATGCTCAAAAGAAGCATTACCCCCATCAGAACCACCGACACCTCAATTAGAAAAGTCTAGTGATTGAATCCGAGCAATTGCAAACTGCCAAGACAACTCGATCGCTACCACTAATTTCGGCTTTGGGTCTAGATCTCGGTCGCAGACGCATTGGCGTAGCAGGCTGCGATCGCACTGGTCTAATTGCCACTGGTCTGACTACAATAGAACGCAGATCTTTTGCCGAAGACGTGGCACAATTGCAACGGATAGCGCAAGAGCGCGGGGTGCAAATCCTTGTAGTCGGTTTACCTTATTCTATGGACGGTTCGATTGGTTTTCAAGCCAAACAAGTTCAGAAGTTAGCGCCAAGATTCGCCAAAGCTCTCAACCTACCTTTGGTATATGTAGATGAGCGACTAACTTCCTTTCAAGCCGAACAAATGCTGCAAGCAGAAAATATTTCGCCTTCCCGTCATAAAAGCTTAATTGATCGCAAGGCAGCAGCAATAATTCTGCAACAATGGCTAGATGAGCGCCGCTCAAAATTAGCAGATAGCGCTTTGGCGCAATAAATTAATGGCTACTGACAACAGCATGATATTCTGAAATCAATCTGACAGCACGACCTAGTAGATGAGGACACTTAGCTTTCCTCAAGACGAGGATTAATTTGCATTCTTCAGAATGCTTTTGCGCTGACACATTTAAGGTAATTTGACAGTCTAAATTGGCTATGTTTTCATCTGCATCTTTTGAAGAAAATGAGAATTCCCCATCTGGTTCCGTTACTTTAACGGACGAAACAGGACGTTCTCTTGAGTGTTACGTAGAGCGAACGCTGTTTGTGGAGGATCGAGAGTACCTTTTACTCCTACCAGTTGACGCGGCAATTGAAATTTTCGCTTGGCAAAGTAGTGGCGAGGATGAAGAAGCTGTCCCAGTGGAAGATGATCCGACGATTGATCGCATCTTTTCCACCGCCGAAGCTGTTTTAGCCGAGCAAAATCTCATCCTCAAGCGTACTGCCTTTGCTTTGACAGTTGCCGGAGAGTTACCCCCAGTTGAAGACACAGAGTTATTCACCTTGGAGATTGAAGACGAAACAGCACAGTTAGAACCGGAACAATTACAATTGCTGGCAAATTTTTACTACGAAGATCGAGAGTACTCAATTTATACACCTCTTGACCCCCTACTCTTCTTTGCCCGCTTGAATAGCTCAGGTAAACCAGAGTTACTATCTCCAGAAGAGTTCCAAAAAGTACAGCCCCTACTAGCAGAACAGCTGTTTGATGAACTGGAAGAATAGCATAAACTACTAGGGATTTTAGATTAGGGTTTATCGGTTCATGCTCCTTTATAGCGTGGTCAAAATAAATCTGAAATCGTTAATTTGCGCAACATCTGTGCAAATGCCTACCCTATGAAAAAGCTTGCGCCAAGATGGGTAGAGTTAATCTAAAATCACCCCAGTTCGACACAAACTCCTCCACCTCGCTGTTCGCTGGCTCCAAAATCACGCCACTTGATGGCAGGTGCTTCGACGGCACTTCCTTCAAGCCGACGGCACTTCCTTCAAGTCGGGAAACCCGCAAGGGCGGCGTGTCTTGGGGAAAGAGTCCAACCGAGTGGCTCCAAAATCCCAAATTGATTTAGCTGACGGCAGGTAGTATAAACGTAATGCAAAAAGTTTTGAAGTTGCGGTTTATATTCGGTCTGCTACCATTAGCTCTAGGAATAGGTGCGGTCTCCGGTTGGGGTTGGTGGAGTCGGGTTAATAGTCCGATCCAACCCCAAGCAACAGCAAATGCAACAGAGCTACAAGTCCGCATTCCCCCAGGAACAGCAACCCAGCAGATCGGACAAAAGCTAGAAACAGCAGGATTGATTCGTTCAACCGCAGCTTGGAGTCTGTGGGCGCGTTGGCTACAGTGGCAAGATCCCAAGGGAGGATTTAAAGCGGGAACTTATCAACTATCGCCAAACGAGCCTCTATCTGAAATTGCCGAGAAAATTTGGCACGGTCAAGTTATACAGCAAAGCTTTACCATTCCTGAAGGCTGGTCTTTAAAGCAGATGGCTGCTTATTTTGAACAAATTGGGTTTTTCCCAGCAAGTGAATTCTTAGCAGCAGCCAGTCAGATTAGCCGCGATAAGTATCCTTGGCTACCCGCTGACTTGCCCCATTTGGAAGGATTTTTGTACCCAGATACTTATAAGGTGAATAGCGGTCGTATTACCGCTGTTGCTGTCGTGGATCAAATGCTGAACCAATTTCAGCAGGTAGCACTACCAATTTATCAACAAAGCAAGAATCAAACTCGGCTTGACCTGAAGCAATGGGTAACTCTTGCTAGTATCGTAGAAAAAGAAGCAGTCGTACCACAAGAGCGATCGCTAATTGCTGGAGTATTCACGTCTAGACTGCGCACCGGATTACCCCTAGGTTCCGATCCAACAGTAGAATACGCACTCAACATCCGTCAAACACAAGATCAACCCTTAACTTATGCACAGGTAAACATACCTTCTCCTTACAACACCTATCGTAATGCTGGATTACCACCCACCCCCATCGCTAGTCCTGGGATAGCCAGTCTGAAAGCAGCACTTAATCCAGAAAAAACTCCTTACCTCTATTTTGTGGCGCGATACGATGGCACTCATGTTTTCAGTCGTACCCTAGCCGAACATAGTGCAGCCCAAGCCGCTATCCGCAAACAACAAGCAGCTCGAAAAGAAGGATGAATCCAGCAATGCTGAATTTATCATTCTCCTTGTCCCCTTGTCCCCTTGTCCTCTCAACATGACCTGGAACAAACTCTTACAGCCTGACTTAATTTTGGAAGGTTCAATCTTAACTCTGACACCAGATATTATTCAGCAATACCAGATCGAGGGACTAGTGCTAGATGTGGACGAAACACTAGTCCCAATGAAATCAAAAGAGGCTTCGGCTGCACTACGACTCTGGGTTGAGCAAACTAGAGTTGTGGTGCAGCAGCTGTGGCTAGTCAGTAATAATCTGAGCGATACACGCATTGGCGGTATTGCGCGTTCTCTGGATCTGCCTTATATCCTGGGTGCGGTCAAACCCTCCCGGCGTAAATTAAGACAGGCAGTACAGGCAATGAATTTGCCTGTAGAGCAGGTAGCAATGGTTGGCGATCGCTTATTTACCGACGTACTAGCTGGAAATCGTTTAGGTATGTTTACTATTTTGGTTGAACCAATTGTTGATCCTGGTGAAGCTGTTCGCTCCTATCCAGTACGTAGTATTGAAGTCTTGCTGTCTCAAGTTCTAGGTGCCTCGATCACCCCTAAATCAGCAAAAATTAATAAACATTAATATAACTTTACAAAATAGAAGATTAAGAAATAATTAAAAAAGTCTGTCTTATGGTATAAATCTGAGAATATGATTAAAGTTAAAAGGGGTCGCGCTTATAAAGACCCTCGCTATAAATCTCTATCCATAAACTCGTAAAGCGTCAGCCCTCAAATATATGTGGGCTGGCGTTTTATAATTTAGGGGCTAGAAAGAAAAATGATGAATGCTAAATTCATAATTCATAATTCTTCCCTCAGATCCCTCTGCTCTCTTGGTAGATGTCGCAAACGATCGTTATCAAAATTGGTACTTCCAGCCTGACTCGATCGCAAACGAGTCAATTGGCTCTCTCGACTATTGCTACTTTGGCGGAAACACTGTGCGATTTGCGTCGGCAGGGTAATAGAGTGATTTTAGTTTCTTCTGGAGCAGTGGGAGTAGGCTGCGCCCGTTTGGGACTAAGCGAAAGACCACGCGATCTTGCACTCAAACAAGCCGTAGCGGCGGTAGGTCAGGGACGGCTAATCCGCGTCTACGACGATCTATTTAACACCCTGCAACAGCCAATCGCCCAAGTTCTCCTTACCCGCAGCGATCTAGTTCAACGCAGCCGATATTTAAATGTTTACAACACATTTGAAGCACTGCTGGAACTGGGAGTGATTCCGATTGTGAATGAAAATGATACCGTAGCAGTTGAGGAGTTGAAATTTGGCGACAATGACACCCTCTCAGCCTTAGTTGCAAGTTTAGTAGAAGCAGATTGGCTGTTTTTGTTGACCGATGTAGATCGGCTCTATTCAGCCGATCCGCGTTCGTTCCCTGACGCTCAACCAATTACTTTGGTCAAGCACATTGAGCAATTAGCCCAAATGCAAGTGCAAACAGGCGATCGAGGTTCCCAATGGGGCACTGGGGGTATGATGACAAAAATTTCTGCCGCCCGCATTGCTACTGCTGCTGGCGTTCGTACAGTCATTACTCAAGGCAGATTCCCCCACAACATTGAAAAAATCTTGCAGGGGGAAGCTATAGGGACTCAATTTGAACCCCAACTCCAACCAAGCAGCGCCCGTAAACGTTGGATTGCTTACGGTTTAATTCCTGTTGGGAAGCTATTTTTAGACGAAGGCGCAATTGTAGCAATTTGTCAAGCAGGCTCATCCTTGTTAGCTGCCGGAATTACTGCTGTTGAAGGGGAATTCGATACTCAAGAGGCAGTACAGTTGTGTGACAAAAATGGTAAGGAAATTGCCAGAGGAATTGTTAACTACAGCAGTGCTGAATTGAATCAGATTCGTGGGCGACACTCAAAAGAAATATCTGCCATTTTGGGTTATGCTGGCGCGGAAACTGTCGTTCACCGCGATAACCTTGCCTTAATTTAACTGCACAAATGTTTTGTAGGAGTGGGTTCAATTAAGATATTTTTTCAGAATAGAAGTTTTTAATAAACCCGCCTCCTACTAGTTGTTGTAACGTTTTTTCCTGTCAGCAATAATATTGATTTGCAGGCTCGCACCTTTCATAAATGAACTTATATAAGATAGCAGCGCGTAGATAAAGATAAGTAAGCCTAGCATTTCAAGGAACTCTTCAACTGTCGTTATGATGGCGTATGTTATGTTGTACTGAGAATTTAATTCTGCATAGTATCCACCTACTAGTTCCATACCAATCGCACCCCCTAGGTAAACAGTTCCAGCAATCAGAATCAGTCGTCGTGTCTTTGCTGGTAGCGCCGTTAAAAATCCCAGAAACGCTAGTAACAATGTAACGACAAAAATAGCACCAGGAATAACCCAGGCGTAGTAAAGAAAACCGCTCGTATCAAGTTTATCTCGTAGCGGCTCAATCGTTTTTTCATGCAGCATGATTACTTCATCTAGAGACATGAACAGAAAAATGATTGACAATGCTCTCCAATGGTTGACATACGATCGCTTGGCTAGTTTCTCGCCATAAGCAATTATTGCCAAAAGAATAGAACAAATCAGTAATACCAACCCAGCGAATACCGCAGGAATATTTAGTTCCGCATCAACATTAAATAGTATTACGAACGAGTCTCTCAAAGGAAAGTCAGGCAAGTAGTATAGGCTGAATTGTCCTACAATGCTGGCAAGAATGAGACATACTACAGGTACTAGCAAAAAACTGATGCTTCGCTTGGGAGAAAGACAGACTTTCAACTTATGAAAAGGTAGATCGAAAAGCAGTGAAGAATTATCCTTTCCTGGTTCTATTTGACTAACTTGTTCAATTGAGTTGAGAAGGTTATAGTTACCGTAACTCTCAATTTCATCCGGATGAGATAGTTTTTCTCTAGCTACTCTTCGCTCTGGCAAAACTACCTTTTCCATCAAGTACTCAATAGTTTGCTGTTCAACCCAGCCACGCGTTACTAGAATTTCTCCCAAACGTCTGCCAGATTTTTGTTGTTCATCAAGTGCTGCTTCTACTTGATTTAAAGTTAAAATACCAGCTTCAACTAAATACATTCCTAACGGCTTTGCTTGCCACTTTCTAGTTACCAAGTGTGTCCTCACTGACTTTTACTTAATTTCAACCACTGCTAAGCGGTCAAAGCAAACTAATTAGGCTTTGACGCTCGATCTAATCATTTATGAGTAGTTAGATTAAGAAAAGTTTAACTAAGAATTGGTTAATCTTAGGTTAAAAATAGTGAAGTGTGCCTTAGCTAGGATTTTGTGCTGTATGCAGTCTAGATAGTGGTCAAAGTTTCAGATCCAAGCTTATGGCGATGTTCTGAAAGTGTTAATCTGTTGGCGAAGCCGATCGCTCATTTCTAATAAATCAGTTTGAGCGATCGCGCTTTGCTCTTTCGTTGCCATCCATTTGAGCTTGACAGTTTGGTTTTCTGCCTCTTCATCCCCCAAAATCAAGCAAGCAACTGCACCACTACGATCTGCACGGGTAAATTGTTTTTTGAAGCCACTACCACTGAGATCTAATTCGACGCTAAATCCAGCTATCCGCAGCTTGTGAGCTAGTATCAATGCTTGAGCTTCAGCCGCCTCGCCTCTAGAAACCACGTAGAAATCTAATGCTGGAAGTGGGAGTTCTTGCAGCTTTTGTAGCAGCAAAATTAGGCGTTCTAGACCAATAGCCCAACCCACCGCAGGCGTATCTTGTCCTCCCAATTGAGCCACCAAGCCATCGTAGCGACCGCCACCACATACTGTTGCTTGCGCTCCCAAATCATCAGATTGAATTTCAAAAGCTGTATGGGTGTAGTAGTCTAACCCTCTTACTAATCTAGAGTTGATTTGGTATTTAATCCCCAAATCGCTTAATAGCTGCTGTACCTTGTCAAAATGTTGCCCTGAGTAGGAACCGAGATAATCCAAGATACTAGGAGCATTTTGGGCAATTTCTTGCGTGCGTTTGTCCTTACTGTCTAGAATCCGCATGGGATTGCGAGTCAAACGATCCTGAGAATCTGGATCTAATTCATCTTTGTAAGGCGTTAAGTAATCAACTAGTGCTTGGCGATAATTCTGCCTGTCTTCTAAATTGCCCACCGAGTTGATATCCAGATGCAGATTTTTTAGCCCTAATGTTTGTAGAATTTCAGCTGCGATCGCAATTACTTCCACATCCGCCCTAGGATCGGCACTACCCAACACCTCTACTCCCAACTGGTGGAATTGTCGCTGTCGTCCTGCTTGGGGACGTTCGTAGCGAAACATGGCTCCGGTATACCACAAGCGCTGTACGCTTCCTTGGGCAGACAAACCGTGTTCGATCAGCGATCGCACTACTCCTGCTGTACCTTCTGGACGTAGGGTAATCGAGCGATCGCCGCGATCAATGAAAGTATACATTTCCTTGCCCACCACATCAGTGGCTTCGCCAATACCCCGCTCAAACAGCGCTGTCTGCTCAAAAATTGGAGTGCGAATTTCCCGATATGCTGCTTTAGTCAAAATATCTCGCGCCGTTGCTTCTACCCATTGCCAATAGCCAATTTCATCGGGCAGAATGTCTCGCGTCCCGCGTAATGCCTGAATGTCGCCCATTTATGATTTAAAGTAAATTGCTAGATCGCTACTTTGCCACAGAATTGCTTAATTTTGAGCCTGAGAATTAATTTCCTCTACAGCACCATAATGGTTTTGATAGTAAGCCAAAATCTGGTCTACTAAATCCCGACTATCCAAGCTAGCTGTTGGAGCGTACTGAATCCACAATCCGCCTACCTGACTTTGATTGTAATCAAACTGCTGGAATGTTGCCGGATATAAACCTGTTTCCACCCCATCTACTTGACATAAATGAGCCGCGATTTCCCTATATACTGCTAAAGGCAAATTAGGAAACTTGAGTTCATACTTTAACTTACCATCTTGCCGTGTCTGAATTCTGCTCATGGGTTTAAGTAGCCATTCTCCAATTTGTAATTATTAATTGATCATTTGTAATTAATCAACCACAATTCCGAATTACTTAGATTTTGTATCAGTAGCTTACCTTGCGATCGCCTCCTTTTTGTTACCCCAGGGTGGTAACGAAATTATAGAAGTAGCTTGCTACAAATTACTGATAAATTCGCTTTCAGGTAAAAAAAATCCTCGTTCCACAGCTACCGCCTGAAAACGAGGATTTTTACCATAATTATGAAAATTACGAATTATTTGTCAGATCGAGATAGAGCAGATTTTAGCTTACTAATGAGTACAGCCCTAGATATGGCCTGACTAGTTGGCTGTGATGCCACTTCTCGAAAAGCGACTGGAGGATAATCTGATTCTGGTACGCTTGCGAGTTTTGTCCTAGATATGGCCTGACTAGTTGGCTGTGATGCCACTTCCCGGATAGCGACTGGAGGATAGTTTGGCTCTAGTAAGCTTGCGAGTTCTCTCATAGACGGGCTGTTGGTGGAAGATGGCCTAGAGCTTGCAATAGTATCTGCGGGTTGCTCGATTTTTACCTCACTTTTGAGCCGTTCTTGTTTTAAATAATTTTTAAATTCTTTCTCAGATAAAGGTTTATCGCTGGGTGGCGGTGGAGGAACTGGAATGTATTGGGAACTATTCAATTGGATCGTGTTAAATCTTCCCCTAGGCGAGAAGCTTCTGGATGGTAGTGACTGAGGTGATTGGATCGTAGATGTAGGCCCATTTGTTGGTTTGCCTTGTTGGTCTGGTTGGGCAGGTTCTTGACCCACTGCTCTAGTAACTTCTATGCCATTTTGCTCCAAAATCACTATCGGCTCAGAGCCAGAAGACATTTCAATTCTTTTTACTAATACTTCGCCATCTGACAGTCGTTGTCCTTCACTCACATAACGACTTGTCGCCTCATTTGGCACTTTGACAATTGCTTGGTATTGATTAGCAATTTCCACTACGCCCAAAACACTTACACCTTTTGCCAAATCTGGTTCTGGTGGTTCAACTGGCGCAGGAGGAGTAGGTAGTGCTGGTTTGATGACTGGTTGCGGCGCGCGGACAACTGGCGGTTGAGGTAAACGAGGAGTTGGTTTGGGCTTGGCAACGACTACTGGTTTCGGAATTGGCTTCGGAATAGCGAACAGTCCGGCAAACGGATCTGGTCGCCCTTGTTGTACTTGTTGGGTTCGCTGATTAACGTTGGTTGATTGAATTAATCCAGCAGCAGAAGAAGATACTGTGTTCTCGTTTTTCTCTGTTTTTTCCAGATTGTTTTGTGGATTTTGTGCTACTAGTGTTGGCTTTTCAGGTGTTTCAGACGTAGCAGGCTGCGGATCTGGGGTTGTAGGTTTAACAGGTGGTTGAACATTAGCAGTATTACTAGTGCTTTGTGCTTCACCCGAACCACATCCAGTTATCGTTAAAGCCAGCATTCCTACTAAGGCGGTGATTGATCGTCGATGCATTGCCCTTCCTTAACAGCTAGATTCAAACTTATTTCAGACCAAGCCCTTATTTACTTTTGCGATCGCGCCCCTGTCGGAATAGTTAGGGATGATATTCCTATAATTGGCATAAATCATTATCATTCATCGTTCCCCACCATTAACCTTTTCAACGAGGCAAGTCCCTTTTTTACACAACGAGAAACAGTTACAACACTGATATCTAACCGTTCTGCCACTTCTTTTTGTGTCAAGTCATATAAAAAGACAAATTCTAAGATTTGGTGGGTTCGCTGTTCTAGCTGCACCAAAGCTTGTTGTAAGCGCATTTGATCTTCTTGAGCGAGTTGAAAAGTGCGATATTGGAGGTCGGGAACCATATCTCCTAGAGAAGTTGAGCCATCTTCATCCTGCACGGGAGTGTCTAAGCTTAAAGGAGAGCGATTAGCCCAGGCTAGTTTGATTTCCTGCCATTCGGCTACAGAAGTTTCTAATGCTGCTGCTACTTCAGCATCTGTAGGTTGACGATTATGTTTTGCCCGCCACTCTTGCGTAAATCCCATTGCTTGTTGCTGTAGAGCAAGCCAGCGTCTGGGCATTCGCACTAAAACACCTTTATCCCGCAAGTAGTGTTGAATTTCCCCACGAATATAGGGAACGGCAAAAGAACTGAAGGCATTCCCCTTAGATAGTTCAAACCGTTCAATAGCTCTAATTAAACCCATACAGCCGACTTGCAGCAAATCGTCATAGCTTTCGGTACATTGATTGCTCCAGAAGTGTGCCTCTTTCCTCACCAGTCCCATGTTGAGTGTCACTAACTGATTGCGGATGGCAGCAGAGCGAGTTTGTTCATAGTCTCGCAGCAGTTGAACGCTCTCACGCTTTAATTCAGGGCTAACTGAAGTATAACTTGTTACCATAAATATAATTTAGCAAATGATATTTTTGAGGGTTACTACTGCGCGGCACAATTGCTCGATCTTCCTTTTTGGGAGAAACAATGAAAGAGCAAAAAAGCACTTAAACGTTTAGAAAATTATCGGACAACTCAGAATTTTAATTATTCGTTTGTGTGGAATAATAAAGTCTAAATTTGTTTTTCTGTGTTAAAAAAATTATGTTCGTTGTCAACAATCCAGGTTATTAACTTTTCTATAATTGTAGCTACCGAATTTACACTGATCTTTGTTCGGGTTGGTACTTTTTCTAGAGATAAACCCGTAAAAAAAAGACTGGCAGTGAAAGTAGATTTTTGTTATGGATTTTTGGGAGTAAAGGCAGAACAGTATTTGGCGTTTGGTTTATAGTCATTAAAGACACTAAGACTTGGAGGCTATAAGTAGGAATTTCGGTTCTCCCAAGCCTTGTATATTTTAATGCCGCCAAACCACTACTATTTATTCAGAATGTGAGTCTTGCCAAAAGTTTGAAGTAAATCTCAGTCTTGACAAGCGTTAAATAAAAAAGGGGCTTGATGCCCCTGATATAGGTTTTTATTGTAGTTGACAAAGCGCGATCGCTTCTCGATTATACGGTTGGTTCAATCCGAGCGTAGAACAGACCGCGAATTCTCACATCCACAGCTTTCTTCGCTCCTAAATCTGTATCAGAAGGCTGAATACTCTGGAACGTACCTGCAATTTCCCCTGTGTTGTTATCAACTTTAGCAATTTGG
>DATNQH010000098.1:0-24303 GCA_036704105.1 Leptolyngbyaceae cyanobacterium | reverse complement strand
GGTTTTAAATTACGTCCATTTTCTTTAAATCAAAACTTAAAACTTCAAACTACTTTCAACCCGTTGCGACAAAACACAACAGAATTTAAGGATACTAGCAGAAATGGTCACTAGCACTAACAAGCCTTCTAGCCATCCCTTAGCGGATTATATTCAAAGGTTGCAAACTGGCTCTGCCTTACTCAATGATTCTCCTGAAAATGTGACGGAAGTAGTCGGCATTCTCAAAAGCTATGGTGTAGTTTTAGATGCCTACTCTCGCAATTTGATTTACATTTCTGAGAATCAATTCCTAGTATTTTTTCCCTTTTTTAAATATTTCAATGGGGAAATTTCGCTGGGGAAATTAGCCCGCCACTGGTGGCATGACAGAATTAATTTTGAATATGCCGAATACTGTATGAAAGCCATGTTTTGGCATGGTGGCGGTGGTTTAGATAAATATTTGGATAGCCAGGAATTTAAACAGCGATCGCTTGCTGCTATTAAGGCAAAATTTAAAAGCAATCCAGTTATCCTGGGAATAAACCAGCTATTTCCCGAATTTCTACCAGAACTAGTCCGCCAGCAGGCTTATTATAGCGGGCTAGGTCAATTCTGGCGCGTGATGAGCGATATGTTTATCGACTTATCTGATCGCTACGACAGAGGGGAAATCAAAACAATTCCTCAGGTGGTAGAACATATTAAAAATGCTTTAGTAGCAGCAGCGAATTTACCCATCACCTATGCTGTCAAAATCAAGAATCAAAAGTATGAAATTATTCCGGGGAGCGCAGGTTTGACTTTTCTGCCCGATACAGCAGTACCTTATGTCGAAGCGGTTTTCTTCAGGGGAACGCCGTTTTCTGGTACTGTTTCGTACAACGCCAAAGCCCATCAAGTTCCGCCAGATCAAAGTCGATTTGCTTACGGGGCGCTTTATGCAGATCCTTTGCCTATTGGTGGTGCTGGTATTCCACCCACCTTGGCAATGCAAGATATGCGACACTATTTACCGGATTATATGCACAAGATTTATTCTCGCAGCAAGCGGGGAGAAGATGATTTACGAGTGCAGATTTGCATCAGTTTCCAAAAGTCAATGTTTTGCGTGACTACGGCGGCAATTTTGGGATTGATGCCAAATCCAGTGGATACTGAGGAGCCATCCGAGCAGAAAGCTAATCAAAAATATTTAGAAGGATGGATGGATCGGTTGAAGACTTCGAGATTGCAGCAAGTCAATAGCTGATGGAGTGCGATCGCGCAATTCAGGTAAAACATCCCATAACTCAGCCATCTTTAAATAAACAGCAAATAGCAGAACTAACTGAAATTGTTGACATCTGCCAAAATTGCGGAAGAAAACCAAACAAATGAGCGAATTAGCATAGCGATCGCCCAAAAATACCAAAAACGTCTGCATCAAACCAAGCAGACGACAACATTAGAAGAAGGTGATTCAGTTATTAGTAGTTTGAGGGTGGGCTTTTGCCCACCCTTATTTGCTGAAATAACCAGGTACACATGAGTAGGAGCAGAACCGTCAAAAACCCAGCCTATAAGGCATTGATTATTGGGGCTGGGTTGACAAAGCTTTATTTGTTATCAACTCAATCTGTGCTGAATTGAATCGTTACTTACCACCAGTGGAGCTACTACCAGGAGTCGTCGAGCCACCGCTGCCACTGCCACTGGAACTGCCAGCGCCAGAAGTCGAGCCACCGCTGCCAGTGCCAGGAGTCGTTATCGAGCCACTACTGTCAGAGCCACTGGGGGTGCCAGTACCTGGGTAAGTGCTGCTGGGGCTACTGGTGCCAGTGCCTGGGTAAGTGCTGCTAGGGCTACTAGTACCAGTACCTGGGTAAGTGCTGCTGGGGCTACTGGTGCCAGTACCTGGGTAAGTGCTGCTAGGGCTACTGGTGCCAGTACCTGGGTAAGTGCTGCTGGGGCTACTCGGAGAACTAGTACCAGCCGCGCCAGCGGCACCGCCAGTAGCACCTGGAGTAGTAGTTGTAGTGCTGCTGGGAGTGGTGGAAGAAGTGCCAGTAGTAGAACGAGGTTTATTAGTAGAGTTGCTACCGCTGGTTTCGCTGTTGGAAGTTCCAGTGCTGGAACTTTCAGTCTTAGGTTTCGCTTCAGCTGACAAGCCAAATGACAGCAATAAAGCGAAAACAGCACCACCAGTCAAAAATTTCTTAAGCATTTCGGTTGTCTCCTTAGTCTTTGCCTGCTTGACCGCAAATTATGGAGTTAAAGTCAAGTAGGGCACCTCTAAGTGGGCACCGTAGTAACAATACTGCACCATTGATGGTTTTGCATACCTATCGAAGATTTTTTCAATATTAGTAATTACTATTAAACATATATGAATAGTAAATATAAAACGAATCGCCCCAAATCGTTGTGGAGAAAAGAATCGAGGGCGATAACGACCCAAACTCAGCTAAAAATTACGTAGATATTTGGTAATATTAAACACATATTTTTAGATTGAAATTAATAGTTTGACGACAAATTAAGATGTTTAGTTCCCGTAAGTGGAATGCAGTTTAGAGATTTATATCATTTCAAATTTAATCATCAAATAATTAAATCTAGGATGGTATATATTTTGATTGACTACCTGGAATCAAGCCTAGAAGTGATTCTTAATTAAGAACTAATACCTTTTAAGTTAATAAAAGAGTTAGGTATATCAAATAAATAATTTATAGTGACAAAATAAATCGTAATTTTTCATTTACCCTTTTCGCACTTACTAAAAAATTATCGCTACTTTCTCGTACTTAGAGTTTTATCAAGTCAAGCTAAAGCAGTAGATGAGCAGGCAAAATTATAATTAGATATCTTATTTGGTGCGTTGGCGTTTCGTTTTTAGTTAAGTTATAGGGCAATGCTCACCTTAATATTATCTAAGTTCCTTTAATTACGAATTACGAATTATAGTGACTTCTCCAGTATCAAGATCGTAACGTCCACCAACAATTTTTAGTTTATCTTCTAGTACTAAATGATTTAAAAGATCTGACTGCCTTAATTTATTAACTTGATATTGAACATTTGCCACGACTGCATTCTCAACGTCTTCGTCAGATTTACTTTGTAAATTAGCGATCGCTGGTTTAATAGCCTTAACAAAAGTGCCAATTTGACCGGGGAGTATCTCACCTTTTACCGCTGCTGTGACTGCGCCGCATCTTTCATGCCCCATTACCATAATTAAGGGACTACCCAATACTGCTACGGCATATTCAATACTGCCAAGCGCTTCCGGGGTGACGACATTTCCAGCAATGCGAACGTCAAACAAATCTCCAATGCCGCGATCGAAGATTATTTCTGCCGGAACGCGCGAATCAGCACAACTAAGCAGGGTAGCAAAAGGACGCTGTGCTGTTGCAACTGCTTGCAAACGTGCTTGCGAGTGATTGGGATACTCAGGATGAAACTGCATAAAGCGTTTATTCCCATCCAGCAATCTTTTCAGCGCTGCATCAGGACTAACAGGTTCAGAGTTTTTTTGATTAGCACTGACTTCTAACTCAGCTGCTTCAACTGACTGAGCATACCCTAGCAAACTACCTACAGAACTCAAAGTCACCAACTTTAAAAGATGGCGACGACCAATCAACCTATATAATTTCATCAATTACAACTTACGACTTACGACTTACGACTTAACCAGTGGTGGAATACCTGCTAAATCCAAAATTGGAGCAATCAAATCTTCACGCTTGACTGACATCATATGTACACCGTGACAGAGTTGGCGTGCAATTTGGACTTGTTCGGCTGCAATCTTTACTCCCTCTTCTAAGGGATCTTTTGCTTGTGCCAGTCGCTCAATAATGTGTTGGGGAATATTTACCCCTGGAACGCAACGATTGATGAATTGGGCATTTTTAGCTGATTTGAGCAGAAAAATGCCTGCTAAAACTGGCTTGTTGCAGCCAGAGGCGATTTGATCCATAAACTTTTCTAAGCGCTCAAAATCAGTGATCAATTGACTTTGGAAAAATTGCGCTCCCGCCTCTAATTTGCGATCAAACCGACTTTGCAAACCCGACCAACTCGGAGACTGTGGATCGATCGCCGCACCAACAAATAAATCTGTTGCACCATCAGTCAACGGTTGGTCGTTGCAGTCAAAACCCTGATTCATCTTGCGAATCAGTTTTAGCAGCCGTACTGATTCAAGATCGAACACACTTTTAGCATCAGCATGATCGCCTGCTTTGACCGGATCGCCAGTCAGAGCAAGGACATTGCGGATACCAAGAGCATGAGCGCCCATCAGGTCAGCTTGCAGCCCGATGCGATTGCGATCGCGACAAGCAACCTGACAAACTGGTTCTATTCCGTGTTGTAGCAAAATTACCGATACTACGAGGGGACACATCCGTAGTACTGCCCGGCTGCCATCGGTAATATTGACGGCATGAACTCGCCCTTTCAGCGTTTGTGCCATTGCGATCGTATGTGATGCATCGCTTCCTTTGGGTGGTGCTACCTCGGCAGTAATTAAAAACTCTCCAGCTTTGACAGCAGTCCGAAATGAGGTTAAGGGTGTTAAATTATACATTTTATTTTAGTTAATGTTAAATTTTAAGTATAAATAAGAACATAATTAACTTGAGTATACTTAAAGCGGTAGTGAAAAACCCAGAGATGCTTTTACTTTGCTTAAGGTATCATTAGCGATCGCTTCTGCTTTTTCCCTACCATCCCGCAGCACTGACTCAAGATAACCTTTATCAGCCATCACCGCTTGATACTTATCTTGGATCGGTTTGAGAGCAGAAATTACAGTTTCTGTCAGTAACGGTTTGAACTGTCCCCATCCCATATCCCGACATTCATCTGCTACTTCTTGCTTTGTCTTGCCAGACAGCAACATATATAGGGTTAATAAATTATTACACTCCGGTCGCTCTGGATCGTCAAATGTCAAACCTCGAATTGGATCAGTTTTGCAGCGTTTAATCTTTTGTTTAATTTCCTCTGGTGTATCTAACAAATTGATTCGGCTCAACTCCGAAGGGTCAGACTTAGACATTTTGCGCGTACCATCGGTAAGACTCATTACCCGCGCCCCTTCCTTGCGAATCAGAGGTTCTGGTAATTTTAATACTGGGTTTGACCGCGCAAACTGATAATTAAACCTGGCTGCGATATCACGGGTAATTTCCAGGTGTTGCTTTTGATCTTCGCCCACAGGCACTTTATCGGGCTGGTAGAGCAAGATATCTGATGCCATTAGCACTGGGTAGTCAAGCAAGCCAACACTAACATTTTCGCCCTGCTTGATCGCTTTCTCCTTAAACTGGATCATATCTTCTAGCCAGTTGAGCGGGGTGATGCAGTTAAGCAACCACGTTAGTTCGCTGTGAGCTGGAACGTGAGATTGGACAAAAATGGTCGAGTAGTTTAAATCTAGACCACAAGCTAAATAGAGAGCTGCAAGCGTGTGGGTATTAGCTGCCAGTGTTGCTGGATCGTGTGGCACTGTAATAGAGTGTAAATCTGCCACGAAGAGATAATTTTCGTACTGACTCTGCCCTTCCACCCAGTTACGAATTGCACCTAAATAGTTACCAAGATGTAGATTGCCAGTTGATTGAATTCCAGAAAGAACGCGCGGACTCGCCATAAATATAAACTTTACTATGTGAAAGAGGAGCTACTATCGCTCCAAAAAACTCATTTACTTAGTTTTACATTTTCTAGCTGCGATCGCTGCATCCGCTGTCGCATTTGGTATATCTGTTTTACCAACTAGCTTTTGGGTATTCAGATACCTCTTTTCCACCCTCGCTTATCGCTTACAGTGACGCAGTATCAATTTATGTAATCAAAATTAATATAAATTAAACTCTCTTTGCAAAGATTAGCAGTAATTTAGGGCGGAAATCAACACTTCCTCTACCCAAAGTAGCTACCCCTGAAAGCTTTACTACTCAGACAGTTGCTGCAATGCTACTAGTAGTGTGTGAGGAAGTTTCGACTAGGCGTTTGAGCAAAATGCAGTGTGAAATAGATTTCTAAGTAGCTTTTGGTGCAGAAACTAAAATAAATCAAGTCACCAAAGCCGTGAATTATGAGTATGACTGAAAAAAAACATAGAAAAGTGCCACTTGGCAGCTCCATTTTTCCAGAGCGCCCAGTTGATGATGCATTTGAGTAAGTAATTCCATTTTAGGAGGTGAAGAAATTAGCAATGTTTTGTTAGGTTTACCCTGGTTAGAAACGCGGCGGTTGGTAGTAGATAGAAAAGCTGGTTTGGTGACATTAAAAGTAGCTTGAAAAAAGCGATCGCACATTACTTTTAGCTAACAGCAAAATGAAATTTTTAGGGATTGATTTTGGGTGGCGATCGCAACCAAGCGGGCTATGTTGCTTAGAGTGGAAAGATAGACAGTTAGACTTATTAGATCTAGATCGTATTGAAGCGATCGCAGACATCCTAAGTTGGATTGATACCCACGTCAAACCAGACGAACCAGCCATCATCGCCGTAGACGCGCCTACCCTCATTCCCAACGCAGGGGGGATGCGCTTACCCGACAAACTCACCCATAAATATTTTGGTAAATATCACGCTGGTTGTTACCCCGCCAATCTCAGCCTACCCTTTGCCGAGCGCACCGTAAAATTCGGCTTAGAACTAGAAGCGCGCCGCTTCACCCACGCCCCAGAAATAGAACCGCAAAAACCAGGAAGATACCAAATCGAAGTATTTCCCCATCCGGCGATCGTAAACTTATTCAATCTAGAGCGAATTCTCAAATATAAAAAAGGAAAACTGGCAGAGCGTCATTTAGAACTAACAAAACTCCACCAGTTTATCGTAAATGTTTTACCCACCCTCGAACCACCTTTGAACTTGAAACAAGGAAAAAGAAGCGAAGCACAAGCAATTCACTTCATCCTTCAGCCTTCTACCTTCACCCTTCAAGGTGCAGCCCTCAAAGCAGTCGAAGATCGACTAGACAGCCTGATCTGTGCTTATGTAGCTGCACATTGGTGGTATTGGGGATTAGAGCGTAACTGGGTGTTGGGCAACTGCACCACTGGCTACATCGTCATTCCCACTAACTTGTCCATTCAGAGTATGAACCCTAACCGCACTGGGATCGTTTGCCCAGAGAATTAACCTTGGCTCATAGGAACTAGACAAGTTTTGATGTTTCGGTAACACCCGCAACGACAAACCTTGCAAACCAGAATGCGTGTAGGAAATGCTAGCTGTGTAAATGCTGTGGCCGGAGTTGTCTTTACCTTCCCATTGCATCACAACTGGAACGCCACCAACAATCTCGCCATCAGTATCAACATTACCCTGATATAGTTCTACTTGCACATCGTCTGGAGTGAGAGTTGCCAGATCGATCTTGGCTTTGACAGTAATGTTTTGATTGACTTGAATTTCCGCAGGTTCAGAAATATCAATATCTTCAATCTTGATATAGTTCCAGTGTTGAACTAGATTTGCTTTCCATTGAGCTAACTCTTTAGCTGGAGCGTATTTGTCAGTAGTGAGATTGTGGTAGCGATCGCTAGCAGGGAAATAACCCCGCAGCGCGTACTCGCTCACCATCCGGGATGTATTGAAAAACGGACAATTCAACCGAATTGCATCCTTCATTTTGCCAATCCAACGGCGGGGTAAGTTATCAACATCCCGCTCGTAGAATAAAGACATTACTTCCTGTTCGATCAAGTCATATAGGGCGTTTGCCTCGATCTCATCCTGGTAATTAGGGTCGGCATAAACTTCCCCATGTCCTATAGCCCAACCAGTGCGGACATAATCTGCCTCATCCCACCAGCCATCTAACACGCTCAAATTCAGCAACCCATTCATTGCTGCTTTCATTCCACTCGTACCAGAAGCTTCGCGGGGACGGCGAGGTGTATTGAGCCAGATATCGCAACCAGCAACTAGCAACCGCGCCACATGAATGTCGTAATTGGGAACAAACACCACTTGCTTTTCTAAACCTTGTTCCCGAATGAAGCGATTAATTTCGCGGATCAGTTCTTTACCCGGAATGTCTTTGGGGTGAGCTTTACCAGCAATGACAAATTGCACCTTGCGGTCTCTATTGCCCAAAATCCGCTTAATTCGCTCGACATCGCGCATCCACAAAGTTGCCCGCTTGTATGTAGCAAAACGACGCGCAAACCCAATAGTTAAAGCGTTGGGATCGAGGACTTCTTGAGCTTCGGTAATTTCCATTGGGGAAGCACCGCGATCGCGTAAATGCTTGACCAAATGCTCTCGCACGTACACGATCATGTCCAAGCGACAGCGTTCGTGATTGCGCCACAATTCCTCATCTGGAATTGCATCCATCCGTTCCCATAACTGGTTTTCTTTTGGTACGGAAGACCAGTTCGGCCCTAGGTAGCGATCGTACAACTCCTGAGTCGATTTAGCCACACAACTACGCGCATGAACACCATTAGTAATCGCCGTAATTGGTACTTCCTCTTCCGGCAAATTCTGCCACAGATCCTGAAACATTTCCCGCGATACAACACCGTGCAGCTGAGCTACACCATTAGCAAATGTCGCCATCTTCAGTGCTAACACCGCCATACTGAAAGGCGCTGATAAATCGCCTGTTTTCTCGCGTCCTAGCCCCAAAAATTCATCTCTGGACAAGCCAAAAACATCTGCATAGTACCCCAAGTAGTACAACATCTTATCTGGGGGAAATAAGTCAATTCCAGCTGGTACTGGCGTGTGGGTAGTAAATAGATTACTCGCCGCCACTACTTGCCTAGCTTCGACAAATTTCAAACCCTGTTCCTGCATCAACATCCGGATACGTTCCAGCGCTAAAAACGCCGAGTGTCCTTCGTTCATGTGGTATGCACTCACCTTGTATCCCAGCGCCTTCAGCATCTTCACCCCACCAATGCCCAGCATAATCTCTTGGTGGATGCGCATATCAATATCACCACCATAAAGCTGGTCTGTGATGTTCTGATCGTAGGTATTATTGGGTTCGATGTTGGTGTCGAGCATATACAGCGGCACCATTCCCACCTGCACCCGCCAAATTCTAGCGTAGACAGTGCGACCGGGATAATCTACAGCAATTCGCAACTCAGAGCCGTCAGAATTACGCTCCAAGTGTAGCGGCATATTGTAGAAGTCGTTAATCGGGTAACGTTCTTGCTGCCAACCATCAGCGTTGAGATACTGAGCAAAGTAACCTTGCTGATAGAGTAAGCCTACACCCACCAGCGGTAGTCCTAAATCGCTAGCAGATTTGAGGTGATCTCCTGCTAACACACCCAAACCGCCAGAGTAGATCGGCAAGCAATCTACCAAACCAAACTCAGCCGAGAAGTAAGCATAACAATCTTGTCCTTTGTCATTTGACGAATGACTAGTTCTGTGCTTATCGTACCAAGTACGCTCTTGCAAGTATTCATCTAGCTGACGAGCAGCTCTATCCATTTGCGCCAAAAAACCTTCGTCTTCTACGACTTCGCGTAGCCGTGCTTGACTGATGTTTCCCAGCATCAACACGGGGTTATGGCGGCTAGATTCCCATAAATCGGGGTCTAGGCGACGAAACAAGTCTTTACTTTCGACGTTCCAGTCCCAATGTAAGTTATAGGCAAGCCGTCGTATGGGTTCGAGTCGTGACGGTAAGGAAGGAGAAACGTTGAATGTACGAATTGGTTGCATGAGTCAGCAGTATATGTAGGTACAGCTATGGCTATTGTTTACCCAGTTATGCCTTATTATTAGCAACTCTGATACTTTTTTGGGTTTTTGATGGTACGTTGTTTGAAAATAAGCCGTTACGCGCCTGCACTCTTAGTGCTACACCGATGGCGTACTGCTGGAAACGGTTTTTGCTTCACCTTCGGCGCGGGTAAAAAATTTCTGGCTAATCCAGCTAGTCAAAACGTGAGACAGTAATCCTAAAGGCCCTGCAAACAAACACAAGCCAAGAGAGTGAATTGTCCAAATTCCTCTACGCTGTCCTTCCCAATAAATCCAGCGCCCGACGAACAAATCCATCACCAGATAATGAATCCATCCCGCCGCCATCACTTTTTCATCGCCAAAAGCGCGGGCAATATCTGCAAGTTTTGGACTAGACAAAGCTTGAGCATTTTCTGGGGTAATGCTGCTAACGAATAAATACAAGTACAAACTCGCCAACACCACATAGGGAATATATGATTCCATTACCCGCCGCGTTACTCCCCAGTTAGGCAACAGAATCATCAATGCCCAAAAGGGTAAAACAAACAAATTAGCAACATTAAACAGTTGGGATATCATAGCAAACAATAGTAGCTAAGAGCTAATAGCACTAATATCAAGCGTGAGGCACACTATTACCATTTTAGATTTTGGATTTGGGAATGCTTGCTTGACAAGACTTACAGACATTTAAATGTAGCAGTAATAAAACCAAATGGTAATCAAGTTACATTCTGCCGCGCGATCGCATTCATCCTATAATCCAGTGCTTCTGCTGGCTCCAAGCCCATCTTACTAGCTTGGCAGAGATACTAACTGCGATTTGATCGCTTCAGGATTAAGATTTTGACCAATAAATACTAACTGTGTTTGCTTGAGTTCATTCGATTGCCAGGGGCGATCATAAAATCGATCAAAGCGCGTTCCTACACCCTGCAAAACCATACGCATGGGTTTGTTAGGCACAGCTATAAATCCCTTGATCCGATAAATATCTTGTTGTTGTGCTAGCAGTTGCAATTGCTTTTCCAAAGCAGTCGGTTCAAAGGTACGATTCAAAATCAAATGAGTTGAAGTAATTTCATCGTCGTGATCGTGTTCTTCTTCAGTGTCGTGATGGCTGGGACGACTGGATAAATTATCTTCGACTGCGGCTTGAAACCCTAATAATATAGATGGATCGAGCATTCCGCGATCGCTTGTTACCATCTTCACCACTCTTGGCAGTTCTTGTTGAATCAATTCCACAACTTGAGTTTGTGTCGCCTCATCAACTAAATCAGTTTTATTCAACACCACCATATCGGCACAAGCCAACTGATCTTCAAACAACTCCTGCAAAGGCGTTTCGTGTTCCAAATTTTCGTCTGCTTGTCGCTGCGCTGACACCGCCTCTGGATCGCTAGCAAACGTCCCTGCTGCTACCGCCGCACAATCCACTACGGTAATTACAGCATCTACTGTAGCTGCGTTGCGAATTTCATGCCAGCGGAACGCCTGCACCAGTGGTTTAGGTAAAGCAAGTCCAGAAGTTTCAATCAAAATGCAATCTAGGCTATCTCGCCGCTTCAGCAACTCCTGCATTGTCGGCAGAAATTCTTCTTGCACTGTGCAGCACAGACAACCATTCGTCAATTCAACGATATTAGCTTCAGCCTCAGTCTCATCTGGGCAAACTTGACAAGAACGAAGTAATTCTCCATCAATCCCTAATTCCCCGAACTCATTCACTAAAACGGCAATGCGTCGTCCCTGGTTGTTTTGCAGGACATGACGAATCAAAGTAGTTTTACCACTACCTAAAAATCCAGTGATAACTGTAACAGGAATTTTTGTCGCCATTCGCGTGTAATTCGTAATTCGGCTGGGTTTTTTACTTTACCACAAGTCCATTATCAGACCCGCCCTTACTCATCACTCGCCACTCGTCTACAAGCTGACAATCCTGAAGAGTTGATGACCGCACTATCACCAATCCCCCAGGATTGTAACAATTTATTGTCATTTGTCATTTGTCATTTGTCATTGGTAGTTGCTAATACTCCTGACTCCTGACTTCTGACTCCTGACTTCTGACTCCTGACTTCTGACTTACCGCTTTTACTCAGCAGTTGCTAATTCAGTGCTACCGCGAGTCCGACGACGGGTAACTGTGTTATACAGCATTACACCGATCGCCTTAATTAAATTGCCTTCCAACTCTTGGAATAACTTCATGTTCATACCAAAAGCGGCATTGGCTTCATCGACAATCCGAGTGGCTGTTGCTTCATCAATGGGCAATTCATCCAAAGCTTGCCGATAGGTAGCTTTAAACTGCTTTTCATCGGGAATTTCTTCAAATTCATAAAAAGCAGTACCTTCTCCATCTGAAAGGTTCATCGCCCTTTGAGCAATACCTTTGAGAATTTGACCGCCAGATAGATCGCCTAAATACCGAGTATACAAGTGAGCAATCAACAGTTCGGGTTCGTTGTTGGATACTTCCCGAATCCGCTGTACGTAGGCTTCACCTGCAGGAGAAAGAGCGATCGCATCTCGCCATTGCGAACCAAAGTAATATTTCAGGTCGGTTTCCAAGCTCCGCTGGCGATTCAGTTGTTGGAAGTAAACTTTTGATAGGATTGGGTGCTGCCGATGCCGCTCCATTTCTTCTTCCATCGCTGAGTAGACGAAGTAGAGGTTGGCAACAAGCTTACGGTAAGAGGTCTTTTCAACCACTCCTTTTAAAAAGCACTTGACAAAACCAACGTTTTCTGCCATCGTGTGGGCTTTTTTTGTTCCCTCACGCAAAAGAGTTGCTAGATTGCTGCTCATGCTAAATTTCTCAACGTTTTAAAGTTAACTGTCACCAGCAAGGGTTGAAAGCAAAATAAAAAAATGCACCTAAATCGCTACATTAGTCTGATTTGATGAGAAAATTTGTTAAAAATTCTAAAGTTAGGCGGCGAGCCGCTTCGCTCCAGTTTTAAGTTAAATTTTGTTCTTAAACTCAAAACTTAAAACTTAAAACTTAAAACTATTCAAGTCTCCCTATCAACCTTCACGAGAAAAACTAGATGTCTAGTAGCGTATCTGCCGCATGGCTTTTTGAACACCTTGAAGATTCAAATTTAGCGATCGCGGATTGTCGCTTTTCCTTATTAGAGCCGGGATTCGGTCAACAGCAGTATCAAAAAAGTCACATTCCAAGTGCTTACTATTTAGACTTAAATCGGGATCTTTCCAGTCCAGTTGGCAAACATGGGGGAAGACACCCCTTACCCAATCCTGACGAGTTGGCGGCAAAATTATCAGCTATGGGAATCAATTCCCAAACATTGGTTGTCGCCTACGATGACTCGCGCTTTGCCTTTGCTGCTCGTTTGTGGTGGCTGCTGCGATACATGGGACAAGATCGCGTAGCTGTATTAGATGGTGGTTTTCAAGCTTGGGTAAAAGCTGGTTATCCAGTCACAGATGTAGTTCCGCAGCCACGACAAGGTGAGTTTGTACCGCATCTCCAACCGTTGCAGGTAGTGGATATAGAGGTTGTTAGAGCTAGGAAAGACTTACCAGAAGTGGCGTTAGTCGATTCGCGCGAGAGTGATCGCTACCGAGGCATAAGAGAACCAATCGATTTGATTGCCGGGCATATTCCGGGTGCAATAAACTATCCTTGGCAAGAGGTGACTGATGCTCAAGGTTATCTCAAATCAGCAGCCGAACAACGTGATCGCTGGGAAGAACTAGAACCAGCCGATGAAATTTTAGTTTATTGCGGTTCTGGTGTTACCGCCTGCGTCAACTTACTATCTTTGGAACTAGCAGGGATCGACACTGGTAAACTTTATGCTGGCAGTTGGAGCGATTGGATTAGTTATTAGTCATTTGTCATTTGTCATTTGTCATTTGTTCAAAACTAATTATCAAAACTCACCTAAATCTACTGTATAGCTAACACTTAAAAAGAGATTGTCAAAATCAATATTTTGGTCAGAAGAACTGCCAAAGCTCACACCAGTTTGAAGATTAAATTGGCTGCGTGGCGATGTTTTGTAAGTTAAACTGCCTAAGATTAAATGATAGTTATCATCGCGATCGCGTTGGGTAAAATTCGCTAAAGCAAACTGATATCCTAAACCAACTCTAAGATGAGATTGGATATGGTAAGTTAGATCGGTTGACAAAGAATTAATTAGCCGACTGCGGCTATCGGGATCGGCAAAACCAAGCCGCAATTCGTACATTGAACTGAGAGACAAGCGATCATTAATTTTGTCTTCTCTTTGAAGTGCTAAGCGGACAGCATTTTCATTCAAAAAGCGATCGCCTACTTTAGCACTAAATAATTTTTGATTATACCAGCCGATTTCACCAGACATTCTCGGTGTTAACTGCTGGCGAATACCTGCTCGAAATCTTAACTGGTTGTAATTGACATCGCTACGATCTAAGTAACGAATAAGCCTACCATCAATTGCCGTTACTAAACTAGTTTTTTTGCCTAATTCTGGTGCAACTAAAAGTGTTAAACCAGTTGAAATTAAGCCATCATCTACTGGATCTACTCCCGAAAATATATTATTTGATTGGAAATAACCGACCCCGCCTATCAAATGCCCAATTTTCTTTGCAGGCGCAGATTGTAATTTTTGCTTTTGCACCCTCAAAGTACCTAGTTCTGCATCGCTATTTGCCTGCTTTACATCCAATTTATTCTCTTCTGGCTTCAAATTAATTGTAGGCATAGATTGAGCCACGTGAGTGCAAACTGAAAATCTGGGTAGCTCAAAAGTAGTTACACTCTTTTGTATTGCTGTGATGGGTGAATAACTAGTTCTTTCATGCCATTCCCCTTTGCATCCTTGGATATAAGTTCTGCTATTATTTTTAATACTGTCTACAACTTGGAATGGAGTAGTAGCAATTGCAGCATTGTGTCCAAAACAAAACTCTATTCCACCACTAGCAGCAGATAAAATTAACCAAACAAGATATTTCCAACGGATCTCTAGCATCTGATTTTGATGCTTCTGAGTCAGTTTTCGGGTATGCTGGCTGGAGATATTAACTCGAATATTATTTTTAACCACAAAAAATAATAATATACATAATTTTATTGAAACAGTTGCAAAAATTTACCAAGAGCTAAGGAATAGATTATATTTATCTGCTGCCAAGATAGATTAATCGAAGCATTAGTAATTCTCTAACCGCAAAACTACGGGGATATGTAACGTAGAGATAATTGAGAATTCAGGATAAATACTAATGACAAATTAAATTTCTTTTATCGTGCAGAAGCACAAATTTTTTGTAGATATATAGGATTTAAATGGGCATACTAAAATTGTTAATTGTTCATTGGTAATTGTTCGTTGCAAGTAGCTATTAACCATCAACCAGTAGCCAAATGTATCGCAAATTCATTATTTTGAGTGCAACTATTTTCTGGAGTGCTGCTATATTGCCTTTGCCACAGCAGGCTAGGGCTGAAACGGCTTTGAATCGGGCTGTTGTTCAGAAGCTAAACAACCTCGTGCAACTAATACGGCAAAATAATGCTGCCCATCCGGCGCGTGTTTCGGATACGATGACTCCAGGCGATGCATTGTCTACTGGTCGTTCTTCTCTAGCAGAGTTGCGCTTCAACGATGGCTCTTTGGCAAGAGTTGGCGAACAAGCAATATTTCGATTTATGCCAAAGACACGCAACTTTAGACTTTCAAACGGGACTTTATTGTTGCTAGTTCCACCTGGTCGAGGTACAACGGATGTGTGGACACCTAACGCCACAGCAGCAATTCGTGGTTCTGCACTATTTCTGCGCTACATTCCCGAAACTGCAACTACGGTTGTAGGAGCATTGACGAATAGCAACATTGAGGTATCTAATCAAGGGGCTTCTCAACGTCAGGTGCTTCAAGCTGGTGAGATGGCAGTAATTATCAAAGACAGAATTGAGGCGCTATACAAATTCGATCTGAAAACCTTTTATGAAACTAGCGATTTGGTACAGGGACTCGATCTAAATAAAAAAAGTGGTGTAGCAACCGATCGCGCGATCGCACAAGTACAAGCTGAAACTAGCGCAGCTTTGGCAGCACAATCTCCCATACCTAATGCAGAAGCGATCGTTAATCCAACTTTTGTTCGCCGTTCAAACACAAACCAAAGTTCAGTTGAGACAATTTCAGGCGCAAAAAATGACAGCAATTTTAACTCTATAACTGAATTTATAAACAACAGCGAAACTATTTTCGATCTAAATAATCAGAAACCTTCTCCTTCCAACACAGAACCCCCAGCCAGTGTTCCACCCGTTAGTAACCAACCGCCCGAAACAAATAATAATAATAATGGTTCCACAAACCAACCGGAAGTTAATAGTGGTGCTTCCTCTGGTAGTACCGAACAAGCAAATCAAGGTAACAACGGCATCGGTAATGGTGTCGGTGGTGGGCAGGAAAATAACCCAGGTAACGGCAACAATAGCAACAATGGGATCGGTGCTGGTGTCGGTGGCGGGGGTGTAAACAACTCAGTGAATGGTAATGGCAACGGTAATGGTGGTGCCAACAACTCAGGAAACTAACAATCGCTCTTAAAACAAAGAATTGGATTCTACTCAAAGGAATTTAGCGGTGATGCTGGCATTAGATTTGTAGTAGAATCAGGCTCTGTAGGCTCAGATATCCAAACAGCAGTAGCAGTGTCTAAATCTTCTGTGGATTCACTATCGCTAAATAAGTTGCCACCAACCAAAGATTTTGTGGGAGAAACTAGCAAATTATTCACTGCAATCAATACTTCTATGGCAGAAACATAGCGCTGCCTGAAATCATAGCGCACCATTTTGCTTAAGATTTCAGCTAACTCCAAACTAATTTGTACTTTATCTATCCAAAGAATTTCTCCAGTATCAGGATCTAGTTGCAGTTCGTGAGGGGCTAGTCCAGTTAAACCTTTGATGACAGTCATACCCACTGCATAAATATCGCTACTGAAGAATGCATGACCAGCATTTTGTTCGCTTGGGGCATAACCATGAGTACCGATACTGACAGTAAGGCTGGTTTTTCCATTCGACTGGGGCAATTGTGTACTAACTTGTTTGACGGCACCAAAATCAATTAGTACAAGTTTGTAGTCTGAATGCCGCCGCATGATATTGCTGGGTTTAATATCGCGGTGGATGACATTTTGGCTGTGGACAAATGCCAGGATTTGCAGCAAATCCTGCAAAATGGCGATCGCAACGCTTTCACTAATCGGTTTACCAGGTTTGAGTTCCCAACTCAGAGGATGCCCGACAATGTATTCTTGAACTAGATAAAATTCTTCGTCTTGTTCAAAATAGGCAAGCAGTTGCGGAATAGAATCATGTTTGCCGAGTTTTTCTAAAGTTTCAGCTTCTAGTTGAAATAACCTTCTAGCAACTTGTAAGTGTTGCGGACGATCGCTAGCTGGTTTAAGCTGCTTAACAACACATAACGGGTTTCCCGGACGTTGGCAATCTTCTGCCACATAGGTTTCACTGAAGCCACCAGCACTCAAAACTTTAACAATTTTATAGCGATCACTTAAAATTTTCCCTACTGTTAATAGCTCTCGCTGTTGTAGTAAGTCTTGCAGGTCGTCCTGTTGACTAATAATCTCTTGTACTACGGGAGAAGAAGCGTAACGCTCCAAAGTGCGCCGTAAGTGAATTTTTTTCAAATTATCGCCAATTGCTCCTGTCACCAAATAAGTACTACCACACACAGCGATCGCCATCATTGGTACAGCAGTGGGTAAAATCAAATGTTGGTGGATGAAGCAGACATAACTAATACTTCCCCAAGCAATAGCAATGCTGATGCTAAAGCCAAAGCGAGTGATGGCGCGTTTGGAAAAAGTTAAAAAGACTGTACATCCACTCACAAACAGCAGCACAAACAAACCCCGCCCTGATGTATGGGGAATTACCTCGGAGATTTCCCGCCCTTGCAGTATAGTAGCGATCGCGTTTGCTTGAATTTCCACTCCCGCGATCGATTCGGGATAAAACCAGCTTTGAGAAAACGGTACATTGTGAAAGTCTTGCAGCGACTTAGCTGTTGCGCCAATAATCACAATCTTGTCCTTGAAGTACTTTCCCTGCTGGAGGTATGTATTCCAATTATCCGAATCGAGTACGTGCCAAAAAGGAATTTGCTCGAACGTCCCCCCTGGACCATAAAAGTAGATGTGATCGCCTTTTGATTGAGTAGCGAGTGGCGAGGGGCGAGTGATAAGTGGCTTTTCTCCCTCTGCATAGAGTGCATCCCCTGCATCCCCTGCTCTCTTGTCTCCCCTTGTCTCCCCTGCAAAGGAAGCTGTCACCACTGCTCGTTCAAAGGAGGGGATCGCTACTTTTAAACTGTCAAAATTATCAAACTGAGCTTGGTTTTTCTGGGCTAAGAGTTTGGGAAACTCACTTGCAAATTTGTGAATTTTACCATCTGCTTCTAAGGGGAAATTAACAAAGCCAAGTGACATTGGCTTTGTCCAAAATAGGCGTTGTGGCTGTGTCAGTTGAATTAAACTTCCTTGGCGCAGTTGTAACTGTTCGTACTGTGCGGCTAGAGTGACTCTACCTGCATAGCGCTGCAACACTTGAGCTAAGGCGCGATCGTCTGCGGCTCCGTATGCACTTTGTCCAGCAAACACAACATCCAAGGCGACAGAACGCGCTCCTGCTCCCATTAACCTTTCGATAGCTTGAGCATAGGCCCCGCGATGCCAAGGCCAAGCTTGTAGTAGTTTGAGATCGGAATATTGTTGGGGATTGGTGCGATAATATTGCTCTGGAACTGATAAAGACTGCTCGTCAATTGCCAAGATTACAATGTTATTTGGTGGGGCGACAGCACCTCGAAGTTCAAAAAACAAGCTTTGCGTTTCGGATTCTACAATTTGTACTAGTCCCAAATTGGCGGCTGTAGCCATTGATGCTAATACTACCCAAGTCGCTGTGAGAATATGGCTCTTGCGATCGAGCCGTAAAGACTGACGTGCTTTCACTTGTGATGATGCTTTGCCAGTGTCGCCCGTTGGGTGGGTTTGAGGCGGTTTGCGGTTGGATTCCATACTCTGTGGACTTAGTTAGTGGCTAGACTTCTTAGTTGAACACTCTGGGTAGGTTTGCGATCTTTGATGTTTACTTGTAATTAATACTCAAAGGCGCGCCACTAATCTTTAAAACCTTTGGCTGTAACCGCCTTGGGTAAAATTAGCTTGTATATGCCAGCATTGCAGACTAAAAATAAAGAATAAAAATATGCAGATGCAATTGAGTTTGACTAAACTAAGGGTCAGGGTTGTTATAGCACCTAGTTATAAGGTACTTTTTTTTAAGTTCTTCCCTCTAACTCTGAGTTGGAGACTGCCTTACCTTTAGTGTTAGCCGTATCTATAAGTTAGTGTTCCCTCACAGTTGAAAAATTGCTCTCAAACAATTACTATTCATAGAAAATTTACAATTAATGTTACGATTTCTACTCTTACGGCACACTGCAACGGTCTAATACCCCTAAAGGTAGAGACAAGTCAAGCCCAAAACGAATATTCGCTAGCTGCAATTAAGTTAATTTAAAGGTAGATTTTAGAAGCAGCTAGCTTATACTGACGCTAACCTGGTAAAGGTTTAGCAAACAACTTTAACTCTATGTGTCGAGATAATTACCTATACTTAGGGAGGTTAGATAAAAAATTGACTATGGATTGTAACACATTATTAGTAAAATAGCGCTTTTGAAATCTTTATAATAGAAGATTCAGTTTAATATTGTTTTTTTGTAATTTTTAGGTATTTAGTATATATGCCTGGCTCTCCAATGAACCGTCTGTCTATTTTTGTAGACGGAAATAATATGTTCTACGCTCAACAGAAAAATGGTTGGTTTTTCGATCCAAGAAGGGTATTGGAATACTTCAAAAAAGAACAACCAGAAACAGTATTAATCAATGCCTTTTGGTACACTGGACTAAAAGATCCGCAAGACCAACGCGGCTTTAGAGATGCATTAATTAGTTTAGGATACACAGTACGGACTAAGATCCTTAAAGAATATTACGATGATACGTCTGGTCGTTACTCGCAAAAGGCAAATTTAGACATAGAGATTGTGGTAGATATGTTTAATACAGTCGAGCAATACGATCGCGTAGTTCTATTTAGCGGCGATGGAGATTTTGAAAGAGCAATAGAATTATTACGCTCAAAAAATACTCATATTACAGTAGTATCAACGGAAGGAATGATTGCTAGAGAATTACGTAATGCTACTGATAGATATATAGATTTAAACGATCTTAGAGAAACGATTGAAAAAATGGATTACTAAGGCAAGAGTGAGGGTTGAGGAGTAAGGAGTAAAGGACGAGAAGTAACAAAGTTGGGGCGATGTAAGTAGCAGATACACTAAAAAATAAAAAAGCTGGAGAATACTTAACTTAAGCATATGGAAGAACAATTGAAACAAGACGGGATCGTTATTTTCGATACGACATTGCGAGATGGCGAACAATGTCCGGGGGCGACGTTAAATGTAGACGAGAAGCTGGCGATCGCCCGCCAGCTAGCACGTTTGGGTGTGGATGTAATTGAAGCTGGGTTCGCTTTTGCAAGTCCCGGAGATTTTGAAGCGGTAAATAAGATTGCAAGAGAAGTTGGAACAGAAAACGGGCCTGTCATCTGTAGTTTGGCAAGAGCAATCAAAGATGATATTAAAGCCGCCGCAGAAGCAATAAAACCAGCAGCAAAAGCAAGAATTCACACCTTTATTTCAACCTCAGACATTCACCTGAAATATCAGCTGAAGAAATCAAGATCTGAGGTGCTGGCGATCGCAGAGGAAATGGTAGCCTACGCCAAGTCGTTCATGGACGATGTGGAATTTTCACCAATGGATGCAGGGCGAACCGATCCAGAGTATTTGTATCAAGTTCTAGAACGGGCGATCGCAGCTGGTGCAACAACAATTAATATTCCCGACACAGTGGGTTACACCACACCAAGCGAATTTGGGGATATGATTCGCGGGATTAAAGAAAATGTTCCCAACATCGATCACGCAATTATTTCCGTTCACGGACATAACGATCTCGGCTTGGCTGTGGCTTGCTTCTTGGAAGCTGTGAAGAACGGAGCAAGACAGCTAGAATGTACGATCAACGGCATTGGAGAAAGAGCCGGAAACGCCGCCTTGGAAGAATTGGTGATGGCTTTGCACGTCCGGCGGCAATATTTCAACCCATATTTGGGTCGCGCCGTAGAATCAGAAGCATCACTGACCAATATTGATACAAGAGAGATTTACAGAACTTCCCGCTTGGTATCGAATTTAACCGGAATGCTGGTGCAGCCAAATAAAGCTATTGTGGGTGCAAATGCTTTTGCCCACGAATCTGGAATTCATCAGGATGGCATCCTCAAGAACAAGCTCACCTATGAAATAATGGATGCCGAGTCGATTGGCTTGACAAACAATCAAATTGTATTGGGCAAACATTCTGGTCGCAATGCCTTCCGCACTCGCTTACAAGAATTAGGGTTTGAACTGTCAGATACAGATTTGAATAAAGCATTTGTGCGGTTTAAAGATCTGGCGGATAAGAAAAAAGAAATTTCTGATTGGGATTTAGAAGCGATCGCCAACGACGAAATCCAATCTACCCCAGAAATCTTCCGGCTTGAGTATGTGCAAGTTTCTTGCGGCGATCGCGCTCGTCCGACTGCAACCGTCACCCTACGGACTCCAGAAGGCGAAGAATTGACCGATGCGGCGATCGGTACGGGGCCAGTTGATGCTGTATATAAAGCAATTAATCGGGTGGTAAATGTCCCAAATCAACTGATTGAGTTTTCAGTTCAATCGGTTACTGCTGGAATTGATGCGATCGGTGAAGTAACGATCCGGCTGCGCTATCAAGATAAAGTCTATTCCGGTCATGCTGCTAATACAGACATCATCGTCGCATCAGCCCAAGCTTATGTAAACGCTCTCAATCGGCTTTATGGAGCGTTGCAGACTCAGGGTAAGCAAGAAGCGATCGCTTAAGCAGTAGAGTGAACAATAGTTTTTGTAGTAGGGTGGGCATTGCTCACCCTACAGCATTATCAGCATCTCTACTGTCATATATGCCATTTGTCCGCTATCGGCTAGAATTTCGTCAGAAAGTAGTCAATTTTGGTTTGTTTGCTTTGTTAGTGCTGAGCGCTACAACCACTACGGCACTATATACATCCCAAGAGCATAACTTTCATTGGTGGATTGACTGGTATTACAAAACCATTGAGGTAGCCAATGCGTTTCGCATCTCCCCATTTGCAGGCATAGATAACATTTTGCAGTCCCTTGGGGATGAGCGCAATAAAATTTATACCCTGCCATTAGTACCGTTCATCCTTATATTTGGTGAATCCCGGCTGGTATATGAAATCAGCTTAGCTCTAGTCTATTTAGTGCCATTTAGCCTTAGCATGGGAGCCGTAGCTACTCAGTTAATCCAGGCTAATTCAGTAGCGGTTTTTTGGTCAACTGCCTTGAGTAGCTTACTGATTCCAGTAACTTGGATCGCCACTTTTTTGGGTATACCGGATACAGGAGCGGCTGCACTCATTGCACTAGCAACTTTTGTTTATCTCAAGGATGTCAGACTAAAACAGTGGTGGCGAATTCCTGTAATTGGATTTTGCTTGGGATTTGCAATTCTGTTGCGTCGTCATTTTGTTTATGGTGCGATCGCTTTTCTCGGTGCAATTACCATCCAAACATTAATTTTTTTCGTTGTCGAAATGCGAAAGAGTAGAGACGTTGTATACAACGTCTCAACCAACCCATACAACGTCTCAACCTGGGGATGCAACGTCTCTAGTTGGCGGAATTTGCAACTAGTAGGTGTGCGGATTGGTTTAATTACTGCAATTTGCTTTGCCATATTAATGACTGTAGCGGGGGGTTTTACCCAGCGGGCAATAACCACCGATTATAGAAATCTCTATGCTTCTTGGAGTCTGCCTCTTGATAACGTTTTCAGACTATACGCTGCATTTCATGGTTGGATAACTTTATTATTGGTAGCGATCGGTTTTTCGGCTGGCGTTCTTACTAATGTCCTGTCTTTACCCTGTTTCAGCTTTATTTGGCTGTTTGGGATCTTCTCCTTAATTGAGTGGCTAATTGTATTACGTTATGGCAATGTTTTTTACAGCTTGCACCTCACCCCAGTTGTAGTAATGGGGCTAGCAGCATTTATCTGGACAACTTACCTGAAATTAACTGGAAAAGTTCGGGCTTTGATGCTGGGTGTGGCTGGTTGCTATCTAGTCTGTAATTTAGTTATGGGGATAACTCCCATCGGCAATTTCGATCTTCCCTTGCGCCCTTTATTCGCGCTGAATACTCCACCTCTGGTACGTACAGACTACGATGAAGTCACCCGCTTAGTTGAATATCTGCGTAAATTAGCCCCTAACAAAGAACCTATTTATATTGTCGGTTCTCAACGGTTGCATTTGAATAGAAGCACGGTGAGAGCTGCCGAGCGGATACTATATGGATACAAACAAGATATCCTTCTTTTGCTGGGAGCGCCCCAAGTTGATTCGCAAGATTTTTATCCCTTAGAAAGACTATTGCAGGCGCAATATGTAGTTGTTCCCAACCCGCTCCCAGATTATGATCGTGATTTCACCAAGGTTCCCGCTGTTGGTGAGTGGCTACCATTAAAAGAATCTGATGTGGTCAAGGTTGTTTTAGATGCCTTTGAGCAAAATTGGCAAATAGCACAAGATTTCAAACGCTTACCTGTAAAATTTACCTTGGCTGATGGTGCCTCTGTGAATATTTACCAGCGAATTCGTCCCACTTCTTTGCAGATAGCTGTGCAGACACTGACAGCGATGCAGAAACAAATTGGCGAACGACCAGGCGGGCAGCTAGACTGGATGAGTTTGAGTCAGCGTTGGAACTACTCGTTAGTAGTGAAGAATTCAGATCGAACTTATAGATTATTGACTTACCCAATTGAGCGGACTAAAACACAGGCAAGATCTTTCCTTTATTTGGGTAGTTTATCAGAAAATGTCGCTGTTACTGGCAGAATCAAAATTTTTGGCAAAAGCTGTAGTGCATCTCTAAAATTGAAGATGATTGATCGCGAAGGTGAGATAATTAGTACTACACAAAATGAATTGTTTTCTCAGAATTCATCCGCGTTTAATTTATCGCTTAGTGGTAAAAATCCAGCTTATTTGTTGCTTGATGTACTCAACTACAACAAAGATGATTTAATTAATAGATGTACTATAGCCATCAATCCTATTATAGTATCATCCTACCAATAAAATTAATTGTATTAGCGAGCGACCAAATGTAGGTAGAGACGTTGCAATGCAACGTCTACAATCCAAAGTAAAGACGTTGCAATGCAACGTCTCTAAAATCCAAAATCCAAAATCAAATGGGCTATGCAAAACGAATACCTAGAACGAGAGCGAAATTTTCATGATGCTTGGGCTGCTGCGATCGATGTGGATGGTATTCGCGTGGCAGACTACTTTGAGGCTTGCACTGCGC
>DATNQH010000097.1:0-14402 GCA_036704105.1 Leptolyngbyaceae cyanobacterium | reverse complement strand
CCCAATCTCCTAGCTGCAAATCCAACTCGAAGGACGATCTTAAGTATTCAGCAAGTTTGATGCAGTAGTATTCACCTTCTAAATTTTCTAGCCGTAGATATTTGCGCTTACAGCCATCTTCAAACTCGAAACCTAGAAACTTTCCTTCCAGGCTAAAGGCTGAGACTTCTTTACCAAAATGAAATTTACTCATCTTTTTGTAACCTCTCTTATTTTAAATATGAATACAATTAGAGCTACTGGTTATACTGCCAGCAGCGCTTTAGCCACCACACCAAATCTTGACGAGACTCGGTAAATTGCCTTGAAACACTCCAAATTTGAACTGCTGACACCACATCACCAATGTGAACCATCAATGGCTGTTCTGTGGCGCACGAACAAGGAATATCTAACTCTTGCAAACGGTGATACACTTGCCACCGATCTGCCTTATTAACATCAACAATTTCCTGAAATTCTGATTGATAACCTAGCATCAAAACAATTTCCTCCAAAGCCTTACAATTTATTTAGTCTTGCTTCACCCATTTGGCTACTAAACAATGACGACCATTATCTGATTGAGTAACCTAAATCATCAGAATTTTAGGTCGAATTCCTAGTTGATTTTGAGTTAGAGCAGTTGTAGATAATGTTATTGTTGAACTTGCTCTAAAACTGGCATATTAATCATCTCCAAGCGTTTTAACTTTCAAGCCAGTGGTGTAGTGTTTTCCTGTATCTTTATGCGTTTGATAGCTGTGATTTATGCACGAGTCAGTTAGCTATTGCTAATAAGACATAGTTACCTTTGCTTCGAGAATCGCTCCCTCGTACCGCTGCATTGCTACTCGTTATGAGAAAAAAGCTGAAAACTACCAAGCTATGTTCAGCCTAGCCTCTATCATGATGTGGCTATAGTTTTAAAACACCCACTAAGAACTACGATCGCACAGCGAACGCTCGTTAGCTGTATGCCCTTGGACTTGGAATGACATTGCCGCCTATCCCACGCTTTGTTGATGCACGATCCTTTTGTCCTGTACTGAGGTATGTATATTAGGCTTTTCGAGTGGCGAGCTTGGTTTTACTCATTTGAGAACGGGTGTAAAAAGTCGGGAAATAGTAATTATCAGAAAAAGTCAGATAAAGTCTGTTGTTTTCGACTATTTCTGTAAATCTCTAAGCACTCTTGGTGGAATAAGTATAGGAAGTTAAAAACCTCAATCAAAGGAGTGTAGAAAATGTTGAAATTGAATGACTCTGAAAGATTATCAGTAAAATCTGATTTACTAAAGACCAGTTCCTGGGAAGTACTTAAGCAGTATTTTAAGCAGTATATATATCCTGTCGAACAAGTCGAAAATTTGGCACATGAAGCTTTTCAAAATAAAGGAGGTTCTGCTTGGCAAAAAATTCAGTTTCTGTTATTTGACATGAACTTGCGCTTGATGCAAAAAGGGTTTGGATTAGGAACTGCCCGCTTTATGAGAGAATGGGAACTTCGCCATTTGATTGAGCAGGTTGAGCAGCAATACCTATCCCAAGAGCAAATCCCACCTGAACTCACTCGTGTTGAAGTTTTCATGCCGTGGCTCAAAGAGCGGATTAGTCAGCATCGTGTCAACCATCATCCACTATTTGACCTGTTTGATCGGGATGATTTGAGCAATGAAGAAGTCCGCTACTTCCTAGCTAATTATCGAGTCAATATGCAACGCTTTCACCTGCACGTTGCCGCCTTCAGCCTGATTGTACCGTTTGAAATGCGCGAAGAACTCTATCACAATCTCCATGACGAGTTTGGTCAGGGGAATTTCACCGAGGCTCACCCCAATTTATTTGAACCCCTGATGGATTACTTTGGCGGAGCACGGGAGGAAGATATTAATCCAGAGACTTGCAACCTGCTCAATACCAAGGTTAACCTCTGCTGGTTTGCCGATGGACTACATTATGGCATTGGCGGGATGGGAGCTTTGGAATTGGCAATTCCCCTGCAACAGCGCCGAGTTTTGGCACATCTGCGCCGTCGCGGTTTGAGTGAAGAGATGGTGAAATTCTTTGTGGTTCACTGCGAACTTGATGAAGATCACGGCGAGGGGTGGTTTGCGGCAGGAATGCCCCATATGCAAACCCCTGAAGACTTACAAAAGGTTTTCTCTAGTTCGATGCGGATGCTTGAAGCTAGAGCCGGAGTTTATGACGGTATTCTCAAAGGCATTTTAGAAGGCCGCAACCAAGCTGACGGAATGCTTAACGCCGCGTAAACGCCTAGCATGATGCTGCAACTGCTCAAAACCGAATCTAATCAGCAAAGATAAAACTTTTGGCAAGTCTGGGTATAGGGGTTAAGGGTGTAAGGGTATAGAGGCAAATCAACTAATCAAATGTAAAGCGAATATTTATTGACCAATACTCGCTTACACCCAAAAGCTTCATCAAGTATAAATTTCCTAAAATCTTAGTCCCATTGCGCTCAAAGCCAAAGTGTATGTTGTTGCCGTTACGGTTTAAGCATTGGTGGCATTATCAACTAAATGAAAAGGAATACAAGCAATGCCGCTCATAACACTAAAGGCTAATAAAATATTTGCTGAAAAGATCAGAGATAGCCTTGCTGAAAGCTTATCTCTGATAACTCAGAAAACTCTTCGTAAAAACAAACAACTAATTGTTGTTCGTTTTGAGGCCGCTGCTCAGCAAGGGCTATGGTATGCAGATGGCGCTGTTAAAAGTGACGATGGAGCAATTTTTGAGTTAAGTATTATTGTCACAAAAGGGATAAATACCGATGCCGAAAAAGCTGATTGGATAGCACAAACCTGGAAACTGCTGACAGAGGTTCTTGGTAGTACTCCCTACCCAAACTATATTTCGCTCCAAGAAATAGATGGGAAAAGTTGGGGTTACAACGGTCTTAGCCAAGAACAAAGAAATATTCAATCAACATAAATATTGAGGAACGTATGCCAAACAAAGACCAAATCTTAAAAACCTCCCTCTTGGGATACAACGGCAAAAAGAAAAGTGACGATCCAATTTCAAGAAAAGGCCAATTAATGAGCAATGGACAAGTAAAATTCGATCCATTCCCATACAATTCCATTAACGACAGGGTAATTAAGTTCCAAGGTATGGAAAATATTTCCATGCCTGAAGATCTTGAGTTCGTGCCCTATCAGCCAGAGGTGAGAAAAGGTATTGAGATTCACACAATCTTTAGTCTGGTAGACCAAGACCCGCAAGGCCCCGATGCCGCAATTCTTAAATATGAGCCAGGCGCATTTGTTGCCTTACATGAACATATAGGGTATGAAATGGTTTTGGTGTTAACCGGGGATTATATAGAGAATGGTGTCACGTTCTTGCCTGGATCGTTAATACTTCGCTCACCAGGCACCTTTCATACAATGGCTTCCATCAATGGCTGCACCATATTGGCTACGCGTTATATCAAGGTCAAGCAGCGGCCTGATTTGTGGAACGAGTTTGCCTCAGGCAACGAAGATGTTAAGTCTGTTTCAGGATAGTTATTGGTGTGAGGTACTCTGACTAAAAAATCAGAGTACAAGCATCTTCAACCGTAATTCGTAATTTGTAATCAATCCTTATCCCTTTCAATTAAGCGTGATTAAAGCCGTGAAAATTAAGCTAATATTAGCTCGTTTGCAAGACACCATAGGTAGTCAGGAAATAATTAGTCAAATGGTGTTGCTACCAGAAACACTGCTAACACCTAGCGATCGGAATAAATCTACACAATCAGTTAACTTAGTTGTTGGCTATAACAGTTCCCCTAGCAGTCAGACAGCTTTAGATATCGCTTTGTTGATTGCCCATCAAACACGTTTAGCTACCCAAAAGCAAGTTACAGTTCATGTTGTCTACGTCCAAAGTAATCTGTTTGCAGATGTTTATAACTACTGTGATATCAATAGTCGATCGCTTGTTTGTAACCAGTTGGAGTGTGCGCCAACCTCAGCACTTAAGTGTGCCACATCCGTCTTAACTCAACCCAAAACGGGGGTACAAGCAGCAAAACCATACCTAAAATCGGTAGATTTATTTGAGCAAGCAGATAGGATTTTGTGGCAAGCTCGGTGCCTAGCTGAGGAATGGAAAGGTACATTTGTCGCCCATCTGCGGTTTGGTAGTATTGCTTCCGAATTACGCCAAGTTGTGGAATCAGAAGTGGCAGATTTACTCTTGCTAGGCTGTAACTCCACAGATCATCCACTTGTCCAGCAACTAGATGCCGTTCCCTGTGTGGTGCTAGGTGTTCCTGGGTTAGGATAAGTTGGCATTTTTAGGATCTCATCACCAACTACCACCGCTACCGCCGCCGCCACTACTACCAGCACTAAAGTCACTACCACTACTGCCATAGCTACTACTAAAAGGTTTTGATTGTGCCTCAAGGAAGTGTGTTTTGTAGGAGCAGAACGTATTTGAAGATTTATTCATGCCTGGGAACGAGGGCCGCACAACGAGCGCTCGTTACCTGTACGCCCTTGGAACTTGGAACGATGTTGCAGTCCATCCCACGCTTTCCTAACGCGCGATCGACCAGATATATTTCGGCATCCCAATCCAGTCGGTTTTGAGAATTTGTGTTACTAAACTTTACAACATGGGTAATTTTGCACGCCCTTCACTATATCAGTTCGGATTAAAAGAGAACCTATGCATTACTATGTACCATTGAGTCCAACTACTTTCTTAGAACGCAGTGGTCAGGCATTTCCTAACCAAAGCGCGATCGTCTATCCTGGTGGAAAAGTAACTTACGCCGAGCTATTACACCGCTCTCGCTGTCTGGCACAAGTTCTGAAGCGACTCCAGGTGGGGTATGGAGATCGAGTTGCTCTCCTAAGCGAAAACAATCAACAGACAATCGAAGCTCACTTCGGCATTCCAGCCATCGGTGCTGCGATCGTTGCACTCAATCCTTGGCTGGCAGCGCAAGATATCCTATCCCTGCTGGACTATTGCGAGGCTAAAGTCTTGATTGTCGATGCTTCCTTCAGCGAGAAAATCCTCCTTAACCCTCAGGTTGCCTTTTCTCACTTGCAACAAGTTATTGTTATCGATGGCGCTGCTAATCCTATCTATTCTGAATTTCTCGACTACGAAACCTGTTTAGCAGGTGAAAATGGGAATTTTAGGCTGGATCGAACTGTTGTCAACGAACTCGATCCCCTCGCCATCAACTTTACTTCTGGTACTACTGGTCGTCCAAAAGGGGTAATGTGCAGTCACCGAGGCGCTTACCTCAATGCACTGGGGCAGGCGCTAATGATTGGACTCAACCGCTCCTCTCAATATCTGTGGCTGCTCCCCATGTTTCATGTTAATGGCTGGGGGCATATGTGGGTAAATGTTGCCGTGGGAGCCACTCAAGTCGTCCTGCCAGGTCATCAAATCCGAGATAGCTCTGCGGTGTGTCAGGCAGTCTCCCAATACGAAATTACCCACCTATCTGGTGCGCCTCGCCTTGTGCGATCGCTGGCATCAACCCCAGGCGACAAGGAAGGGTTCCGGGGGCTGACGATTACTACAGGTGGAGCGGCTCCTGCCCCCACTCTGATCCAGCAATTAGATGAAATGGGGGTCAAGCTTATTCACCAATATGGGTTAAATGAAACCTTCGGCCCCTACACCGTTTGTGAGGAGCAACAAGAGTGGCAGGCATTGCCCCCTTCAAGCCGCGCCCTCAAGCGTGCCCGTCAAGGAGTGGCAACTATCCATGCTGGAACGGGGTTACGGGTGGTCGATGCCTCAAAGCAAGACGTTCCTTGGGACGGTCGTACTTTGGGGGAAGTAATTGTTGCAGGTAATACAGTAGCAATAGGCTACTACAACAATCCGGAAGCTACCGAAAAAGCCTTTCAAGATGGGTGGTTCCATACTGGTGATGTAGCAACTATGCACCCAGATGGCTATCTGGAGATTCAAGACCGCATGAAGGATTTAATCTACGTAGAAACAGACTACGGTTGGGAGAATATTTCTTCCATCGAGATTGAGAATGTACTATGTCGGCACGAACAGGTGCGCGAGGCGGCAGTCATCGGTATTTCACCCGAAGAACTAGGAAAAAACTGCACTCTGCTGGTGGCTTTCGTCGAAGTATGGGAATCCGATTCCCTCATCAAAGAAGATTTGCGCCGATTTTGTCAGTCTCAACTTTCTTCTTACAAGCAACCCCAAGTATTTTTCTTCACGGACTTGCCCAAGACAGCGACAGGCAAGGTTCGCAAAGACTTGTTAGTAAAGGAGGCGCTGAAGCTCTACAAAGTGAAAATTTAAAATATTTAAATTCTGGGTAGACAGACTTATCTATATAGATGATTGTGATTTTATGATCTCACGCACCTTGTCTGGTAATGCCAATAAAAAAATACTAGAAACAGCATCTAGACTGTTTTACGAGCAAGGCTACCATGTTACTGGGATTAATTAAGTGATTGCAGAAGCTGGGATAGCCAAAGCAAGTTTTTATCACCATTTTTCCTCTAAAGAAGAGTTGTGCATAGCATACTTGCATAAGCGTCATCAAGATTGGTCTTCTGGGTTGCAGCAAGAGGTTGAACAGAATGAAGATGACCAAAAACGCTTGTTGGGTCTGTTTACTTTTCTAGAACGCTGGTTGCCTGATAGCAACTTTAGAGGCTGTGCTTTCTTAAACATCGCTTCTGAATTTCCGTCACCCGACAGTAAAATTCAGATCTTGGTTGTCAATTACAAAAATGCTTTGCAGAATTACATTAGGCAGCTTGTTGACAGATTGAATATCTCAAGCAAAAAAAATAACGCAGCAATACTTGCAGATTTAATCTATCTTTTATTTGAAGGAGCAATTACTACGAGTCAAATTGAACGGTCAATATAGCCTATCCAAGCTGCACGAGAAGCAGTTAGACAGTTAATTAGTTAACCCTTTATTTTTTTTGACTGTGTTAGACAGACCAGTCTGTTAAAAGTAGCTAACTTCTTGAGGTGAATGTGTATGGTTTGTCAAATGTCAGCAATCTTATTAAAAAACCGTTACCGAGTGCTGCGAAAATTAGCAGATGGCAAATTTGGGAAAACTTTTTTAGCAGAAGATACTCAAACGCCTTCTAGTAAAAAATGCATTATTAAACAGCTCAATTCCCTCGATAATCATCCCCAAACATCCCAACTCCTTAGAGAAAATTTTCAGCGCGAAGCGGCAATTTTAGAAACGTTGGGTGACAACAATAGTCAAGTCCCTCGCTTATACGCATATTTTGCAGAAGCAGAAGAATTTTATTTAGTTGAAGAATGGATTCAAGGTCAAACTCTAACCGATTGCATCCAACAAGTCGGATTATGCAGCGAGCGTAAAGTTAAAAAAATACTATTAAGCATATTGCTAGTTCTGCAATACATTCACAGTCAAGGTGTTAAACATCGAAATATTAACCCAAACAATATTATTTGGCGATCGCTAGATAGCAAACTCGTCCTGATTGATTTTGGGATGATAAAAGAAACTATGGGAATGACGGTAACAGCTTCCAGTCGTGCCAAGAGTTCGATTGTGGTGGGTGCGCTAGGATTCATCCCCAACGAACAAGCAGAGGGAAGACCTTTATTTGCCAGCGATTTGTATGCTCTAGGCTTAACGGCAATTTATTTACTTACGGGTAAAATGCCGCAAGAATTCAAGACTGACCCTTTAACAGGCGAAATTCTCTGGCAACAGCACGCACCAAATGTGAGTCCGAGTTTTGCCGCGATTTTGAATAAAACGATACATCAATCAGCCCGCGATCGCTACATGAATGCGCCTGCGATGTTAGCAGCTTTGCAGCAGCTCGATACTAATACCATTCCAGTAGTCTCACCGCAACCTCAATCGCCTCCACCTGTTTCAGAGCCTCCAAAACCTCAATCGTCTCCACCTATTCCACTAACTCCTACTAAGCAATCAATCAGCGTTGCTCGTAGCGCTAGAAAAGCAGCGTCTTGGATAAATTTCTTTCAAAAGCTAAAAGGGGATAATACTAAACTACCTCCTAAACATTCGGCTAGAGCAATAATATTTGCTTGGTTAGGAGGATTTGTAGCTATTAGTGCAGTTGCGCTTCTCTCCAATACATTTTCTGTAGCACTTGTACTAGGCTCTTTTGGAGCGTCCTGCGTTTTGGTGTTTGGGTTTCCGGATGTGCCTTTTTCACAACCACGAAATGTGCTTGGAGGCCATTTGTTCAGTTCCTTAATTGGTTTGGTATGCCTGACGCTTTTTGGCGCAACATGGTGGTCAGTTGCTATAGCTGTTGGTACTGCGATTTCTGTGATGATGATTACCCAAACAACTCACCCACCAGCAGGCTCTAATCCAGTTATTATTTACCTGACAAAACCAGCATGGAGCTTTCTGCTTTTTCCCACTGTTTTTGGGGCAATAGTTTTAATCTTTGTTGCGCTTCTCTATAATAATCTTACTCGCGAAAGTAGATACCCGAAATATTGGTGAAGCAAATTAGTATTGAGCCGAAAATTATACTGACTTAAATGGCGAGAATGTAGAAAATTCACGCTATTTGAGAAGGTCGGAAAAAGCTTTAAAACGCGCACAAAGGAGACTATCAAAGCATAAAAAAGGCTCTAAAAATAGAGCTGCATCACGAATTAAGCTAGGTAAGAAACACTTGAAAGTCCAAAGGCAACGGAAAGATTTTGCGGTGAAGCTGGCAAGATCTGTAGTCCTGTCTAACGACGTGGTAGCTTTTGAGGATCTACAAGTGCGAAACATGGTAAAGAATCACCATCTAGCTAAATCAATAACAGATGTTAGTTGATCAATATTTCGATAATGGGTAGAATATTTTGGCAAAGTATTCGGGGTGATAACTGTTGCAGTCAACCCTAGAAACACAAGTCAACAATGCTCAAATTGCGATGCAATAGTAAAGAAATCTCTTAGTACTAGGACGCACATTTGCGCCTGTAATACTGTCTTGTGCCGTGATGAAAATGCTGCTCGGAATATTCTAGCTTTAGGGCTAACTACTGTAGGGCATACAGGATGTCAAGCCAGGGGAGATGACAACCAATACTCTATCCGCAAGGGTGGACGAGCAAGTTGTGTCGCAGAACCAGGAAATTCTAACTGCGAAGTTGGAATCCCCGCCCTAAAGGGTCGGGGAGGATGTCAAACCGATTTTAGATTGCTCGTTACCGAGTTCCGGAGCGCTGAACGGCTATCCTCGGACGAACTCGGTTCAATCCGTGCCCCCAACTGAAGCAGCCGACCCAGATCGTCGGCGTTTCGCCAGGTTTCAACAATCTTTCTACCAACAATCTGATGAATGAAAATTGCCGTAAACCTCTGCCGCTTCCCAAAACCAGGTACGCCGAAGAAACTCTCCTGAAGGCAAGTGTTCGTTGCACGCACGACTACTTTGTCTCCCTCGGCAATGACATCTTCGATCGTCCATTCCTGCTCGATCGCTCCGAAGGTAGCAAAAAGCTCTCGGATACCGTCTGAACCTGGGGAAAGCCCTGGGGGTCCCCCATGCATTCTCCACGTTGGAGCGACCATTTCACAGAGAGCCGCGATTTTGTGTTCGCTGACAAGCTTGAGAAATTGTCGAGCCATTGCTTTGTTGGCTTCAATAGAAGACATGGTTGCACCTGATAATGAACTGAAAAATAGAATGGCAATTCGTCTGGGTAGTAATTAATTGATCGCGCGATCGCACTTCCATTTGGCAGAATTTAACCAATCGCGGAAGTCCCCATCTTCAATGTACTCATAAGGTGGGGATAGGGAGCGGGGGGTGAGGATTGCATCTAATATTGATTTCTTGCGTAGCAAAAACAAATATCAGATGTATGACGAATCCCCAACTATTTTGTTTTGCAGTTTTACCGTAAATATATATTGTGATAAAATATTGCTATCAAGGAGGTGATGTTGAGTGTTACACAAGGTTGTACAAGTCCGCTTATATCCATCAGCTGAACAACAAATTCAACTAGCTCAAACTTTTGGTTGTGCTAGATGGTGGTGGAATTATGCTCTAAATAAGTCGATTGAAACTTATAAGGAAACGGGCAAAGGACTTAGCCGTGTAGCACTCAACGCATTCCTTCCTGCGCTTAAAAAAGAAAAAGATACAGAATGGTTAGCTGATTGTTACAGCCAAGTTTTGCAAGCTACTACACTCAATCTAACGTTGGCGTATAAGAACTTTTTTGAGAAACGTGCTGGATTTCCTAAATTCAAGTCTAAACATGGTAAACAGTCAATTCAATATCCTCAAAACGTCAAGATTGTAGATGGCAATGTCAAGCTCCCTGGCAACATAGGGATAGTCAAAGCCAAAATACACAGACTTGGTGAGGGGAAAATCAAAACTGTTACTGTAAGTAAAACGCCTTCAGGTAAATATTTTGCGTCTATCCTGACTGAAGTAGATGGCGAAAATCCTGTTGTCTCACAAGGTAAAATCTACGGTATTGATTTAGGGCTAAAACACTTTGCTGTTGTAACCGATGGCGATAAAGTCTCTAAGTACGATAACCCGAAACATCTTGACAAACATGAGAAAAACCTCAAGCGGAAGCAAAAAAAATTAGCAAGTAAAGTCAAGGGGAGCAAGTCAAGAAATAGATATAGAAAAGTTGTTGCCAAGGTGTACGAGCGAGTTAGTAATTCGCGGCAAGATTTTCTACACAAACTTAGTTATAAGTTGGCCAGCGATAGCCAAGCTGTCATAGTAGAAAACCTTCATGTCAAGGGCATGGTTCGTAATCATAAATTGGCAAAAGCAATATCTGATGTGGGTTGGGGAACATTCACTAATTTTTTAGCCTATAAGCTAGAACGCAAAGGTGGAAAGTTGATTGAGATTGATAGATGGTTTCCCAGTTCCAAGCTTTGTTCTAATTGTTTCCATCAAATAGGCGAGATGCCGTTGGATATCCGAGAATGGACTTGTCCTCATTGCTTGACGAGTCATGATCGGGACGCGAACGCTGCGCAGAACATTAGAGCAGAGGGTATCAGAATACTAAAGGCGGAAGGTTCAGCCGTCTCTGCTGTAGGAGGGGAAGTAAGACCAAAACTAGGACGAAAGCCCAAGTTGAGGCATTCGCCTGTGAGTACAGAAGCTCCTAGTTCAGCCGAAGGCAACTAGGAGTAGTTCACCTCATTGCTTTGACCATCTCGCTCGCTCGAACCGCAGCTAATTCGCTCAATTCGCTCAAGGCTTTGACAAAGTTGGGATGCTCCATGCCCGATCCTAAGAACGTCCAGCGATACGCTTTTTCTTGGGCTATTTGGATCTCTTGCTTTTCTGCCTCAGTCAACGTGCGCCCAATCGCAACTTGCAAGCTCTCGATATCGAGTTGCACCTGCATCATTAACCCACCGTCTAGGAAAGCACCGATCGCAAAGTAATCTTCAATGCCCTGCTTAATGCCCCGTTCGTCTAGGTCTTTCGCCAGATACTCCACCATTAATGTATCGAGTTTGGCGTGTTGTGCCTCTTCTAACCAGTGGTGTTTCAACAAGCTGCAAAATTGCGGATCTAGCTCCTGATCGTCTTTAACGCTTTCGAGGTAGTGACGTTGAGTCATCCACTCAAGATGTAGAACGATCAGTGCAACTCCTAAAGGACTGTGTTGCAGGACGGCATTGGCGATGTCTTTAGCAGGACCAATGCAGGAACAAGGCGTTCCAAATCCCAAATCGAATTCTTCAGTAAAGCGGCGGAACAAGTGAATGTGTTTGCTCTCTTCTTCTGCAAAGCAGAGGAATGCTTGAGTCGCGTAGATATCATCCTGCCCGATGCGACGTACATGATCGATTACTAGTGGCACAATGAATTCTTCTACCAAGCCAAATAAGTAGAGATAGCTATTGCCACGAATCTGGTTTAGAGTTTGCTTCTCCTTGCGATCGAGACACTCGATTGGGTTGACACCTGCTAAAGCTTCTGGAAGAAAGGGTTTGGTGAAGTCTAGGTGTTTGCCATTGCCAATCAAATCGTCAACGCGCCAGTTGATTTTAAGTGATGCTTCTAAGGTAGAGCGATAGGTATAGGGATGGGCGATCGCTGTAGTCATGGGGTTCTCCTTATTTAATTCTGCAATTTGCGATCGTGCTGAGGAACGATGTTTATCTGATCTGCAATTCTGGTTTCAGCTCGATCGCATTTGCCATGTTCCAGAAGTTAGGTGAAGTCGCCATTACCGTTTTGTGAATCTCCTGAAATTGTTCTGGTGTTGCGTTTCCCTTTATGTGAACCGTGTAGCGGATTTCGTTGTAGCCTGGTTTCACAGTAGGATCGATCCCTAGAAATCCGCGCAAATCCAATTCCCCCTCTGTTTCAATCCTCAGCTTTTCCAGTTCAATTCCTTGGATAGAGCTGAGAGCAACGTAGCCAACAAGGATGCAAGCATTAAAGGCTGCCATTAACATTTCTTGGGGATTGGGAGCGGTGTTACTCCCCAATAGTTCCGTCGGTTCATCAATTTGAACCACGAAATTTTTGGAAATTTTTTGCCCTGCCAGTTCGTAGGAATCAATCTGAGTGACAGATTTGGGACCATCAATCCAGTTTGTAGCAACTTGAAATTTTACAATTCCTTGCTTCGGATCTCTGGAAACTTCATCCGCGATTTGCTTGATTGCATTGGTATCGATTCCATTGAGCTTTTGAACTGTCTGAGATAACATGGTTGTACTCCGTTATTAATTGTTTGGGTATTGTCAAACTGTTTTAGGCTTTCAATCGTCTCTCTGAAGAACTTGGCTGAGTGAATTAATGTTTTAATGAGCAATACATCATTAATTAGGTACAATAGGCGAGTTTACCTTTTGTAATAAGATTGCTCCAACCAAATTCGGACTTCTTGCTCTGAGCCTAATTTGGCTAATTCACCTGTGTTGGGGTTATAGACATTCCACCACGTTTTACCTGCTCGATTACCTGTCTGCCATATCTGTACTTCGGGTTTTCTAACAATTGCCGCTGTCAAAGCCTGCCAAAGATAATTTAACCTTGCTCTCACAATCAGTTGGATTTGGCTAAGGTTTACTTCTGACTGGGAAATCAATTGTTTCGTTGGCGTTTTCATTACCAAAACTCCATTGAGTGAAAGTTTTTGTGGGGCTGTGTTACAAATATATGCAGAGGTTATAAAGCCTCTGTATATCGATTGATTGTTGGGTCGTATATGTACTACTAGCGAGCGCAAGAGCGATGGTGCTTTTGCCGGACTATCAGTTCGCTTTTTTCTACCAAAGTATTGCAAATATAGATTGCTTGGAAAATTTTTTGAGAGTTCGAGCGGATAATCTCTCTTGAATTATTGCCTTCGATCTGCGATTTTCGTTTCGATTATTTTATCCTTGCATTTGTACGTTTTTAGAATTAAACTTACTAGCAATAAACGGTTACATCTTCACCGCATTCATCTGCTAAATAGGACAAGCACTTGAAGCGCAAACTTACCACTTGTTCGTAAAAAGGGTTCAGTTTACATAGAGGCGGAATACGGAAAATAGTGCGATCAAAAAGTTTGATTTTCCGCTCAAAAGGACAACGAGCAGGGATCGTAATGCACAATAATCGAGCTAGATTGGGGTTATGAATTTCTATAGAGTCAAGCCATTGGTATGGCAATCGCAATGGATTAAACTTGAAGTGAGTTAAAGTGGCAGTGAAATAAGACATTTGTTATTACCTCTTATTACTTTCAAATCGATTGGCTGTTGTAGTTTTTTTTCAACTACTTGTTAGTCTTTATCAACCTTTCTACTTACTAAGCTAATTTATTACTTTGTATTTGTCGTTACAGAAATTCTCTGGAATTTGATAGATTAAACTCAGAAAAATACAGGTTGACCATCTAAAAGCTAGGAATGTGATCGCGCTTATACCATTTTGGATTTTAGAATTTTGGAGCGGGGGCGGTGGACGGGTTTCCCGGCATAAAGGAGGCAGTGCGTTGGACTCTTTCCCCGGCAGACCGCACCTGCCGCCAAGTGGCGTGATTTTAGATTCTGAAAGCCCTGCTATTAGGTGGTTTCAGGAATTTAAATGTGACAAAGATAAAACAAAATGGTATTAATTTAAGAAAACTTTAGGCTCGATGGCAATAATCATCTGCGAAAATCTCTGCTAATCTCAGGTAATAAAGGAAAATTCCTCTGCCTGCCTAGATTGCGATTTGATTGTGCAACGCCGAAAAAAAAAGCCATAGGGGAGCTTTCTCGCTCGCGCTCCTACAAGACATTCAACTTCAACGGGCAGGAGTCCCTCGTCCATAGCCCCGAAGGGGTTTGGCGTAGGGAGGAATGCCCGACAAGGGCTTGACTTCTCATTCAGTTTCACGATAATATCATAACTACAGATTTCGTGAAAGTGTTAATGTTA
>DATNQH010000096.1:0-27029 GCA_036704105.1 Leptolyngbyaceae cyanobacterium | reverse complement strand
GCCGGGGTAACTCGACGTGGAAGGTTGAACCCCGCTCTAGCTCGCTTTCAACTATAATTTTTCCTTGCATCATCCGCACTATCCGGTCTGTAATTGCCAGCCCCAAACCAGTCCCACCATGCTGACGGGTGATAGATTGATTCAATTGGCGGAATTCCTGAAAAATCTGCTCGATGTCAGCCTGGGCAATACCGATACCACTGTCTTTGACTGCGATCGCAATTCGATTTTTTGGTAATTCCCACACTTCTACTTCTACAATGCCAATATCAGTAAATTTAATCGCATTAGATAGCAAATTGATTAATATCTGCTGTAGGCGAGTGCTATCATTTATTACATAGGGATTTTGGAGATTTAAGTTAATTCGTAATTCCAAATTCTTCTGCTCAACTAAAGAACGCATTTCTTCAGCAGTTGCTGTTACTAATTCTGCCAAATTTAACTCTTGTAGGTGAAGTTGTAAGCAACCAACTTCGATTTTGGCAAAGTCGAGGATATCGTCAATCAAGGTCAATAAGTGTTTGCCGCTGTTGAAGATCCGTTCCACCATATTTGTTTGCTGCTTGGAAAGCGGCTGCTGAGATTGGCGTAATAGCAGTTGGGAAAACCCAATAATTGCGTTCATGGGGCTGCGCAATTCATGAGACATGATTGCTAAAAAATGGGATTTCAGTTTTGCTGCTTCTTGTAGTTGTAGATTTTGCAATTCAACTTGGCGCATCTTTTCTTCTGTTTGCTTGCGGGCGGTGATATCCCGCAGCAACCAACGCCAACCAATTGGCTTACCTTGCAAGTCTCGAACAGTAGATACTGTCACCGCCGCGTCAGATATTTCACCTGTGCGGGAAAGAATACGTATTTCCCATTCCTGCATCCACTCGGTTTGAAGTAGCTGCATGAGTTTTGCGCGAAAGGCGCGGCGTTCTTCATAAGGAATGAAGTTGATCAGGGGTTTGCGGGTTAAAAACTTTGGCGATAAATTGAGTAGATTAGCCGCCGCTCGATTTGCTTCTCGGATGATTCCCGCATCATCGGTTACTATGTAGCCATCGGGAGCAAGTTCAAACAACTCATGGTAGCGCTGGCGTTCTATTTCTGCCCTTGTGCGAGCTATCTCCAGTTCTTCATTTTGTTGCTTCATCTCTGACTCTGCGACGTGCAGTTCTTCCAGGGCGACTTTTAGTTCCTCCAAAGCTGCCAACATCGTTTGATTTTGTTGCTGTAAAGACGTTTCAACCGCACTCTGTTGCAAAACTTTTGCGTTTTTTTGCACGGTATCTACTTTCTGGACAAACTCGTCCATTTTGCGTTCAAAAATATCTTCATTTCTTGCTTTCACTGGATTCATTACTGTTTTTTAAAAGTTTGAGCGAAGCAGTCAAAATCGAGTTAAATCAAAAAATGTTAAAAAAATAACCTACAGTCAACTAAAAATACTTAATTTATCCCAACTTTCACGGGTAATAGCGATGTTGAGCGAAATTACACGCTGTCTCAACTATCTAAATTGCCATTACATAACTTAGTTTTAATCTACTATAAGACTGATAACAACCACTTAAAGTTTGAATTTTAAAGAATATATTCGCTCTTCCCCCTCCTCCTAAATAGTGAATAGTGAGTGGCGAGTGGCGAGTGGTGAGTGGTGAGTGGTGAGTGGCTTTTCTCCCCCTGCATAAAGTGCATCCGCTGCTCAAGAACGCTCTCTTGTGTCCCCTTGTCCCGTTGTCGCCCTACTCGCTGTCTGCCACTTGTTCCATCAACACGATCGCGCCTTGAATTTCTTTTCTCCTGCCGATCAAGGGCGTGCAAGTAACTTTGCATAGAATTGACTTCCCCCGGCGATTAGTTGCTTGCAGTGTCACTTCTATAACTTGAGGTTCTTCGGTCATACAAGTGCGGATTGGCTGTCGCAATTGCCCTACAGGCAGACCAATATCCAGATTTAAAAAGTGCTGTCCCAGTACTTCTGTTGCCCGCAATCCCCAAAGATCTTCTGCTTTGCCGTTCCAAATTAGGATTTGCAACTCTCGGTTGACAACTACAACTCCCCCACGTAGACTGCCAAGAATTGATTCGAGAAAGGAATTAACTTTATTAAGTTCTTCACTACTAAGGCGGAGTTCTTCGTTGATCGTCTGCAATTCCTCGTTAGAAGATTGCAGCTCTTCATTCATAGTTTCTAGTTCTTCATTAGTAGATTGTAGTTCCTCGTTTGTCGTCTCCAATTCTTCATTGGAAGATTGCAATTCCTCGTTTGTCGTCTCCAATTCTTCATTAGTCGATTGCAATTCCTCATAAGCCATTTCCAATTCTTGATTGGAATGTTCGAGTTCCTCTTGCAATTTTTTGTCACGAGTGACATCGGTAAAGGTAACACTTACACCTAGTAGCTTGCTATCGAAGTCGAATAGCGGTGCAATCTTAACATCAAAATATAGAGATTCGCCGCTGGGGTTTGTCCACTCAACTTCGTTTTGGATGGCGCTGCGGCGCTCGTGATAGACTTGCTCAATGCAGGAACGTAGCTCTAAAGGTCGATAGGAGAGTTCCAAATCTTGCAGTGGACGAGCTATATCTCTGCTACTAAGGTTAAACTGTGTGCAGCAGCGTTCGTTGGCTAATATCACCAAACCATTGACATCAACCACTACTTGTGCTATCGGATTAGCATCGAAAGCAGCGTCACGGATTCGCTCGTGACTGCTAATGTAGTTATCTTCATCCTCTCCGCCATTATTACTCATAAGCAATAGGCGATCGCGCTGATTAAATTTTGGCACTTTAGTAAAAATCCGTCGCTTCAGATCTACAGGATTAAAAATGTTGCTATGAGTTAACAACATCTCCGCCTTGCCCAAAAACAGAAACCCACCATCATTCAGGGCAAAGTGAAAGCGAGCGATAATTTTAGATTGAACGGAAGCATTGAAATACATTATGCTGTTACGGCATACCACTAAGTCAACGCGGGAAATGGGAGGATCTTGAAGCAGGTCATGACGACCGAAGATCACTGCTCGACGCAGATCTTTGCGAAAAGTATAGACGTTATCGGAATGCTCAAAGTACTTTTCTAACAACTCCTCTGGGATTGAGGCTACTTCCCTGATGCAATAGTTAGCATGGCGTGCTTGATTCAACGCCTCTTCATCTATATCAGTAGCATAGATTTTCACCCGCGATTTGAAGCGTTCTACTCCCAAAGCTTCAGCTAATACTATAGCCAGAGTGTAAGCTTCTTGACCTGATGCACATGCAGCACTCCAAATCCGAATTGGCTCGTAGAGTCCCTTACGGGCGACGATTTGAGGAATGACTTCACTAGTAATATATTGCCAGGTTTCACGATCGCGAAAGAACGAGGTGACATTAATCAGAATTGTGTTAAATAAACTGATAAATTCATCTGGATTCACATCCAAATAATCTATATAGTCGCTAAAGCTGTCAATATCGAGCAATTGCATTCGTGCTTTCACTCGTCGCATTAAGCTAGAGCGTTTGTAACCAGTAAAGTCAAATCCTCGGTTGCGTTTAATGTAGACGAGTAAATTTTCAAATTCGGGGTTTGGCTCAGCAATGCTCATAATTCATTTAGTTTTTCTGACTGCACCGTTACTAGGTTGACTAGCTTAAGAGCAATCTCGTTCAGTGGCACAACCAAATCCACATCCCCGGTATTGATTGCCGCTTCTGACATAGCAAAAAATTCAGCCGTAGTTCGATCTTGAGCAATTACAGTACCGCCCATTTGTTTAATTGCCCGTATCCCGTTCACGCCATCACTACCCATACCCGTTAAAACTGTGGCGATTGCCCGCTGTTTAAAACTGGCTGCTACTGACTCAAACAGCAAGTCAGCCGAGGGCCGTACATAATGCACTAGTTCTGCACGAGACAAGCACAGCGTATTGTCTGAGTTCACTAGTAAATGCTGGTCTGGAGGCGCAATATATACTGTTCCAGGGCGTAATACATCTTTAGCATCTGCTAATTTTACTTGCAATTGCGTGCGACAGCTGAGAATATCTGCCATCATACTGGAATGAAGAGGAGAAACGTGCAGCACGATGACAATCGCCGCCGGAAAATCTGCTGGTATAGCACATAGCACTTGATTTAAAGCATTCACTCCCCCAGCAGATGCACAAATTGCTACTAGATGAAAGGGGCGAGTGGAAAGTAGCAATTCGATTCTGGATTCAAGCCTCTCCAACTCGGCGACACCCTGGGCTACCTCAGCGTTCTTCTGTACCTTGTGTGTGTGACCATTGCCGTCACCTTTTAACAATAGTTCTCGGAGTATTGCAGCACGTTCATGGGCGACATTTGCCTGTTCTTCAAAGCGCTGGGCAGAATAACGTTGATTGTGAGCGTTCGCCCGCTTTGCCATCCGCTGTGTCAGTGCTGCTTTTTCCTCCAAAGCTCTGAGCGCATTCCACATTGCTTCTTCCTGAGCTTGGGTTTGTGCTGCTAGTAGACTATGTGTGGAATAAGCATGACCAGTCCGACAGCGGAAGTGGGTTAGTTTTCCTTCCTCCAGTTCCCAGAGAACTCCTCCACAATCTGGACACCCGAATGGTGACGGCGTTCCGGGGCGATTGGAGTTCTGCATTGCGCTAAGTTCTAGTTCCGCCATGTCAGATTCCATTTCCAAATCGCTTGACACGGCATCTTCTCCATTTTCTTCTACAGGCTGATGCGCTAACAGGGTCAACATCGCTGCAATTTCAGCAGCTGGCAAGATGTGGTCAACTTCCACATTCTCAATCGCGTTGTCAGGCATTCCCGAATAGACAGCTTCTTCTGGCTTCTGAACTATAGCCACGCCCCCGCGCTGCTTCACTACCATCAGACCCGCCGTGCCATCATCAAGAGTACCTGATAGAACTACACCGACAACGCGCCGTCCATAAGCTACTGCTGCTGTGCGAAACAACGGATCTACAGCAGGTCGATTGCAGTTTTCTCTCGGCCCGCGCGCTAGACGAATGTATCCATCTTTAACCAGTAGATGATGATTTGGGGGTGCTACATAAATTCGTCCGTGTACAATTTCCTCACCATCCTGGGGATGGACAGCGTTTAAAGCCGAATTTTTCTGGCGCTTTGCGATCGCCCGGTTGATAATATTGGGTAGAACACTTGTCCCTGTGGATGAAATGTGAAGCACGATAAAGACCGCAGCTGGCAAGTCTGAGGGAAGAAGTGGGATTAGTTGACAAAGAGCTTCTACTCCACCAGCAGAAGCTCCAACTACGATAATGTCGTGACCAATCATTACTTTTCCCTCGTAGCAGTGGATAAATATAATAAAAAAAATTAAAAAAAGGGCTTTTTTGTTGAAAAGTGCCTGTATCTATGCTCTTAAACCCACATTAACAGAATATGGCACTAGCCAGTTAGCTGATGAGAGCAGAAAAAGGCTCTAATGATCAAGGTTGAAGGCTTCAGCCTTCAACCTTGATCAATTTATACTTTTTTGCTCTAGCTTTTAACTTGACGCGGTAACTCAACACAAAATGTTGAACCTTGACCCAACTTGCTTTCTACTGTAATGTTTCCTTGCATCATGTTGACTAAAGACTTAGTAATTGCCAATCCCAAACCTGTACCGCCGTGCTGGCGAGTGGTAGTTTGATCGACTTGCCGAAATTCTTCAAAAATATGTTCGAGTTCCGATTCAGCAATACCAATACCAGTATCCTTAACACTGAGGAACAGTTGCACGGGTGATTCCCTGATTCTCACCTCTACACTACCAGTTTGTGTAAACTTGATTGCATTTGAAAGCAGGTTAACTAAAACTTGGCGCAGTCGAGTACTGTCATTAACAATTATCGGGTTTTCTAATTCGGTATATACCTTTAATGGTAGCTGCTTTTGCTCAGCCAAAGGTCTAAGTTCATCTACTGTGGACAAAATTAGCCAAGTCAAATTAATTTCTTCTAGTTGGAGTTCTAGGCGACCAGCTTCAATTTTAGAAAGGTCAAGAATATCATTAATCAACGCCAGTAAATTTTTACCGTTGTTGAGAATTCTTTCCACCATATCTGTTTGAGCAGGAGACAGCTTGGCTTTGCGTTGACGCAGCAATACTTGGGCAAAGCCGATGATCGCATTCATGGGAGTACGCAGTTCGTGGGACATGGTGGCGAGGAACTGAGATTTCAGCTGCGCCGCTTCGATTAGTTGTAGGTTCTGCTGTTCAATACGATATCTGGTTAATTGTAGTTCGCGGTTTTGTTGCGCTAGGGTGAGGTTTTGAATCCCTAGGCGTTCTTCTCGTTCTTCCAAAGTGTTGATCAGACGGGCATTATTGATCGCGATCGCTGCTTGTTCTCCCACAGCTGCTAAGAGATTTCGATCTTCTAGATCGAAAGCGTCAGGATCATACCAATTTCCCACTGCCAGCACTCCCAACCGTCCTGCAGTGGCTGAAGCGATCGCCACTGCGTATATTGAACTAGGGATTTGGTGATTTTGGATTTTGGATTTTGGATTTTGGATTAGATTTTTTCCTGGACTTTCCAGATCTTGTGCTTGGCTGCTTGCTTCTATTGACATGGATTCTCCTGTCAGAAAGACTTGCTTGAGCAGACCTTCATTTGGCTCAAGCAAATCATTTAAGAGTAATCTTTCCCTGCCAATTCCTGTTGTAGCAGTTAATTCCAATTCGTTGGTTTGGGGATTGTGAATCGCGATCGCGGCAAACTCAGATCCAGCAATGCCATCACAAATCGCCTCTACAATCACTTGCAGCAAACTCGGTAAGTCACTCAGACGCTGGTTTAAGAGGTTGGTAATACGCTGCAACACTCGCAGTTGTTGTTGCTGTTCGCCAAGAATGATGATTGCTTGACGCAAGTTTTCACCAATTTCATTTGCTTCTTGGTAAAGTCGAGCATTATCAACTGCTAATCCGGCGCGGCGACCTAAATCTTCAGCTAGGGCAAGATCAGCTGACGTATAACTTCTTCCAGACTCTGCCATCACAAAGCCGATCGCGCCTAATGTCCGCCCTCTTGCTTGCATTGGCACGCACAATAATGATTTTATTCCTATACGACGCAAGCTTTCAAGATGCTCGGTGTCTCTAGCAATTCTTGCCAACATTAAATCGGGAACTTCCGGGTATAAAGCAGATCGCCCGCTACGGATTACTTGGGGCGAACCAAATGTATCATTTGGGTTGACTGGATAACGGTTCACCAACTGTTGCGCCCACCTGACTTTTGCCGGATCTGTGTGTGCGACTGTTACCTGAGCGATCAAACCGTCTTCTTCAATAATATCGATGCTACACCAGTCAGCTAATTGTGGTACTACTAGCTGAGCGAGGTTTTCCAAAGTGGTTTGGTAATCTAAAGAACTTGCTAAGACAACACTCGCCTCAGCCAAAAATCGCTCTTGTTCTTCGAGCTGCTTGCGTTCTGTAATATCTACAAATGCGCCGATGCTACCTCTACATTTGCCTTGTTCGTCAAATAATGGGGCGGCGCTACCGAGCAATTTAATTGCCGAGTCTTTACCAGGTACTATTAGATCGAGTTCGGCATCCAATATTTCCTTGCCTTTGGCAGCAGCATACTGCATGGGTAATTCCATCGCAGGTACTTCTTTGCCTGCTCTAAAAACTTTATAGGATGGCTGTTCCGGTATGGGTGCGCTTTTGGAAGCATTGGCATTATTGGAGATTTTCAGCAGCTTTGCCAGTGCTGAGTTAACTCCAATAAACTTGCATTCTGGATCTTGGGTGATCGCAATCCCAATCGGAATTACATCCAGCAATGTTTTCAGTTCATCAATTCGCCGTTCCAAACTCCGATTTAGTTTAACGATTTCTTGTTCCGCTTGCTTGCGTTCTGTGATGTCGCTTAGTACTCCCAACATCCGATGAGGACAACCGAAGCGATCGCGTTGAGCTTTTCCCCTAGCAAGACAATAGCGATATTCTCCAGAAACATGGCGGATGCGAAACTCTACTTCACATTTCTCGCCGTGAATTAAATGGGCGCTAATTGCTGCTTTGATTCTTGGTAAGTCATCTGGATGCATCAGTGCCATCAAGGCAGCAGGGCTAGAATCAAATTCTGCTGGCGATACACCAATAATTTCTAGCAGCCTGTCGTTACAATAAACTTCATCTGTGGTACAGTACCAATCCCAAATTCCATCATTTGCTGCTTCTAGTACCAAGCGAAAGCGTTCTTCGCTTTCCCGCAGCCGTTGATTAGCGATCGCTGCCTCTATTTCTGCTCGGTGAAGGCGAATTGCCTGACGCAGAATTTGATATAAAGTGTCTGGTGCTAGCTTGTCCTTTGACACATAGTCGCAAGCTCCAGCTTTCATCACTTGTACTGCTATTTGTTCATCTCCCTGTCCGGTCAAAACTACTAAAGGAACCGTAATTCCCAGAGCGCGCACTTGCTGGACTAAACTCAGACCATCTCCATCGGGTAGACGATAATCGAGGAAGACACAATCAAACTGTTCCTGTTGTAAAACTGCGATCGCGCCTGCACAATTATAGCACTCTGACCAATTCATTTTAACGCCAGCAGCTTTTAGCGACCGCTGTACTGCTATGCGGTCTACTTCTTGATCATCCACTATTAGAATTTTGACTGTTTCTTCCATAACTAGTGGCGTTTTGGCGCTTTAGCAAAAAAAATGGTCAGTGCTTAGTGAGATAATTTTGAATTCCCCTCGTCCCCTTGCCTTCTTTCCCTAAACAATTTCACTCAATGTCCAATACTTATTCAAGGTTGCCATTACTTCAACGAAGGTGGAAAATATGACAGGTTTAATAATATACCCAGCTACATTTAAGTTATAAGTTTCAACTTAATTTCATTCTTCATTTGATCTATTTAATACAACTATTGGAAAATGTTGTGGTTGTAACTGGGTACGTAATTCTCTTAAAAATTCAAATGTATTTATTTTGGAGATATTTAAATCGAGCAAAATTAGCCTTTGAGCGCGTGGTATATTTTTTATTTTATTTTCACCACGCAGCATAATTAATGCTTCTAAAGCGTTAATAGCCAGAGCAAGTGGATTTGCGATATTTTTTTCCTTAAACGCTCTTTTCACGTTCATGGCATCCACTTTGTCGTCTTCGATTAGTGGGATTTTAATCATTTTGTTTTTTATCATTCAATTGGTTCTATATTTATAATTTACAATTTATGTTGTGATTTACCTCAATCGATAGATAGGTCATAGGATTTTGACGGCGTAGATGCACGGATTCAACCTACAATTGCGATCGCACTTGCGACTATCTATTGATTACAATAAAGACGGCTTTTCAAGCTATATCTAAAGCTATATCTATCGAATAAAAGAAGATTTGATCCAACCCGCCCCTTATAACTTCATTTTTGCCAAGTAAAGCGAAATAGGGCTTTTTTCCAGTCTGCGGCTCCAAACTGATAGTTTCTGCTTGAAGTTTGACAATTTTTTTCACGATTCCTAGCCCAATCCCAGTGTTTTCGCTTTGAGCGCGGGCTTCTGATGTTTAGAAAATGCCAAAAACTTTTTCGTGCTATTGGGGATCGATTCCAGTAACCTCATCGCTGATAGCAAACTCATAAAACGACTCTGAACTTTTGACGTAAATTTTCACTTTGCCATCTATCCTAGGTGATGTTTGATCGCGTTGCTGATGAGGTTAGTAAACACTTGCTGCAGGGCAATTTTTCAGTTACAAGTGTTGGCAGCTCGGGTGCTATGTCGATGGTAAAAGTTTCAGGCGGCGCGAGGGAATCGGTAATTTACCCAAGCAAATCGCCGACAGATACTAATGATTTTGGAGTTTGCACTCGTTCAACACGACAGTATTGCAGCAAGCCGTTAATTAAGCTTCTATGCAGTGGACTAGCTATCGCAGCAAGTTCATTTGATGTCGAGTATCTTCGGTTAGTCGATATTCAAGGTCTGTTCACAAAGGTTGGTGATCGCCCACAATGGTGCTTTGAGGTCGTCAGAAGCAACGTCAGCAAACTGATTTAGTTCACAGTTACGTTTTTATAGTAGAATATTAATCTGCGCTAGTACTGTTGCCAGATACGATAGTTCCTCTGTAGCTCTTAGTTATGGGTAGGGGCGGGTAAGAATGAATAGTTTTGAATGTTGAATTTTAAGTTGTAAGTTATCTATACGGCTTGAACTTAAAACTTAAAACTTAGAAGTATTACCAATATGCCCCTATGACATATTCGTGCAAGAGGTCTACTCTGAAGCTATGCGATCGCTAATATCAATACACGAGCCAATATAACCTGCAAATCCATTCGGTGCAAATCGAGGTAAACGATTATCTAAAACCCAGCTATCTTCACCGAAGGTGGCTCGATCCCGCCCTGACCGCAACTCTATGCAGGGAGGAAAACTTCTACGACTAATGTGGGTCATTAGTCATTTGTACAAATGACTAATGACTAATGACAACCATATGAATAATTTACGAATCTTTTAGGGTGGCTATAGTACTATTCAGTTTACTCATGTATGGTTTTGTTCGATTAGTATTATTGCTAATCTTAAGGCAAGTCTGTATAATTTAAATGAAAGTTTATTGCATATTATCCACTTAAGAACCAATCTAAAACTAAATATAATAAAACAACCAATTTCTGGTGTAACTTAATATTTAGTTTCTCAATTATGAATAAGTATACATCTGGCAAAGGAATATAAATTAAGTCTTTAGGCAGATGTAAAACTAAATTTAATGTTTCTGTGCGATAATATATACAACTTTGAACTTAACTTTCTCATATAATACTTGTCGCTATACGCCTTAGTTCAAGCGGCTGACTAGTAGTAAATGCCCAAAAATACTAAGATCTAATGGAAGTAGGGGTAACAATCTCTACTTTTTGGATCGGTGTTCAAGAATTAGTAGACTCTAGCATTTGAGCAAAATTGATTCTAAAGTAAGAAATTGTTAAAGCGGATGTAAGAAATGGATAAGATTCGCGTTGCTTTGATTGAAGACCATGACCTAACCCGTGTGGGTATTAGAACAGCACTGCAACAGCGGCAAGATGTCGAGGTAGTGGGCGAAGCAGCCAATGCCAGTGAGGGATTGCATCTATTGGAGAAGCTTCACCCAGACATTGCCATTGTCGATATTGGTTTACCAGATAAAGATGGGATCGAACTAACACGCCTGATCAAGGAATCCCAGGAAGCAGGAGAAGGCCCGAATACTAAGGTCCTTATTTTAACGCTACGAGATAATAAAGAGGCTGTACTGGCAGCTTTTGCGGCTGGAGCAGACTCATATTGTATGAAGGATATCAGTTTTGATAATTTGCTCGAAGCACTGCGGGTAACTCACAGTGGCAACGCTTGGATCGATCCAGCGATCGCCAAGATTGTGCTGCAACAAGTGCAACCAACGTCAGACAGCCCCGAAGCAGCAGTTGAAATACCTAAAGACCTGAAAACTGTTGCGATTAATGCCGCTGACGCGGAGTATGACCAAATGCTTGCAGCTTATCCTCTCACAGAACGGGAATTAGAAGTCCTGCAATTGATAGTCGAAGGTTGTAGTAACGCGGTGATTGCCGAAAAGCTATATATCACCGTCGGCACAGTCAAAACTCATGTGCGGAATATCTTAAACAAACTCTGCGCTGATGACCGTACTCAAGCAGCTGTTCGCGCCCTGCGTTCTGGACTAGTTGGATAAGTGGTGAGGGAAAGGGTGAAGTGTGAAGTCTAAGGGGTGAGGAGTTACAGGTGGGGGGTGAAAACAAATAATTACGCGCTTACGAATTATTCTTCATCCTTCTCCTAACTCTCTTCTTGGCAGAATTTAAGTTTATTACAGCTTTAAAATAAGTTTTGTTAAGTAACGTTTCTGAAATACTGAAAAATTATTTAAAGGTAATGTAAGCGATCGCACTCCTCGTGAGTAGGAAAGTTTTACTTATGCTTTTGCTCAAGCAGTTAGTTGCAGTGCAATTAATTTTGCTCTGACAGTAGGCTTGAATTTCAATATCCTCATGACAAAGTTATTTACTTTGTCGCCGCGCTACCGCCTAGATAATGAATTACCCTGGCTAGAGGGAATCGATCTAAGCCGTTACTATTGGATTAGGGTGAATAAAGAGAGAAAGATTACAGTTGAACGTTTGGCAGCTTTTGGTGCGTTCTGCTTTGCGAAATCAGGTTCCCAGGTTCAGCGAGGTTGCTACTATACAAATATCTGAGTTATCGTCGCATATTTAAGAGTTCTTGGGGAGAAGCTAAGAGTTTAATTTTAGTTGTTAAGATTTCACGCTGTTGGTTGAGAACAAATAGCCAAGAGACGTTAACGCCAAACAAAGAAGTTTGTACTTTTCCTGCTACCTGCACCTCTAAGCAATCATTTTCTGCCGGATTAATAATTCCTTCACGAGGTTCCAGGTTCATTCCTTGGGCTTCTTGCTGAAGATAATTAGCGATCGCCGCAGATCCAGTTATGCCACTCTCAAACGGGGGATACATCACTCCGTCTGGTGCAAATAATGCTGCGCCAGCTTCAAAATCTCCAGCGTTTAAAGTTTCAAAATAACGTAAGATTGTCGGTTCTGTAATACCTTCAATTGCGATCGCCCCAGCGCTATCATCAATAGATGACACAGGAGAAGGCATAGATTCAGAAGCTTTCATCTCAATTCCCTCATAGTCAACACTGAAACTAGCATTAGAACTAAATTAAACACAAAAGCAGGTCAAAACCTGCTCCTGTAGAAAGATTATGATTTATTTTCCCTAGGGTGGGCAATGCCCACCTCTGGTAATCTGTTTAATCAGCCAACAAATCTACACCCAGCTCAGCAACAGCAGAAGCATACCAAAGTAGTGCTTCGTCATCTACGCCCAGGTAATGGTGGCAGGCACAACATCAGTTAGTTGGGCATTGTAGTTAAAGCGCAAAGAAATAAGATTTAGATCTGACTCTGTAGTATAGGTCATGTCTGCACTGAGATTCTTAATAACTAAACTGTTTGAGTCACGAATTTGTCCGCTTTGGCTTGATTGCGTAATATTTCTTTACAATTAACAAATAACTTTGAAAGGTTAATAAATCAAATACATTGGAAAGTCTCGCTAAGATGAGAAAGTTGTGCTAATTTGTGGTATTTTGAATTTCTCCCCACACCCCCTCACTGCTACTTCACCCAAGACTGCTGCAAACGCAGCAGTTAATAGCACCCAAGTAAAGCAACTCGCCTTAAAATTGGGATTTCACAAAGTTGGAATTGCCGCAGCAGACAGAAATGATGGAGTAGATGTAAAACGTTTGCAGACGTGGCTCGATCTAGGTTATCACGCAGATATGGCATGGATGACGAACCCGAAGCGGCAGGATATTCATCAAGTGATGCCAGAGGCGCGATCGCTCATTTGTGTAGCCTTAAACTACTATACGCCCGAACAACGTCCTTCTGGGGACGAGTATGCTAAAATTGCCCGATATGGTTGGGGCAGAGACTACCACAAGATTTTGCACAAAAAGCTCAAGGAACTAAGTAACTGGTTACAAGCACAAGCGGTAGGTGTGCAAGCACGTTACTATGCTGATACTGGCCCGGTACAGGATAAAACTTGGGCGCAACAAGCCGGGATTGGTTGGATTGCCAAAAATGGTAATGTGATTACGAGAGAATATGGTTCTTGGGTGTTTTTGGGTGAAGTGCTGACAAACTTAGATTTAACGCCAGACAAACCTCATACGCAACATTGCGGTAGCTGTACTCGTTGCATTGAGGCGTGCCCTACAAATGCAATTACTCAACCATTTGTAGTAGATGCTAATCGTTGCATTGCTTATCATACAATTGAAAATCGGGATGAAAAGTTACCTGATGCGATCGCGCCACAGATGCAAGGTTGGGTTGCTGGTTGCGATATTTGTCAGGATGTTTGCCCTTGGAACCAACGTTTTGCCACAGCAACTGATGTAGCAGAACTTCATCCTTATCCGCAGAATATAGCACCCAAGTTAACAGAATTAGCTGAGATTTCAGATTCAGAATGGGATCGCCGCTTTCCAGCTTCAGCTTTACGGCGAATCAAACCAGAAATGTTGCGACGCAATGCCCGTGCTAATCTGGAGTCGTCTGTTGCCAGTAGTCCATCGTAATTTTCTCAAATGACTATAAAGATAATTTTTTTTGATTTTGATGGCACCATTGCAGATACTTTCAATACACTCGTTGGTATTACTAATCAATTAGCTGTAAATTTTGGCTACAAACCTCTGGGTGAAGAGGAACTAGCTCAGATCAAAAACTTAAGTTCTAGACAAATTATCAAATATTCAGGTATTTCAATTTTTAAATTTCCTTTGTTATTAGCCAAAATAAAATCAGAATTAAGAGAGGAAATTTATAATGTTAAAGCTTTTCCAGAAATTGAATCAGCTTTATTAGAGTTAAAAAACCAAGTCGGTAAAATAGTCATTCTTAGTTCTAATTCAAAAGAAAATATTTTAGCTTTTCTGGAAACTAATAACTTACAAAACTCATTTGATTTTATTTATACAGAAGCAGCGCTATTTAGTAAAAGTAAAGTTATTAATAGAATATTGAAACAAGAAAATATCAAGCCAGAAGAAAGTATTTATGTAGGGGATGAAACTAGAGACATAGATGCAGCAAAAAGAAGTCGTGTCAAAGCGATCGCTGTTAGTTGGGGATTTAATTCTCAACAAATATTAGCAGAGCATAACCCGGATTTTTTGGTTCACAAACCAAAAGAACTGATAGACATCATCAAAAATCTACAACAGGTATAAATATAACATTTTGGCTTCTATAGTTCCCAGGCAGTAGCCCATACCATTTTAGATTTTAGATTTTGGATTTTAGATTGATAAAATGCTTGCAAGTCATACTTTTTAGCAAGCATTTAGGTCGCAGCCATAAAACCAAATGGTACAGGAACGGCACTTAAACAGTCTCAGTCTGGGTTCCATTTATGCACGGCAACAACCATTAAACAAGAGCAAGCTGGGATTTTTTACAACTTAACAAGCGAAAAATTTTTATTCCAGATCGCTATGTAAAATATGTTTTTCAACTTTTTCGATTCCTGTTTGCTCTTCCATTTCAGCTAGCAAACTTACTTGATCAATTGCAAAACCTACTTGAATTGCTAACTGGGCAAATAAATCGATCTCATCCTCATCCCATTTTCTTGTCTCCGAGCAGTGATGAGCAATTAATAAACCAAGTAACTGATTATTTTTGATAATTGGTGCCACTAAACTTGCTTTCACAGCAAACTGTTCCAGCCTTTCCCGATAACAATCCTCTACACGAGAATCTTGATAAATATTATTGATAATTGTAATATGACCGTTTTTGTACTTTTCTACATAAGAGTTCCTAAAACAAGGATCGTTTAATCTCACTCGTAAGGTTTGCGGCCAACCAGGAGCAACAGATTCTGCAACTACAATTCCATCCCAGTTAGTCGCGTCAAGTCCATAGATCAACACGCGATCTGTTTTTAAGGCGCGGCGCACTTCCTTAACTGTAGTTTTAAGTAAATCTTCCAAAAATTGTGCTTGCCGAATCCTGAGAGTAATTTCCGCCAGGAGATTCGATTTTTCTGCTTCTGCTTCTTGTTTTTCTAAGAAAATAACTTGATCGATCGCAAATCCTACCTGTTTTGCTAACTGCACGAATAAATCGACTTCATGAGGTTGCCATGCGCGACTTTCCGAGCATTGATTAGCAATTAATAAACCGAAAAGCTCGTTATTTTTCACGACTGGTACAACTATTTGTGCTTTAATAGCAAATTGTTCCAGCAAGTTCAAATGGCTCTCTTTTAGATCGGCTGTATAAATATTATTAGTAACACAAATATGACCATTTAGATATTCTTCTACACCAACATTAGAGCCAGAAAAATAACTATCAGATACTTTTATCTTCAAGCATGAAGGCCAACCCGGCAAAACAGATTCTGCCACAACTACCCCGTTAGCTTCAGGTGTGAAGCGGTAGAAAAATACGCGATCAACTTTAAGTGCGCGTCGTAGTTCTTTAACCGCAATTTTGAGTAGATCTTCCAAATACTGAGCTTGCCGAATTCGCAAAGATATTTCTGTTAATAGCTTTGCTTGTTCAACTGCGACTGCTTGCTGTTCAGCAACATCTGTTTTTTCCAAAGCAGATCTATCTATGGTAGCTAGCTGCAACGAGAAATCATCTTGTTCTGCGCTTGGTTTTTTATCTTCTTCAACCGCTGTTTTAGGCGATCGCATAGTACGATTGGCAAAAAAAGCGGTGAGTAAACCAACTAGCAGTAACGAGGCTATGATTGTCTCAATCATCAAGGTTAATGGTAGTTGGCTCGGCGAACCCGATACAATCTCTTCTGAATTGTCAATCCGAGCTTGTTGAGCTTGGCCTAAATCGGGAAGCGATTGCTCGATCGAGTAGCTAGCAGTTGCTCGACTGGTCAGACCTGATACTATACCTACAGCAATTACTAAAGCTAAAGCTTTTGCTTTAAAAGTCATTCTTTGGCGTTGAAGGCGAAAAGATCTCTGATAGTTCACGGGTTGTGAGAAAGTCAGAGATAGTTGCAGATGAGTACTGGCACAATCTTCTTTTTTGATACCCAAATGGTTGTTACTACTACAATCACTAGTAACATTGGCAGGATTAGGACTCTGACTCATTTTGCTCTCACTTGGCTAAATAATTTTGTAATTGCTGCCTGAATATATCTGGCACAATTAGAATCTTGATGTCATCCTCAAATTTTTGCAACATATTTCAGCGTAAACATCTCTTCTCATCCTCCATCATGTATTTACTTTTGAGCCAACTTATTTACACTAGCTTTGCTGGAAGGGGATTTAGCACTCTTGCCAGCGCACGGTTGCCTATAGAGATACAACAAACCTTCATGCAACGTTTGGTTTCTCAGTATTGGGATTCTTACAATCCCCCCGCTTCTGGATACCGTGCTGTTTTCTTACATCAGATATCGCCAGAATCAACTTTATTTGGCTGGTTGTATAACGATGGCACAGACGATTTGGGGCGTGGTGATGTGCCGTTATTCGTCTGCTATTACATAACAGAGCCATTGTTTGATTTTCAACTCGCTAATATCTTTATCTGCTTGGAAAAAGGCCCGGTAGCAGTAATAAATCGGCACAATCCATCTGCCCGCTTAGAGACTAAAGTAATACCTGATTTGTGGAGTTACCAACCCGCTCGTCCAGGAGTGGCAATTACCTTGGCTGTTCGACAGCGGAGCTATTTCGCCTTGCGGCAAGGAGAGTTACTTGAGTTGTTTGTCCCGGTGAATGAACAAGAGCCAACAATCGATCTGAGCCAACAAACCTACGAACAGCAAATAGCAACTCTCTCAATATACACCCGTTATATTATTGATGGTCTTAACCTAGATGCAACAATTCTATCACCAGAGAATGTCGTACCCAATCAAACTGCTATACAAGCTTATCAAAGTTATAAGCAAAAATTGCACCCCCATAAACAAGTGTTAGGTAATAGAAATCAACGGCAGTATCAGTTTAAGACCAATACTCGTAGTTTACTTTATAAAAAGAGAACTACAAAGCCAATTAAAAACTGGTTACCTGGAGAAAATGTAGCACTTAATACAGTAGCGAATGTTTATAAATCTGCTTCAAAAAGCTCTAACCAAACTATTTCTGCACGGTCAAATTTAGACCAACCGCTGACAAGCCAAATTTCCAACGAAAGCAATGGTTATGATTCTGAGCAAGCGCATAAAAGAACTCAATTATTACTCAAAATAGGTATTGCTGCTGCTGCTTTAGCTTTGGCATTTGGTATTTATGGGTTGAGACAAGCAAGTGTTTCTGGGTCGGGCTACAACAAGTCGAGTTATTGGGCGATGAGTCCGTTTACTTATAAGATGTTAGCAGATGTGACAAATGTACCTTTGGGTAAATTTAAATACGGGGGTTCGACTAGCTTTGCGCCACTGCGATCGCCCGCTATAGTAAGTGCGATCGCGATCGCACACCCTCAATTTAAATTAATTTATACCGATCCAATCCCACATAAACACGGCTCTGCAATTGGTATAAAAATGCTGCTGGCAGGTCAATTAAGTTTTGCCCAATCTTCCAGACCAATAAAAGAAACTGAACTAAAACAAGCCCAACAACAAGGTTTTATTTTAGGTCAAATACCTGTTGCCATTGATGGCATTGCCTTTTATGTCAATCCTCAAGTCTCTATTCCTGGTTTAACCTTAAACCAAATTAGAGATATTTTTATTGGTAAAATTAATAATTGGAAACTAGTGGGTGGTCCCGACTTGCCGATTATTCTTTTTAGCCGTAACCCGCAATATAGCGGCACTGCGCATTTTATCAAAACAAAAGTTTTGGCGGGAGCCGAATTCAGTCCAAATGTGCGTCAAGTAGAAACTACTACAGACTCTATTCGCCTAGTTGCTAAGATCCCTGGAGGAATTAGTTATGCAACAGCCTCGGAAGTTATTGGTCAAAAATCTATAGATCCTCTGTCCTTAGCTATTATTAATCCTCTACCCTTATCCCTAACAGATAATAAAGAATTTATCTCTCCTTTTGACATCAATAATAAAGATATTGTAAACTCAGTTGCCTTTGCCAATGGCTCTTATCCTTTGACTAGACGCTTGTTCATCATTATTAAGCGTAATGGTGGAGTTGATGAACAGGCTGGTATTGCTTATGCTAATTTGCTATTTTCTGAAGAAGGGCAACTCATGCTGCAACAGGCAGGATTTGCACCTATTCGCTAAAAGTAAACTTGTACTATAGCGCGTTTGTAAAACCTTATTATATCTAGGAGCGCTCTAAGTTTATGAAGTAATTATTATACTTATAATTAGTGCTAAGTACTAAGACAAAAATTGCTTATTAGCTTTTAATTGGTGTAGTTTTTAACATTAAGTATTACCGAATATACAGGTGCGCTAGCTCTAGATAAACAGATAAAGCAAATATTTTTACCAAAAGAGTCTAAGTAAGTTTCAAAGAAAGCAGGATAGGGATTCATTCACAAATAGTATTAGTGAATTCTCTTCGTATTTCTGCTGTATCATACCTAAAGACTACTCTTGCTACAGCTCCTCTCTACCTAGAGCATTATTTGGATTTATAAATTAAGTGGGTAAAAAACTTAAGTTTTTGTTGGAATAATCAAAGAATATGCTGCTACTTGATTAAAAACTTTACAATTTAAACGGGTATAAACAGGAGGAAGTGACTATGACAACCAGAGATAGGAAAAAAAAGATAAATATATTACCTACGAACTTAACACAAAGTAAAACATTTAATTTATTAAGCATCGGACAGAGAGGTGTAGGCAAGACGGTTTTTATGATCGGCAGCTATGAAGAATTACAATCTAATCACCTTACAACACAGCGGCAAAAGTTATGGTTCGACTGTCAAAATGACCAAGTACAAGAAAATATTCAGAAAATTCTGAACTATGTTGTTCAGACAAATCAATATCCACCTCCCACAATGAAAATTGTGAATTTTAACTTTAGCTTAAAAAAGCAAAGTTTTTGGGGAGAGCAAACTCTGTGTCATTTTCAATGGAATGACATTCCTGGAGAAATTTGCGATATCCATAACCTTGAGTTTCGCAACATGGTGTTCAATTCACATGGGTGTTGTGTATTTATTGATGCCTATGCAATGAGACACAGTGATGCTTACGTGCAAGTATTGGATGATATTTTTGAACAAGTAATGGCACTTACGAGCTTAGTTTATCTAAATGGCTTAAAGTACCCTTTAGCAATAATATTGACTAAATCAGATTTGCTGGAAAATAACTCTTCCACTCAGCAAATTATTACAAAAAAGTTACAACCTTTAACTACACATCTTAATGCTGTACAAGCTAATTATCAAATTTTTCAGTCGTTTATTCCTCTGATTCATAATAATGGTGGAGTACGTATTGAAGCCAAAGGCGCGGCTGTTTCACTTCTGTGGGTAGTGTGGGAGTTGAATAAAGTACACAACCCTGGCTTAGATAATCAACTCCTAGCTTTAGTCAACCGCATTTTACCAAGCAATTATCAGCTACCACTAAAGCAAGAGTTGCCAAATAGTACTATACAAAATATTTTCTCTACTGAACCAGTACAAGTAGAAAGTCGTAATAATTCATCTTTTATTACTAATAGATTATTTAGAAATAGGGCATTACTACTATATATATTTCTCGGATCTGTCACTACATTATTGGTCTTTTTAGTTGGGTATCAGCGCTTTTTTCAACCTGAGCCTAATCAAGCCAGCAGCATAGAAAATCTTCAGGCTTTACAAGAATCTGGACAGTTTCAACAAGCCATTCAGTTACTTGAGCAAATGATCCAGCGGGAGCCGGAACGTATAGATTTACGCTTGCAGCTAGCACAGTTGTTTGAACTTACGGGCAAAGTGGCTGATGCAGAAATTGTCTACGATCAAATTCTATCTAAGCGCAACGATAATCTCAAAGCTTTAGTTGGCAAAGCAGTTTTGCGCCACGTTCAAGGTGATACTAAAAGTGCATCTGCTTTATTTGCTCAAGCAGAAAAAGTAGCACCAGAAGCTCTCAAGTCACAAGTTCGGGCTGTGGCTAATAATACACTGCGTTCTTCCAACACACAGTCTCAAGATAAATGATCAGCTTGTGAATTGCTTATGTGTAGCGATCGCGCGAAAACATCTAAAATTATTCAGATATTGCATTTACTTGCTCTAGCTCTTGATTAAAGAAATTAGCAATTAGTTAGAAGTCAAGTGTCAACGGCAAAAACAACTGACACTAGACAACTTTAATATCTCTTATGGCTGGAAAATAGTTTTCTTCCCATTGGGGTAATTTGAGCGCTTAAACACTACGTTCAAATCAAGTTGACTATACAATGGCTGAGTTTAACTCGTCACCATGTATACTTAACAACAAGATAAATGTATAATTAAAAACAGAGTTGCGTAACAATAATATCTACACCTAGAAGTATTAATCTGAGTCTGAGGCAAATATAGAGTAGTTTAAACTACCAATTAATTAATACTTGCCAAATTTTAGTAGCAGTACTTCTGGTTGTTTTAGGAGAAAGAACAAGTATATTTAACTTTAGCTCTGATATGTAACCAGGTAATAAGTGAGAAAAAAGTTATTTAGTATTAAAAGACAATAAGCGAATATATTTTTTTTGCTTACTTTGAACATCACATTTAATATTTATTGTTAACAAATTATTTACAGGTTTTTAGTAGTAGCAAAACACTGGTTTAGTTGAACAAACGTAATGGAATTTATTTGGATTTATCATTTACAAAACGTTGTAAGTTAAAAACAAAGGTAAACGAGTATTTTAGTAAGACAAAATGCCAATAAAGACACTCATTGAAGATTCAGCAATTTAAAAAAAATTAGTGATTAAGGTTTATAGAAATAATATTTTATAGCAAAATTAAAACGATTGCTTGGTTATTCCATTAGCTTCAATTTTACTGTATAACGTATGAATAACAACAAAAAACCAATATTTATATTGATAAAAATAACTGTTTTTTGCATATTTTATTACTTACTAACGAGCCAGACAGTTTTGGCGCAAGGCTGTTCTAAGGCGAACGTCAACTCCTACATCACAAAATTAAAGAACACTGATGAATGGATTTTTACTATTGCGGCTTTAAAGAAATGTGAAGAGCCAGCAGTTTCCGCGCTTGCAGCCAATTTGAAGCATCCGGATGAAAATGTGCGGATCGATGCAGCATCTGCATTGGCAAGTATGGGTATAAGCGCACAAACAGCAATTCCCAATCTTAGCGCCGCACTGAAAGATAAAAACGCGATCGTGCGCTCTAGCGCAGCAACGGCTCTTGGAAGTATGGGTACTAGAGCCAAAATAGTGATACCTGCTCTGACTATACTTTTACAAGACGACGATCGCTCAGTTCGCTCAATTGCAGCAACGGCTTTGGGAAGTATGGGTGTGGAAGCGCAAGCTGCAATTCCTGCTTTGACATCAGTTTTGCATGATAAAGATCCATCGGTTAGTTCATCTGCTGTCTATGCTTTAGGGAGAATTGCAGCAAGTTTTCAGTATGAGGCGAAGTTTTTATCGAGTTCAGAGTTGGAAAAAACTATCTCAGAACTAGACACAGCTTTGAAAGCAATAACAAGCTCCAAGAACAAGTTTTCAAACACAGAAGTAAGGCTTTTAGAGCAGTCTTTAAAATTGCTCAAAGCTGAACGAGATGATCGCTGGTTTGAGCGACTATATAACTGGGCTGTTCAACACAAACCGATCGCGATCGCTATTCTTTACTTTATCTCACTCATGTCATTATGGTCGCTGATTCTCTGGCTTCGTCCTTTATGGTTATTAAAAATCAATAATGTTTTAAATAAATACATCCGCATTGCTTTGCCTGGTTCTTTTAGTAAGATCGAGATGCCAGTTGGCGGTTTGCTATTTGTCAACTTGTTTCAGTATCACCCCAGAGTGGTAGACGCTTGGGTTAATACACAACTCACTCAGGCACAATCGCGGTTGGATGCCAAAGCAATTCGCCTACTTGTGCCTAGAGTTGGGAAGAATACTGATCTAGAGTTTGGAATACTTCAGAAGTATGCTAAAGTTATCGCCTGGGAATGTATTAAACAAACCTTCCAACCTGCTTCAGTTAAACGTAACCGAGTTTTAGCTGCAATTACTCCATTGGATGGAAGAAATTCTGCCCAAATATATCTTCAATATTTAGAAAAAAACCTTGGGATGCTGCAAAGAATCGGTAAAGCTCAAGACACAATCCGCTTTACGCATGATTTTGTCGCAGAACATCTTGCTAGCTTATATTTAGTAGAACACTGCGGCAATAGTGAGGTAAATTGGCTCAAGTTTTTAGCGCAAGTAGATTCTATACCGAACCAGCAAGCAATTAGAGGTTTCCTTTTGGCAGTGCGAGATAGCAGTTTGGTTTTGCAAACATTAGCTCAAATACCTAGTTTTGTTCCAGAAGAAATTGGTAAAAGAGTTGGTATTGTCTCTAATCTGAGTGGACGAGTACAAATTGTGTAATATTACTATTTTCTAGTTCTGTTACTGCCATCTGGCTGATTCTCACGCTGCCAAAATCAGTTCTACTAGTAGTAGATTGAAAGCTCGTTGGGGCAGAATAGTATATGACACCTGAAGAAATTGCCAGTAAACTTACAGACTTATTTAATCCAGAATACGTTCAAGCGATCGCCCCTGGTTCGTGGCAAATAGAAACCCCAGATTTAAGGCTACTGGTACTACTTTCCGAAGATCGCTCGTGGTTACGAGTGCTGCTACCGATTACTTCAGCACAAGCAGCACAACCGTTTTTGGCGCAGCTGATGGAAGCGAACTTTGATGACACTCAACAAGTCCGCTATGCCTTGCATCAGGAAGTAATATGGGGAGTGTTTCAGCACAATCGGGAAACTTTGACGAGTGGGGATTTTACCGATGCGATCGCGCGCCTCGTCTCACTGCATCAATTAGGTTTGTCTGATGTGTTTGCAAGGCTAGTTGAAAGTCGTTTGCGGCAAATTATTCAAGCACAAAAGCTACAAGGACAATCTTTAGAAGCTACGCTCAAAAATGTAGGACGTTTTTATGATGAGGGATTGTTAGGTGATATAGAACAAGGGAAAGAAAATCGCGATCGCGCGATCGGTGCATGGAAGGCTCAGCTGGAAAGACTTTGGCCAGAAGTATAGCAGTGTTATCGAGGCGCGGATATCGCGTCTCTACTATTGGTAAAATTAATACGATGGACATTATTGAAATCCTCAAACAGGACTACGCAAGATTTCCTGTCAATCAGACTTACAGCATCTACGCCAAAGATATCTACTTCCAAGATCCGCTCAACCGCTTTCACGGAATTAAGCGGTATAAGCTGATGATTAATTTCATCAAAACTGCGTTCATCAAGACCAAAATGGATTTACACGACATCCGCCGCACAGGTGACACCATTACAATGAAGTGGACATTGAGCTGGAATACTCCACTTCCTTGGAAACCGCGCATTGCTATTTCTGGTTCAAGTGAGTTAAAACTCAATTCTGAGGGATTAATTGCTTCTCATATTGATTACTGGAACTGTTCGCGCCTGGATGTGCTGAAGCAACACTTTTTTCCCGTTGGGTAACTAGCGATTAGGAAATGCATTGCTGGAGATCATGACTCAGACTTCTTTAAAACTTTCCTTTGAGGAATATTTAACTTACGATGACGGTACTGACAATCGTTATGAGTTGGTGGATGGAGAGCTAGTAATGGTTCCGCTACCAACAGGCGAACATTCAGATGCAACCGATCTATTATCTGACATTTTCAAAGCCGAAATTACTAAACAGCAGCAACCTTGGATAGTCAAGCGGGACGTGGGCGTGTATATTGGTATTAATCCTGATAGTGGCAAAGAGCGCTCTCGCACTCCAGAGTTATGTATAATGACAACAGCGCAGTGGGCTGTAGTGAAAGCCGAGAAGACGAAAGCAGCTGTTTTGAGAAGTGCGCCTTTGCTGGTTGTGGAAATAGTTAGCCCAAGCTCGAAAAAGACAGACGATCAAGCTAAAGAGCAAGAGTATCGCACAATTGGGATTCCTGAGTATTGGATTGTAGATTTAAGAAAAGCCGAAGTGAGCGTTTTGCTGCTGGTTGATGGAGGCTATCAGTCAACAGAGTTTAAAGGAACTGAGTTGATTGTATCTCGGACTTTCTCGCAACTAAACTTAACAGCACAGCAAGTGTTGACGGCGTAGGCGAGTGCGGTTGAAGAGTTTAGCGATCGCTTGTGCTTCTATAGTGGATGAAGTCTATTACCCATTATTTATAATGTTCGAGTACTTGTGCGATGAATTTTTGCCAAATTTCATTTGGCTGCCAAATTTGAGATAAATATTTCTTAGCCTCTTCATCACTCATGTGATCGTGAATGCGACGATAAAGATACATAAAAGCTGAGACTCTCATGTTGGCAGCACAATGAACAAATATTTTTTGATCGGCATTCGCTTTCATCACAATAAAAAATTGTTCCAAATCCTCAAGCGTGGGATTTTCCCAAACTACTGGGATGTGAACGTACTGCATACCTAAGTTTTCAACCACTTGTGTTTCATCTGGTAAAGCATTGGTTGATGTTGGTAGTGCCAAATTCACCACAGTTTGATATCCTGAGTCTTTAATTGCTGGGAACTGCTCTTTTGTTGGTTGTCCTGAAGTAGCAATTGAGTCTGATATTTTCAGATAATTATAAATATCTTCCATATTTTCACCTACAATATCGATTAATAAGACATTATTCAGAGACAGGTTAAAAAACCCAAGCCATAGATATTTTTAGTTATATTCCTGAGCAAAAATTCTTTTATTTGTAGTAGTTATTTTCTTTTACTCGTGTAAATATAGTCGATAAAATATATTGTCTCCTTCCATTATGGGGAAATTAGTAGGTAAATTCGATTACCTATGCGTATAAATCCATTTTTTTCATAAAATCTATGGGCAGCTTTAAATTTATCAATAGTCCCCAAATATACCGTATGAACATTTTTGAGTTTTGACCAATTTATCAAATTAAATAACAAATTTTTAGCAACTCCAAGAGAAGCACCGCGATATTTAACGTCAACAAACATTTTTCTCAATGTTAAATAGCTGTTGCCTATGTCAATCGCGGCAATAGTTCCTACTACAGTATTACCATCTAAAGCTAACCAAAAATTGCCGTTGCGTTGTTGGTAAAAAGCTGGAATAATAAGTAAGTCTGGTTGGCCATCCAGGGTAATGGGAAGCCTAAACTCGTCTCGCTGAATTTTTAAAATTAATTCAATTACTTGAGCTTGGTATTGGGGATGATAAACAGATATTTCAATTTTGTCTGCCATGTTCCACCTTACCTTAATCTAGTTTGATTAATCTATCTGCTAAATGAAAATAGCGATCGCTACATTTAACTAGAAAGTTAAAATAATAGTCAAATAAAATTCATGTTGGTATACAATATTTTGCTAGCCCGGCATTGCCCACCCTACTAATATTGAGGCTTAACTCCAATTAGCAGTGCAAGTTCCAACCATTTCCAGTAGCAGTCTACATCGGTAAAGCCAATTTTCCGCAGCCAAGCTAGTTGGGTTTCCACATCTAGAAGTTTATTCGATGGATCTTCTGGTTCATCAGCAATACCAAGTGCTTGTCGAAAGCGTTCGTGCAGTGCTGGGGTGGGGGAAGAAACGTGTTCCAAGTTGCAGAAGATACCGCCTGGTTCCAGCAGATGGAAAATTTCAGTGTAGAGAGAACGCTTGCGATCGTGTGTCACATGATGGATGGCAAAGCTGGAAACAACAGCATCAAAAGAACCCAAGTTAGGTAATGGTTCATCCAAGTTATGAGTAATTAATTCTACTGATACATCCCCAGCAAAGCGAGTTTTTGCTGCTGACAACATTGTAGGAGAAAAATTGATCGCCACACTCTGAACTTCGGGGCGATCGCTCTTCAGCAAAGCCAGTAATCTACCATCGCCAGTTCCCAAATCGAGAATACGCTTCACAGTTTTCGGGACTTGTTCTAGCAACACTCCTTCACCTTCAGTGCGATGGGGAATTCGATCTGCTTGCGCTAGGTAGCCTATAGCATGGTCTGCATCTATCCACAGATTGATTTGAGTCATAAAAAATCGTTTGCGGTTTCTTTTTAAATGCAGTAGGGGCGGGTTTAATAATTTTGCCTTTCTTTGCACAGATATGTTTCGTAAAGCCGTCGCTACACGCCGATCAAAAATAAATAACTCTGCCAACCTTGAGGGGGCGACAAGCAGGATGAAAGCAAGGTAGGCTCATAGGTTCCAGCCGCAGACCCTCTTGAAAAAATAGAGAGACTTAGGGGGCTTATTGACAATAAACTATCGGTGGAGAAAATAATAGCCGCACAGGAGCAGT